>CAZLMY010000074.1:0-27766 GCA_964560845.1 uncultured Occallatibacter sp. | reverse complement strand
GCCCACAGAAGCAAACCACAAAATCACGCCCGGTTATCTCCGACAGACTCCTAGGCTGCGCCCTCGAAAGATTTTCGTAGGAGTTTGCAGAGAATTTCCTATGTTTGCGATAGGATCGATTTGTAAGTAAGAAATGATGCTTGGTAACTGACGCCTGGAACCTGTGGCACAATTTGCGAGCTTTTTTCGATTGCGCAGATGGTGCTTTTTCTTGAGAATTAAGTTACTTGAGGACAGCGGTTTCGGTGCAGGACGATGATGGAACTGCTTTAGAAGCTCATAGCTGGTAGCTGGCGGCAAAAAAACGAGAGGCGTGGCCCGATAGGGCTGCGCCTCTTGTTTTTTGGGCGCTAAAAGGAAGGTGCGTGTGAAGGTAGGCGAACAGTTGCGAGAGATCTGGCGCCAGGCGACGGGGGGCGAGCAGAGGGCGAAGATAGTCGCCGGTGCGGGGCGGCCGAGTGTTGAGGTGGGACGAAAGACATTGGCACTGCCCGCCATCCTGAGCCCACTTCAGTTGTCTGGGCGCGCGGTGCCCAAGCCAACGCCGCTGAATCTGCGGCGCTTTGCGGAGACGCCTGTGGTGCGGCGGGCGATCAACGTGATCAAGGAACGGATCGCGGCGATGGATTGGCAGGTGCGGGTTCGTCGGGGAGTGAGAGCGGACGAAGTGGCCTATGCCGCGAAGAGAGTCGCAGCATTGCGGCGGATGCTGGAAGAGCCGAACTCGGTGGACAGCTTTCGCACTTTGATGGAGCAAGCAATAGAAGATGCGCTGACGGGCGGCTTCGGAGCGATCGAGATGGAGCCCACGGGAGATGCCGACCGGCCGGCGATGTTGTGGCCGGTGGATGGGGCTTCGATTCGCATTAACGCACGATGGGACGGTTCGGAAGAGATGCCGCGTTATATGCAGGCGCTTCCGGGGCAACTGGAATCGAGCGCAGTGGAGTTGCGAGACGACCAGTTGATGTATATCCGCATGAATCCGCGGAGTTTTACGCCCTTTGGGCTGGGGCCGTTGGAGGTGGCATTCGAGACGGTGAACCAGTTTCTGAGCGCGCACCGGTTTGCGGGCAAGCTGGCGGCAAACAGCGTGGCTCAGTATGCGCTGTGGCTGAATGAGGCGACGCCGACGCAACATGATCGGTTGATCCGCTGGTGGCAGGACGAGATCGAGGGGACGGGTAGGGTGCCGCTGCTCTCGACGGAACAGAAGCCAGAGGTTTTGCGGTTTGCCCAGGGGACGGATGCGGACCTCCGGTTGGCCTGGCAGGAGTTTCTGATCCGCATGGTGGCCAACGCCTTTGGCTTGCCACCGCTGCTGCTGGGGCTGGAAGCGGATGTGAACCAGTCGACCGCCTCGGAGATGACCGACGAGGCGTTTCGCGGAGCGATCTCGCCGCTGGCCATGTTATTGGCCGGGCATATCACGCGGGACCTGTTCGGCAAGTGTATTGGGTGGCGGGAGTTCGAGTTTGTTTTCAACGACCTGAATGCTCGGGATGAGGAGACGGAACTGGCAGTGCAGGTGCAGTTGCTTCAAGCAGGCGTTCTGACTGTGAACGAGGTAAGGGCGATGCGGGGGTTGGGGCCTTTGGAAGAGAAGGCAGACGTGGGACCGGGGCAGCAAGTCAGCGAGTTAGCGAGTTAGCAGACGCCAGAACAACTGCAGGAGCGGATGGTGGAGAACGCATGCGATTGGAAGCGATGGCGGTGACAATTCCCCCTGTCGAAGGGCACCCGAACCGAGTGCCGTTCGAAGGGGTATTGACGATGGTGAATGCGGCCAGCGACAAGGCGCCGGCCGGAGCGCGTGGGCATCGGGTGATGCTGACGCGGGAGGCTGCGGAGAAGGCCTTGCCTTCGCTGCTGGGAATGGCAGTGGATTACCGGCCCGGCTGGGATGGGCATGATGCACGGCGCAAGATTGGCCTTTTGACCGAGGCCGACCTAGTGGGACAACGTCTTGTGGTGAGGGGCTATCTTTATGCTCGCGATTTCCCCGAGGTGGCTGGGGCGATCTTGGCGCAGGCACCCGAGGCCATGGGTATGAGTTACGAACTGGCGGATGCGCGGGTTGAAGATATGCGCGCCGAGGTGTGGAAGCTGACCCGCGTGACGTTTACCGGAGCGGCGATTCTGCTGCGGGAAAAGGCGGCGTACCGGGCAACGAGTTTTCGCATGGCGAGTTGAACGCAGCGGGACAGCGAGTGAGCGAGTCAGCAAACTGGGGTGGGGTTCCAACCTGTCGTCAAAAGCTGGGAAGGATGGGGCACGGTGGGTACCGGCTGGTTGGGGAAGGAGTTCCGATGTGAGAGGTTTTCTTTAGCAAGTCAGCAAGTTAGTGAGTTAGCTGGCTTGCGTGTTTACGGGTTGGTTCTGGGAGTTAGGGAGAACACGGCAAAAAAGAAAGGGATGGCATGGAAATGGAAGAAAAGGACATGGCGGAGCGCCTGGAAGCCGCGACAACCTTGCTGGAGCGCACATTGAGTTGGCTGGAAGAGCGGCAAGGGATTCTGGGCGGAGAAGTGGAGAGGATCTCGGCGACCGTGGAGGCGAACGGGCGAGAGGTTGAGTTGGCGGAGAAGCTGGCTGTGGCCGAGCGCAAAATATCCGAATTGAGGGCAGCGGCAGTCCCTTCGCATTTGAATACGCAGCGCAGGACCGTTCCAGCAGCCACTTCCGAGATGCTTTCCAAGCATGGCATCGGTGATGGCCCGGTGGAAGTGCGCGCATTGGACGCAGCGCTGGCGGGACTGAGTTTGGAACAGCGCATTGCGGTGAAGACCCAACTGTTGCGGGCTGGCGCGATCGCTTAGAGGCAGTTGTCAGCGATCAGTGGTCACTCTCTTGTTACCACAGCCCTGGCCGCTGATCGACATTCACTGGTCACTTTTCACTGACCACCGAGCACATGAGCAACGGCCCCATGGAGGGGGCGGAAAGAGCCTATGAACGCAACCTTTGCAGATATTCACGCGGCAGCTGACTTTATTGGACCGGGCGCCATCGAAATTCCGTTGTATCAGACCGAGATCTTCGACATTTGCCGGCGTTCAAGCCCGTTTGGGCAGCGAATCAAGCAGGTGCCGGCGACGGGTCACCCATCGCGATTCTTTGAGGAGACAGCTCTGCCGAACCCAGGCACGGCAGGGTTCGTGAATCCGCGCAGTATTGTGGCGCCGGTGGTGAGTCCCACACGGGTGGAGCGGAGCGTACCGCTGAAGGCGATCGTTTCGCAGATCAACTACAACCTGTTCGACATTGAACTGGGGAACCAGCAGCAGCAGTTTGCCTATCTTCAGGCGAAAGACCTGGTGGACACGGTGAGCGGGGTGATGGTGACCCACGACGTTGCTCTTTGGAATGGCAACGACACCAGCCTGAGCACGCCGGTGACAACACAGTACATGGGAGTGATTCCGCAGATTGTGGCAGGAGGACTGACGACCACCATCGGCACGACGGCATCGATCGTGGACGGCATCAAGTCGGCAGTGGCCCAGATGGTAGCCAGCAACGGCTATCACGTGCGGCCCACGGCGATCTATGCGAACCCGGTTTTGCTGGATCTGATCGACCGGGAGATGAAGACGGAGTTCAACGTGGTGTTGAATACCGACAACATTACGGGTGGAATCCGGGTGAAGATGCTGTCGACACAGGCCGGGGATCTGCCCTTAATTCCGGACTGGAGTTTGAGCTACACGGGTACGCCTGGGTCGGGAACCGCGGTGTTGCCGGCCTACATCGTGACCGAGGATCTGATCGAGTATCACTGGCTTGGGGATCCGACGCCGCGCATCTTCCAACTTGGCTTGCCGGGCACGCTGACGCAACAGTATGTTGCGGTGAAGTTCGGGGCAGTTGTGGTAAAGGGCGCGAATTATGCCCATTACCAGGTGCTGGTGGACCGGTAAGCAAAGGCAGAGAACAGTGGTCAGTGAACTGAAACAACTGACCGCTGTTCACTGCGTGGGATTCCAATCTGATCAATCATCGCTGACAACTGAAAGAAGGATCGTATGGCATATCTGCAGCCAGCGGATTACCCGAACTATGGATTGCCGGCGGCTACAACGGCGGACTGGGTCACGGCTGCCACGGCATTAATCAACAGCTACTGCAGGCGGCCCGACCTGAATGTGATTCAGTACACAGAGCGCTTGCGGCTAACCAGCGGAGCGCAAACGGTTCTGCTGAGTTATCTGCCGTTGGCGCCACTGGGGACGGCCACGTCGCCACTGGTGAGTCTTGAGGGCCGATACGCGAAACCCCGTCGCGGGGAAACGGTGAACGCGCCGCTCTTCGAGCTGGTATGGGTGTTCTCGTTGCCTGGACAGTGGGCGGGGATCGATCCGAATTCAGTGGACTATGACCCGAACACCGGGGAACTGACGCTGCCCTGGAATATGTTGGGGCTGCCGTACAACGAGGTGGCGGTCACTTATACAGCGGGCTTGGCGATTATTGGGGACGACGTGAAGACGGCCTGCGCGCAGATTGTGCGCAACGCGCAGTCGACGCCTGCGTTGAATGCCAGCAGGACCAAAATCGACACGATGCAGATGCAGTACTTCTCGAGTTCGCTGGTGGACGAAACGGTGCAGTCTTGGCTGCGTCCCTACGTTGCGAACAGGCTGGGGTGAGGGATGAGCGACACGGCACCGCGCAACCCGGTGGGAGCTCCCCAAATGCTGGCCGACGCGCTTCTGCGCAGTGTGGCAGGAACGTCGGCGCTATTGCGGGTAACGGGAACGAGTCCGGACAGCAACATGTCGGAGTTGGGCCTGGTTTCAACGACTTTTACCGAGGTGGTAGTTAGCCCGGTGGCAATGCGAAAACTGCGACCGAGTTGGCAGGAGGGCGGCCAGTCGAAGTGGGAGTTGCTGGTGTCAGCCACGGGTGTGGAACAGCAGGTCAGCGCATTGGACCTGGCATCGGCACAATCTCTTTTCGACCTGACACTTGCCGTTACGGTGGGGGGCCAGGATTACCTGATTGAGTCGGCTGCATCGAGTGAGGCCTTTGGGCAGGTGTACCTGTACCGGCTGCTATTGCGCGAGATGCGACAGCAATCGGTGTGACGACAGAGATCAGGGATCAGATGTCGGGGTTGGCGCGTTGGGACTATGGCGGTTGATGAGGAGTAGATCTCCATGCAGAATGCGAAAGACTCGTTCTATATGGCGTTGCGAGCAAGGCTGGTGACGGTCAATCCGGAGAGGACAATGCTGGTGCGCGGGGCGGTGCGGCCGGGGATTGTGCTGGAGGAGGCGGAGGCGCCCTTCACTCAGCTTCCTGGCGATGTATTCGTCGTGCGCTGGCTGGGTTTGGGGGTGGACCTGGATCTGGCGTCGGCCATGACAGCCGAAGAGTGCGAGATCGTGTATCAGACCTGCGGTACGCAGAGTTTTGGTGGACTTGACCGGGGGCGGGCGCTGAGCGCGATGGACGAAGAACTGGTTGCCATGCTGCAGCCATTTTGGACGCCAAAGCTCAACTATGTGGCAACGCCGCCGGCAGCGATGTTGACCAACGTCTTCTGGGACGAGCCAGGTCTGGGGCCGATAGTAGCGCAGCGGGACAGGCTGAGCCGCACGGCGAGAATAACGGTCTACAGCTACCAGGAGCAGGGGGAGTAAATGGCAGCGAATTGGTTTTCTGCGCCGGCGCCTGTTGCTCGGCGGGTGCGGGCATATTTTGCGCCGGTAAACCGTGTGACACAAACGCCGGTGCTGTTCGACCCGGCCGAGCAAGGCGGGTTCAGCCTGGATACCCCACCAGCTCCGTGGATCAGCCTGGGGTGGATACAGGAATTCACGCGCAAAACTGGAAGCAGGAGCGCGGCAGTTTTGGCAGGCATTCCAGCAGGCACACTGGGCCAGGTGCGAGAGACTGTTGAGGCGCAGGTGAGTCTGCAATTCCTGGGCTGGAACAAACTGACCATGGCATTGGCTACAGGCAGCCAGCATATGAATCTGCTGGCTGCTGCAACCGGTGCTACGACTTCCGCGGATGGCGCGCAGGCTGCGGCCGCGGTGGTCGTGCAGAGTGGCTCGACGGCTACGACCATCGTTTTGGCCGCGGCGGATGCGGCGAGGTTTTCTGCCGGTTCGATAGTAGCCTTGGACGCCGATTACTCGGGTCAGACAGGCTTTGTCGGGTCTCCGGTTGCGGGGGCCTATCTGCGCCAGGCAGTGACGGATGTGGACTACATCCGGCGCATCACGTTCAACGTGGCGCTGGTCTCGCAGGCCAGTTCGACGGGGCTGACGCTGGCCTCGCCGCTTTTGGGCGGGACACCGGCGACTGGCGCCAAACTGCAGGCGGTGACAGGATTTGTGGATCGCGAAGGCGGAAGCTTCTACCAGGAATGGTCGGCACTGTTTCTGATGGAAGGATGCCAGGGGGAGAGGATCTTCATTCACTATCCGCGACTGCAGAGCATGGCGGGCGCGGAAGAGACGGCCATACCGTTGGACGCGAAGCACAAAGGCGGCCAAACGCGGGTTCTGCTGAAGGGGCAGTTTCTTGCCTTGCCGGTGACCGATGCACTGGATGGAGAGCGGGTCGTATGCTACCGGAGTTTTCTTCCGGCGGCAAAGGCGCTGGTCTGAGCGAGTCAGCAAGTTAGCAAGTCAGCGAGTTAGCCCGGTAGCAAATCGACGAGTTGGCGAGATAGTGAGTTGGCGATGAAGATTACGATTCATGGGCATGACTATACATCGGCGCTGGATGGGGCGAAGCCGCTGGCGATCGAGCGCAAATTGAACGAACCTTCGGTCTGCAAACTGATGCTGAGCCTCCCAAGCGACGGAAGCTTGGCCATGCCGACGCGGAACCAGTCTCTGGCAGTGACGGGCGACGACGGCACGAGGTACTTTACGGGATACATCGCAGTGAGCCCGCTGCCGGAGTTCGCAGGGCTGGGGCTGGAAGGTCCGTGCTATCGGATCGCGATCGAGGCGGTGAGCGACGAACTGCTGCTGGATCAGCTACCGGTGGGACCTAGCATGTGTGCGACGGGGGCGACAGCTGGAGGACTGATAGCGGCGCTGACGACCCATGCCGGATCGGCGACTCTCTCGACGCAGAGTCTCTCATTGGATACGCCGGTGAGCCAGTTTGTTGCCGAACTGGGCGCGTCGTGGAGTGCCGGTGCCGGGCAGGTGGCAAGCATGGCGAGGGCGGCTTATCGCGCACAGAATGGAGCGCTGACTCTTTCGGCTGTACCGGCCACAGTTCATGCACTGAATGAGACCGACGGCAGCCTGAGTTTGGCGAATTTGGCAATAACGGCTGAAGTAAAGCGCGCACTGGCCAACGATGTGACGGTTTGCGGGGCGATGGAACCTGTAGCCCATGTAACCGAGTATTTCTTGGGCGATGGCGTGACAACGCAGTTCTTTCTGGCCGCCGATCCGTTCTTTCCCGCCCCTTCAAAGTCCACGATCATCAACGAGCAATTCAATGAGAGCGCGGTCAACCTGCAGTTGTGGAGCAACACAGGCGGAGCAGGATACGTAAAGCTTGGCCAGGGCGGCCTAGTGATGGATGGGGGCAGCGGAATCGACGGCCAAACAGTGTTGAGTTGGTTGGACCCGGTAGAGATGGGTGGAACTCTGTTGCTGGAGGCCGTGGGAGTGACACTTAGCCCAGGCAGCACCGGAGTTCTGGCGGGATTCTTTGTTGGGTTGAATACCCAGGCTGCCTGTATCGCAGGTTTCCAAGTGACGGCGCAACAAGGGACGGGCGCAGTTTCCCTGCAGCCTCTGATCCAGGGCGCAGCAACTGGACCGGCCTACCCTGTCGCTTCGGCGAACCAATACACGCTGCGGGTCCGAGTGCATTGCGCCGAGAATGAGCGGGCGCTGGCCATTTATCGCTCCTTTGGAGACAACGGACCGATCGTCTTTGGCGGGCAAACCAACGTTTGCGCAGGCAAGATGCAACTGGAGGTTCAGCCGTATGTGAACGGGGTGGCCGGGATGCCTGTGACTCTGTATGACGGCGCGATTGCGAGCCTGCCCGAGGCCTGCGAAGCCGTGGCGGCCAGCAGCCTCAACCTGATTGGAACCATGCGCGCAATCAATCTGACCAATCTGGGTTCGGGCTGGGTGGTGAGCACGCCCCCCAGCGGGAGTGCATACACGCGCCGGGTAGGCACCACGGCTGAGTCGGCCGAATGTCACCTTGAGCGTACGGGCAAGTTGGTGTTCTATACAAGCTCTGCGCCGGTAGCCGGCGAGCAGGTAGCAGTGAATTACCGTACCGTGGGTAGGGCGGTGGGGCGGGCGGTGAATACCGCGAGCCAGGAAGCGTTAGCACAGGCCGGAATGCCGGCAGTGGCGGCGTGGATTGGTTCGGTAAGCAGCCCGGCCGCGCGCAGTTCCGCCGACTGCCGCAATGCGGCCATGGCGATGGAGCAGGCGTCGGGCGGAGTGAGCGCGCTGTGGAGCGGGACTTACAGGGGAAGCAGATTGAGCTTTGCGAGCGACGTGTGGCCCGGGGACGCGTTGCTGTTGAATGCCCCTTCGGCAAGCCTGGACGTGCAGGTAGTGGTGCGGTCGGTGAAATTGATCTACCAGGCCAGCGTTCCGGACCTAGTGGTGTATTCCATCGCGTTTGCCAACGATTGGGCCTGCGATCTTGCTGTCAAGACCTCGGCGACGGTCCCTGTCGATACCCGGTTGCCAGCAGCGATTGCGCCCACGCTGCTGGCCAATCTCAGCGGGCTTACCGTGACCACCCTGAATGGAACCACAGTGGCAGTCAATGCCGGCGTAACGCCGCCCGAGGGGGGCGGATTCGAGATTCGGCGGCGAGACTTCGCGTTCATGGCTGGGGAAGATCCGGGCCTGGTTATGCGGGCCAGCCTGCCCAACCTGGTCTTCTCGCGTGAAACGGCCAACGACCGGTTCTATGTCCGGATGTACGACGGATCGACACCGCCCAACTATTCGGAGTTCTCGACGGCGTTATTCATTAACCTGCCGCTGGGATCGTAGGTTTTGCGGCGATTCAAGAAGCAGATGGAGTCCGGCGGATGCGAATGATGAATGAATTCGAAGCGCAAGTTTTGAGCGATCTGAGCGTGGTGAAGACGCAGATCACCACTCTAATGGGCGACGGCAACGGCGGCCGTATCGCCGACCTGGAGAGGCGCATGGAACGGCACGAGGAGAACTGGCAGCGGGCCAAAGGTTTTTTGGCGGCGGTGAGCGTCCTGTTCGCGGTGATCGAGGTTGCCGTGGAGGCGTGGCACCGGCATTGAGCGGGAGCCGGATTCTTGGTTTAGGCTTCAGGTTGTTCTCGTAGATTCGTATAATCAGCTCTATGAGTGAAGAATGCCTGGTTGCAATCGTCATGGGCAGCAAGAGCGACTACGAGGTCCTTTTGCCTGCGATCGAGATTCTGCGCGCGCTTGAAATTCCCTGTGAAGCGCGGGTATTGAGTGCACATCGCACCCCGGATCAGCTATTTGAATATGTCGCGACGGCCCCAGAGCGGGGCGTCAAGGTGTTTATCGCCGGAGCCGGTGGCGCGGCGCACCTGGCCGGAGTGATGGCGGCCAAAACGCTGCTTCCCGTGCTGGGAGTACCGGTGGTAGCCACGCCGCTGAACGGCCTGGATTCCTTGCTCTCGATGGTGCAGATGCCCAAGGGGATTCCCGTAGCCACGCTGGCCATCGGCAAGCCTGGAGCGGCCAATGCCGCGCTGTTTGCGGCCGCAATTCTGGCCTTGAACGACCCGGCGCTGCATCACAGGCTGGCCGCCTGGCGTGCTGCACGCGCCCAGGAAGTGCTGGATCAGACCCTCCCCGACTGAAGCAGACAAGGCGGAAATCCAGAATCCCGGGACTTCCGCCTTGTCGCAATTCTCTCGGTTCGCGATTCTGGGGCTAGGCCTTCATCGGCCAATGAAGCCATGAGCGCTTGCTGGGTGCAGGCGCGGAAGCCGGCGGCTTTCGCTTGGACTCGGCCGCGCGCAGTGCCTCGGTTGCCCGCATCTGTGCCAGGGTATCTTTCACCTGCCCGCGCAGCGTCTCAACTTCAAAGGCACACGAGCGCAGGTAGGCGGAAACCGAAAGATCGGCTTCGGCGGCTCGCTTCTTCAGTTGTTCGCACTCGGCCTGGCTGAGCCGGAGGGTGATGCTGGCGCACTTGAGATTCCGCTCGGGAGCCTTCGGCTCATCGTAAAAAGCACGCGCGGGCGGCTCCTTGGCCGGTTCAGCAAACAGTTCTTCGCTGCGTGCCTCGTTGAGTTTGGCAATGGCGGCCTTTCTGGCGGCCATCACTTCTGCTTCCACAGCTTCCCGGCTGCGCGTGGCCTCGGTGGCCTGAGCCGCCGGGAGATCCTTGGATTCCGCGGAGCGGTAACGCGCATGAGTGTTCAGAGCATGTTCGTAGCTGAGCGTGGCCACATCTTCGGGGAGTTCGTCGTCGCTCCAGGTGGGCTGACGCTTCTGCTGAGGCGAAGCGAGGGCTGCCAGCAAGCCGGCAAAGGTCTGGGAACTGGTCGAGGGCACGGATTCCGCTGTTTGCTGCATGGGTAGGAGCATATCGCGGGGAGAGGGCGATTGCATCAGTTATTTCCTTGCGGATTAGTACCATGGATTCCGGATACGGAAGTGGTTCCCATCCTGTCTCAAAATGAAACAGGCGCTTGAAGAGCTCCCGAAATTTAATTCAATCAGACCTTCCCGGCGAGATCTCGAATCCAATCTATCCCATCCTTGTGGAGCCATTAGCCTAGCGTGCCAGCCGTTTGGCCCCTTGCAGCCGGATGGAGACATGCACCAGGCTGACGGCAGCCGGTGTCACTCCGGGAATGCGGCTCGCCTGTCCAATGGTCATGGGATGGACGCGCTCCAGGGTTTCGCGCATCTCGCGCGACAGCCCGCTGATGGCGCCGTATTCGATCCAATCCGGAATGGTCTGGGCTTCGGCGGCCTTCAGCTTGTCAATCGACTTCTTTTGCTGATCCAGATAGCCGGCGAATTTGATCTCGGTTTCAACGGCGCGCGCCTCGTTGCGCAGCACGCTGGGCAGGCTGCCGTTGCGGTGAATTTCGCCCGCCATATGGAACAACAGAGGCTCCTGGGTAAGGCTCTCACCGAGCGCCGCTACGACCGGCTCAATGGTGACTTCAGGGCGCTTGAGCAGTTGCGCCCAGGTAAGGCCGGCCGTGGCCGTGAGATCGCCGAAGCCTGCATTGCGAAGCCCTTCAGTGTTGACCTTTCCGTTGAGCAAGAGGCCATGCAGGGCATCCATGCGCGCCTGCTTCTCCTCGTATTCCTTCCATGCCTCGTCACCGATCAGGCCCAGCCTGCGGCCATAAGGTGTGAGCCTGCGGTCGGCATTGTCGATCCGCAGGTGGAGGCGAAACTCGGCCCGCGAGGTGAACATGCGGTACGGCTCTTTGGTGCCCTTGGAGATGAGGTCGTCGATCAGAATGCCGGTGTAGCCTTCGGTCCGGTCCATGGTGAAAGGCGCCTCGCCCTTCACCCAAAGAGCCGCGTTGATGCCAGCCATGATGCCCTGACAGGCCGCCTCCTCGTACCCGCTGGTTCCATTGATCTGTCCCGCAAGGTAGAGGCCTTGCATGCTCTTGACGCGCAGGGTGCGGTCCAATTCGGTGGCATCCACGCTGTCGTACTCGATGGCGTAGCCGGGGCGCAGCAACTCCGCGTTTTCAAGGCCGGGGATGGAGCGGACGATTTGCCATTGCACCTCCATGGGCAGCGAGGTGGACATGCCGTTGATGTAGACCTCGTGGGTGTTCAGGCCTTCGGGCTCGAGGAAGAACTGGTGCTGGGTCTTGTCGGGGAACTTGACGATCTTGTCTTCGATGGAGGGGCAATAGCGCGGCCCGATGCCTTCAATCTGACCCGAGTACATGGCCGAGCGGTGGACGTTCTCGCGGATGATGCGCAGCGTGTCCGGGGTGGTAAAGGCGATGTGGCAACTGATCTGCGGCTGTACAATTGCGCGGGTGCGAAAGCTGAATGGAGTGGGATCGGCATCGCCAGGCTGCTCCTGAAAGGCGTCCCAGCGGATGGTGCGGCCGTCAAGTCGGGGCGGCGTGCCGGTTTTGAGGCGGCAGGTGCGCAGGCCCAGGGCGCGCAGGGCTTCGCCCAGCAGGACAGAAGCGGGTTCCCCGCTGCGGCCGGCCGGATAGCGCTCTTCTCCGCAGTGGATGAGGCCGTTGAGAAAGGTGCCGGTGGTGATGATGGTGGCTCGGGCCAGCAGTTGCCGGCCGTCACGAAGCTTGAGGCCCAAAACTCGCCGTTGAGGACGAACGATTCGAGGCGATCCAGCGGGGTTCCAATTGGTCTTGCTATCCCAGGTCCCAGAATCGGGACCTGGGGCACCCAGGTCTGTTCCCTGATCCCTAGTCCCTTGTCCCTGTTCTTCGGTCCCTGTTCCCTCGTCCAACACCAGGCCGACGACTTCAGCCTGGCGGATGTGGAGGCCGTCCTGCGACTCCAAGACCTGGCGCATCTTCACGCGGTAAAGTTGCTTGTCGCACTGGGCGCGTGGGCTCCATACCGCGGGACCGCGAGAGGTGTTGAGCAGGCGGAACTGGATGCCGACCGCATCGGCCACCTCGCCCATGATGCCGCCCAGGGCATCGACTTCGCGGACCAGATGGCCCTTGGCCACCCCGCCAATGGCAGGATTGCAGCTCATCTGGGCGATCAGGTCCATGTTCATGGTGATCAGGGCGGTTTTCAGGCCCATGCGGGCGCCGGCCATAGCCGCCTCGCAGCCGGCGTGGCCGGCGCCCACCACCACCAGATCGTATTGTTCGGTAAAGGCCATGCAAGGTTATTCTACGGATTCGGGGAATATGCTGCATTCTTTCCCGGACGAGGATGGATCGCGATGGCATGGGACGGTGTTGGACAGTCCCACTCCGGAACGTACGGCGACGAGTTCCTCCCTTGGCTTTGGCCCGCTTTCAAAACTCGCAGCCCCTGCGAAGAAAGCACCCTGCGCACGTCCGGTTGCGTCTAACGGTTTAGATTGGCCACTGTCCGGAACGGCCCGCCGTTCGAAGACGGTACACGGGGAGAAGATCCAGGGTGAAAAAGCAAATTCTGATGGCGATGCTTCTGGCTTCGGGGTGCGCCTTGATGGCCATGGCTCAGGGCAAGGACAGCTTTAGCCCCATGGCGCTCGATTCCGGCTTTGGGCCCATGGATATCTCCGAGCCTCAAACGCCGCCCGAGGAGATTATCAAAAAATTTGCCGCCAAGGAGAGCGAATTCCAGCAGGCGCTGAACCACTACACCTATCGGCGCATCGCCCGGGTGCAGACGCTGGACGACGACAATAAGGTGGACGGCGAATATTACCAGGTGGACGATGTAATCTTCGATACCACCGGCAAGCGGACCGAGAAGGTGGTTTATGCGCCGGAGAATACGCTGCAGCGCGTGAGCATGTCGCCCTCGGATCTCCAGGACATCCAGCAAGGCTACCCGTTTGTGCTGACCGCCGAGGTGATCGGCCAATACGACGTGAAATATGTGGGCCGGCAGAAGGTCGATGAGGTGGAGTGCTATGTGTTCGACGTAAGCCCCAAGGTCATCGAGAAGAAAAAGCGCTACTTGCTGGGGCGCATCTGGGTCGACACAACAGAACTGCAGATCGTTGTGACCAATGGCCGCATGGTTCCCGACGACACGCGCAAGAACAACGAAGACCTGCATCCCCCGTTCATGACCTGGCGGCAACAGGTTGACGGACACTACTGGTTTCCCGTGTATACCAAGGGCGAAGGGATTCTGCACTTTGCCGGCGGTTCCGGATACATGGCCCAGGACGTGCACATGCGCGACACCATCAAGTACTCGGACTACAAACAGTTTGGAACGACTACGAAGATCATTTACGACGGTCAAGAGGTTCAGGGGCCGGTCCTGGAGCAACCCAAGAAATAGTTCTGAAGGCGCGGTAGCTGACCTTCTGGGCTGCATTCCACTGCTGCCTGCAAATCGGGGCTCAACGAAGAGGTCGCTGCCTGATGGCGAGGCGCAGCAGTTGGCCGAATTTGCAGCGTGCTTCGGGCAGCAGGCCAACCTGGCGGAATCCGAGCGCCCGATGCAGAGCGACTTATCCTTGGACACAGCGAAGGATCGGTTGCCTTGGAGAGTTTCCGAGTGGCGCTTCCGAGTTGGCGGGAACAACCTCGATCTCTGGCCCTTTGAGGCGTCTTCAGCGCCGATTTTAGGACCTCTCGCACGCGCAAGTCCTTTGTTTTCAACGCGACAATTTGAGCATTTCCAGCGTAACCTGTTTGTTTACTTGCGGTTAGGCTGAAAACGGGGGAGGGGGAGGATGGGGGTGGGGCTCGTTTTAGACCCCAAGACTTCTCCTGGCCCTCGATACCTCTATCATGCGCCAATCGGGGCTAATTATCTGCAATTCCGATCGGGATCTTACGCGGTGGCTTTCAGTTCGGCCAGGATGCTGGCGACGGCCACTTCGGCGGCGAGTTCGCCTTCGGGGGAAAGGCTCATGCGGATGGGCTGCTGGGGATCGATGGTGATGGCGTAGAGGATCACTTCGTGGTCTCCGCCCTGGATGTAGAAGACGTCGAGCAGGTCCTTGATGCCGATGTCGTGCGCGGTGAGGGTGTGGGGATAGTCCTTTGAGAAGCGCGGGGTGGTGCGGGTGACGGTGCCTGGAGGGTTGCCGTCGTCGGTGGCGTCGATCATGACGATGCGGCCGGCTTCTTGCAGCGGCCCCAGGAGGACGAATCCCCCGGTGCCGCCGTCAAGGCACTCCACCCCGGCCGGCAGGGTATGCTTTTCGAGTGCCCGCACTACGTAAACCCCGATGCCTTCGTCGCCCATGAGGACGTTGCCGAGGCCCAGCACCAGCGTCTTCTTTTCGATCGGATTCACCAACACCTCGTTTTGTCCTGCGGAATTTCGGATGGTTGAAAAGCTTGCCTCGGGGCTAGACAGGCTGCGGGAAGAGTGTTGTTCGGGGTTCAAGAAGCCAGGAAAGCATCCCTCGGGGGCTAAAGCCCCACTCATTCTATGGGCCTTATCGGCACGCGACCCAGAGGGTTCCCCGGTCGTGCCCTGACGCACTGGAGACTTTCACCACGGGCAGCTAGAGCGAAACCAGAGTCCCAGTGGCCCGGTAAGTTTCGAGCAGGGCCGCCGCTCTCTGGTGGTCGCGCCGACTTTGGCGTAGTGCTTTCGGGAGACACCAACTCTGGTTTCGCTTTAGTCTCTGGTCCCTGTCTTTTCATTCTTTTCGCGCTCGAACTTCCAGCCGCCGATGATCGAGGATACAGTACCGCGACCCTCGATGTAGTCGTGATAGAAGGCAAGGTAGATGTGCACGATGATAAAGGTGACAAAGAACCACAAGAACAGGTGATGCCAGAAGCGGACGCCGAATTCACCGCCCATGATGGGTACGATCCAGACGAACATCCGCGCCATCCACGAGTTGCTCATGCTGGAGTAGAGAGCGAAGCCGGTTACGGTTTGGGCCACAAATGCCAGGAAGGTGAAGAAGTAGATCAACCCTGCCAGAGCGTTGTGACCGGTGGAAATGGGTCCGTGCAGCTTGGTTTCGAGGACGTCGGCCTTGATGACGTCGACGATTTCCTGACGCTGCGAGGGTTTGAGCGGGAAGAAGGCGGTCCACCTGGCGTATTTGTTCCCGACAAAGCCCCAATAGAGCCGGGCCAGGAAGTTGAACACGTAAACGAAGGCGCAAACAAAGTGGACGAAGCGCACACCGGCAAACCAATATTGCTGATAGGCTTCGGCCGCATAGAACGCGCGGATGGGAGCGCCGATCAGGTAGCCGGTCACGCACAACAGCACAAGGGCGACTGCGTTGATCCAATGGTAGACGCGCACCGGCAGTTGCCATACATATACCCGCCGGTACTCAACCGGATGCTCAGGAGCGGCCGGTGTTACACGATCTGCAACAATCACTGGAGCACTCATAGCATCACTCGAAGGAAACCTGGTGAATATGTCTGCCTTGCGGGTCGTAGAGATGGACGGCGCAGGCCAGGCACGGGTCAAAGGAATGGATGGTGCGGAGGATTTCGACGGGCTGGGAGATGTCAGCCACCGGAGTACCGATCAGCGCTTCTTCAAACGAAGAGCGCTGGCCCTTGGCATCGCGGGGCGAGCCATTCCAGGTGGTGGGCACAACCAGTTGGTAGTTGTCGATCTTTCCGTCTTTGATCTTGATCCAGTGCGCCAGGGCGCCGCGGGGCGCTTCCACTAATCCCACGCCCTCGCAGTCGGCAGCCCAGCTCTTGGGCTCCCACTTTTCGCCGTTGAAGGTGGAGACTTCGTTGATCTTGACGCGCTCCATCAACTCGGCGTAGAACTCCTTGAGCCAGGTCATGGCCAGTGCCGCATCCAGACCGCGAGCCGCAGTGCGACCGAGCGTGGAGAACAGGGCGGTGACCGGGACGTTGAGCTTACCCAGCGTGTCCTTCACCAGATCTTGCACGTCGGTGCGGCCGGAGGCGTAGGCCACAATGAGGCGGGCTAGCGGGCCCACTTCCATGGCATTGTCTTTCCAGCGCGGAGTCTTCAGGAACGAATACTTTTCAAAGCCTTCGAGGGTTTCGAAGGGCGGTTTCGGCCCGGTGTAGTCGATCTTGGTTTCACCGGCCCAGGGATGGATGCCGACCTTGTCGCCGCCCTCGTAGCTGTACCAGGAGCTGGCGATGTATTCCTTGATCTCCTGCGAGTCGCGCGGGTTGACCGGGTACACATGGCTCAGGTCGCGATTGAGCACCACGCCGCGCGGATACTTGAAGGTCTCGGGCTTGCCGTAACCCTGGGTGGGGTATTCGCCATAGCTCATGTAGTTCTTCAAGCCGCCGCCCCAGCCGGCCCAGTCTTTGTAGAACGAGGCCACGGCCAGCAGATCGGGGATATAGACCTGGTTGACGAATTCGTCTGCCTGGTCGATGAGGCGCTTGACCAGGTTGAGCCGCTCGGAGTTGATGGCGGCCTCTTCGTTCATATTGATGGAGCAGGGAACGCCGCCGACGAGGTAGTTCGGATGCGGATTCTTGCCGCCGAAAACCGCGTGGATCTTGACGATTTCCTTCTGCCATTCGAGAGCATCGAGATAGTGCGCCACGCCGATCAGGTTCACTTCCGGGGGCAGCTTGTAGGCCTTGTGCCCCCAATAGCCGTTGGCAAAGATGCCCAAGCCGCTGGCGGCGAAGGCCTTGATCTTGTCTTGCACGGCGGAGAAGTAGGCCGGGGTGTTCTTGTCCCATTTGCTGAAGGACTGCGCCAGTTCGGCGGCCTTTTTGGGATCGGCCTTCAAGGCATTGACGATGTCGACCCAGTCGAGCGCGTGCAAGTGATAGAAGTGCACCACGTGATCTTGCACGTAGAGCGTGGACATCATGATGTTGCGGATCAGCTCCGCAGTGGGAGGTACGGCGACGCCGATGGCGTCTTCAACGGCGCGCACGCTGGCCAACGCATGGACCGTGGTGCAAACGCCGCATACGCGCTCGGTGATGGACCAGGCGTCCCGGGGATCGCGGCCAATGAGGATCTTTTCGAGGCCGCGAATCATGGTTCCGGCGCTGAAAGCGTCGGTGATGACGCCGTTTTCGACCACTGCCTCAATGCGCAGATGGCCCTCGATACGGGTTACGGGATCGACGACTACTCGTGTCATAGCCCCTCAGGCTCCTTTTGATCTTCAGCGTGTACTTCCGCAATCACGCTGCGCTTGCGTACGTTGGTGACAATCGCGTGCGCCGCAACGCCGGTGAGCGTGGCCAGCCCCAACACCGTTCCCACCGTATCGGCTGTGCTCTCGACGCCGAAGCCGGGGAACGAGGGCAGATGCTGATAAAGAGGACCGTTGTCCCAGAAGCCCTCTTCGCTGCAGCCGATGCATCCGTGGCCGCTTTGAATGGGATAGCTGGTTCCTTCGTTCCACTTGATGACTGAGCAGGAGTTGTAGGTGACGGGACCTTTGCAGCCCATCTTGTAAAGGCAATAGCCTTTGCGCGCGCCGTCGTCGTCAAAGGACTCCACAAAGAGGCCGGCATCGTAGTTGGCGCGGCGATAGCAGGTGTCGTGAACGCGGCGTCCGTAGAACTCCTTCGGCCGGCCCTGGCTATCGAGCATGGGAACCTGGCCGAGCACCAGCAGGTGCGTGACGATAGACATCATGACGTCGGCGATGGGCGGGCATCCGGGAACGTTGATCACCGGCTTGTCGACCAGCTTGTGAATCGGGGTCGCTCCGGTGGGATTGGGCTTGGCGGCCTGTACGCAACCGTTGGAAGCGCAACTGCCCCAGGCGACCACCACGGCCGCATCCTTGGCCACGGTCTGCAGGATCGATTCAGCCGTCTTGCCGCCGATCATGCAATAAACGCCGTCCGCGCCGGTGGGCACTGCGCCCTCAACCAGGACGATGTACTTGCCCTTGTTTTTCTCGATGGTGTCGGTGAGGCACTTCTCGGCCTGGAAGCCTGAGGCGGCCATCAAGGTTTCGGTGTAGTTGAGTTCCATCACATCTAGCAACGCGTCGGCCACGATGGGATGCGACGCGCGGATAAACGACTCGCTGCAACAGGTGCACTCCTGAAAGTGGAGCCACACCACCGCCGGCTTTTCTTTCTTCTCGAAGACCGAGACGACCTCAGCCGCGCCCGATTGACCCAGCCCCGCCATGGTTGCGGCCGCAGCGCAGAATTGGAGGAAATCTCTGCGGCTGTAGCCTTTGGATTGCATTGACTGCCAAATGGAGTTACCCATGCCTACCTCGCTCTATGCCAAGTACCGGTCGGAATCCCTGTTGGGCAAGAGAAAGGGAAGAGCAAGCCGCTGGGTTTCGCCGATGGATTGGACGGTACGCACCGCGAATAACGACTCGCTGTGAGCCACGTCACACCGTCGTGGTTGCGCTGTGGGCGGTTGCACGGCGTATCCAATCATGAGATGAATCACTTCGGTTTCTTCGGGCGACATGCGGCTCGTGTCAACTGAGCCCGCTTTCGAATCAATCTCAGTGGCCGTGCTATGCTTTCGGTTGCCCATGGAAATCACTGTCGTTCTAGCACATCCTGACCGGCATAGCTTCAATCACGCCATCGCGCAGACGGTTTGCCGCACGCTTGAGCGTGCCGGTCATGTGGTCTGTTTTCACGACCTTTATGCGGAGGGTTTCGATCCTCTTTTGCCCTGTTCCGAATTGGACCCCAAGGCCCAGCCCGCGCCCGATTTGGCTCGCTATTGCGACGAGTTGCAGCGTGCCGATGGATTGGTGGTGGTTCATCCCAACTGGTGGGGCCAGCCGCCGGCTGCCATGAAGGGCTGGATCGATCGCGTCTTTCGTCCCGGAGTGGCTTATCGGTTTCAAGTGGGGGACGACGGCGAGGGCGTGCCTGCGGGCCTGTTGCGTGCCCAGACGGCTATCGTGTTCAACACGGCGAATACCCCTCCGCAGCGAGAGATGGAGGTCTTCGGCGACCCGCTGGACGGGCTGTGGAAGAAGTGCATTTTCGCGTTTTGCGGAGTGAACACCGTCGTGCGGCAGACGTTCAGCGTGGTGATTGCCAGCACGCCCGAGCAACGGGCCTCCTGGTTGCGCGAGGTGGAGGAAACTGTCGGAGCCAGCTTTCCCGAGGATGGTCCGGAAGCCGTGCAGACGCTTTTGGGGCCGGAAGAATCCTTGATCGAGCTGCCGTAGGCGTTTTGAATTCGCCGCCGTTTTGATCTTTCGGGTAATAGCATCTTGGAAGGCCGCGGCAGGTCGATTTTCCGATTGCAGGACCAGGAGTTGCAATCGTCGCGGATGTGACGGCGGTGAGTTATGCAAGACCGCGTTTCCAGCCTTTTCCTTGTTTCATGTGGAAGAGGCTGAAAACGCAAGACTTGAACCGGGTTGCGCGAGGATTAGAAAGTCCTTAAGAATGCCGGTCGCAGGACTCGGCAAGATCCGACCTTTTCTAGTTTGCCTGATGGAAAGGCTGCATTTGCCGCTGGATGTATTCCGGTTGCGCCATCAACACCATCCCAGGCTCCAGCGCAAAGGCCGGCATTTGGACAACGGGCTCCGCGATCAGTTCTGTCTTGCGGATGTCGAGCTTTCCTTTGAAGAAGGCGCCATCTTCAATGCGGACGCGGGGCGCGGTGGCTTCGCCGATCACATAGCCCTGGGTCCGGATGTCCACAAAATTCGAAGCCGTCACGTTGCCCCGGACCTTGCCCAGTACAACAATGTCGCGGGCTTCGATGCTGGCGGTTACCATGCCATTGATGCCCACGGTTACCCGAGCTCCGGGCAGGTTGACACTGCCCTCGACGCGGCCGTCGATGAACAGCGATTCGAGGGCATCGCCGCCGGTGATGTCGCCCACGACGGTCAGGCCCTTGGCAATGGTGGATTGGCTGCCGGCCGAAACCGCAGTCGAGAGACTGGAGCGAGAACCGGGAATGATGGTTGCCGGTCGCGCCGAATCCAGGGAGGGGTAGGTCGGTAGGGATGCTTCTGAGCTGGGTCTCAACATGGCGTCTGCGGTGACTCCTTTTCTGTCCCCGGAGGGACCGGAATGCCTGGACCGATTCCACAATTCGTAGGACGTTTGTGGATTCAGGCCGGCCCGTGGCTTTGGACTCGATTCAAAGTTGGCGGAGAGTCAATCGGTCCGGAGCAGAATCCGAAGGCGAGGACTCACTCTCCCGGCGGGAAGAATGATTTGCTGGGGTTCTCTGTCACGGGACGATTCAAGCTTTCCGTACTCTGGAATAGAGCAAGGAAGTAGCCAATCGAGATGCAGATGGATAAGACCGGCCTCATGGGAGAGCAGGCCGGACCAGGAAGAAACAAGATCGGGGAGAATCGGGGCAGATTCCAACCGCATGGAGGCGCCCTTGGTTGAGATGAACTCAGCACGTTAGCGACCGCTTCGCGGTCCTAGCGAGTTGGCTAGTCAGCGGGACTCCGGCGGGGGATGAACTTGGCGATCAATCCGCGGAAATCTCCAGCGCGCCTGTCAGGCTCCCGACTTGTTCCACCTGGTGGCTGCGGCACCAGGATTCGAGGCCTTTGGCAAGGCGCTCGGTAGCACGCGGATCGGCGTAGCTGGCGGTGCCAACCTGTACCGCCGTTGCCCCGGCCAGGAGGAACTCCACCGCGTCTTCAGGGGTAACGATGCCGCCCATGCCCAGAATGGGGATGGAAATGGCCCGCGCCGTCTCGTAGACCATGCGCACGGCTATCGGCTTGATGGCCGGACCCGACAATCCTCCGGTCACATTGCTCAGGCGGGGACGCCGGGTTTCGACGTCGATGGAGATTGCCAGGAAGGTGTTGGTGAGGCTGACGGCGTCGGCTCCGGCATCCTGGGCGATTCTGGCCATATGCGCAATGGAGGTCACGTTGGGGGAGAGCTTGACGATCAGGGGACGCCGGGAAGCGGACTTGGCGCGGGCGACAAGATATTCGAGCGAACCGGGGTCGGCGCCAAAGGCCATGCCGCCGGCGTGCACGTTGGGGCAGGAGACATTGAGCTCATAGGCGGCAATGCCCTCGGCCTGGTTGAGCCGCTCGATGACGCCGATGTATTCGCCTACCGTGTAGCCGAAGACATTGACGATGACCTTACACCCAGGATAGCGAGCCATGGGCGGGAGCTTGCGCTTCAAGTAGGCATCGACGCCGACGTTCTGCAAGCCGATGGCATTGAGCATACCGGCAGCGGTCTGCACGATCCGCGGCGCGGCGTGTCCAGCCATGGGCTCCAGCGAAATGCCCTTGGTGACGAAACCGCCCACTCGCTCCAGCGAGACGATCTCTTCAAACTCGATGCCGTAGCCAAAGGTGCCGCTTGCGGCGATGACCGGGTTACAGAACTCGATCCCGGCCAACGAAACTCTCATGTCGGGTTTCACGCGCGGCTAACTTCCTTGACACTGAATTTTATTCTTTGCCGGTGGAGCCCATGGGCTTGAGTGCTTCGGTTAGCACCCTGCCCACCGCGGCCGACGGCTGATTGACACCGGCAAGCGACGCCAGCGTGGCCGCCAGGTCAACCGGAGCCACCCTCTCATGATACTCGCCGGGCAGGAAGGGCGCACCGTAGAAGGCCAACGGTACATGCCGGTCATAGGACCAGGGACTGAAATGGGTTGTGCCCGCATTGGCCGAGGCGCCTTCCATCTGGTAAGCATCCAGCACCATCATCACGAACCAGTTGCCGTGCTCCGCATAGCTGTGGGCCAGCAGGCGGCCCCACTCCGAAGGGGGCAGTTGGCCGTGGGCAAGCTCGGTGCGGGTGTAAACCTGGGTCACGTGCGGCGGGGGCAGAAGGCGCTGCTGCACGGGCAGGGGGCCGTCAACCTTGGGCTTTTGGGTCGCCACGGCCTCAGGCAGCAGCGTGGCCACGAGGTCTTCGGCGGACTTTTCGTCGACGCCGGCCTGCTGAAAGCTTCTGCGGTCAAGCACCACATAAGGCAGATCGGGGCCGGGCATCAGGTATTGCATCTGCTTGCCGGGCGTGTAGCGGGCATTCAACTGCGCATTCAACGAGGCATAGACTTTCTGCATGTCCACGTTAGTGGCGTGAATGCCGAGCTTGGCGGCATCGCCGGGAATGGGCGCAATGCCGTGATCGGCGGAGAGCGCCAGCCAGGTGTTTTTGAGGCCCACCGTCTGGTCGAGCCAGGAAAAGAAGCCGTCCAGGTCGCGGTCGAGGCTGAGGATCATCTGTTCCTCGGATTCGGAGTCGGGCCCGAACTGGTGGCCTTGAATATCGTTCGGCGAGAGCGAAACCACCACCATGTCGGTGACGCCGTTCTGTCCGAGCTTTTCGCCCTCGATCAGCGCCCGGGCAAAGTCCAGCTCGTAGCGGTTGGCTGCCGGCATTCTGCCCACCAATTCAAAAAACTGAGTCGTGCCTTCGACCAGAGCTTCGCGGGCAGCTTCTTCTTTGCGGCCGCTGGCGTTGAAGCTTCGCGCCCACTCCGGCAGGTGCTCCATGTAATAGGTCGATGTGGTGAACTGGCCGCTGGAGTTGTCGATCCAGAAAGCACCGTTGGCCGACTGGCCGGCGGGCAGAATGGCGGCGCGATCTTTGAGCGAGATGCCATAGACCCGCGCGGCGCCGTTGGTGGCCAGCCGCAACTCGTCGCCGACGGTGGTGGCGCGCAGGTTGCGCGGCGACGAGCCAATCAGGAACTTCTGCGCGTCGGCCGCGGCACCGGGTTGGCCGGAGGGCAGAGAGCTGGCGGGCAGATCCACCAGTTGATAGCGCTCATCCTCGACGGAGGTCACCTTCTTGTCGAACGAGCGCGAGGCATCCCAGAATTCGTTGGCCTCGATGCCGTGACCGTCGGAGTAGGCTCCGGTACCGAGCGTGGCGTGGCCGGGGGCGGTCTTGGTGTTGGCGTAGTCGTAGTAGCAATCGGTAAACCACGCGCCCTGATCCATGAACAACTTGAAGCCGCGGCCTTTGAACTTGTCCCGGTCGCGATTCAGATAGTCGCCGCGGAACTGGTCGATGACGACGACCACGATCAGCTTGGGACGGCCGGCGTAGACCTGAGCGATGGACGGAACGGAGGTGACAATGGCCAAGACAAAGACGAGGGCAGAGAGGATCGGGCTGAAAAAGCGGACACGCGATTGCATGCAAAAGATTTTAAATAGCCAGGGTTACAGTTTGATCACCAGGGAAGGCGTGCTGTGACTCGGCCCTGGGAACATGATGACAAAATCGACTTTCCGGCGGCCGGTTGATTTTGAGGATCTTTCCGCCGATGGATCGTTGGGGAGGGCATGTTTATTCAAAGCTGACCTCCGAATGGCCGGTGATGCTGGACCTTAGGGTTTCAGGTCAAGCCCCATGCCCCGGCAAATGCCGCGAATGTAGCTGTCATCCTGATCGCTTGCTCCGGAATTGTCCGGAATCCGGAAATGGCGGAGTTCGTGGTTTCGCGGGTCCCCAAATGCGAGGGACCCGGGGCACCCGCTCTCTGGGTCGCAATTCGCTTTTGGGACCTGGGCAGCTGCCAGCCTGTGAAGCTCCGAATCAGGGCCTGGTTAGATGGGGCGGGGCGCGGTGTTCTGGGCGTTGGTGACGTTGTCGGGGGAGTCGTTGAACGACTTGCCGCCGCCATAGGCGAACTTCTGATAGCGGGAGCCGACCTTACGGATGGCGTCCTTGGAGCCGTCATTCCAGGTAACCAGCGCCGCTCCGTCCTCCAAAACCCACTTGCCATGCTCGTTGCCCAGGTTCCGGTACGCCGAGCCGTCGTCGTTCAGGGTAATGAAGAAGTTGTTTCCCGAGCCGTCGCCTACTTCCCATTTGCCCAGGAAGCGGCCCTTTGATGCCAACTGCCCGCCGCCTGCTCCGGCGTCGCCGGCCGCAACTGCGGCAAGGGGAAACTCGATCTTGGAGATGTCCGCCAGGTTGAAGGACTGCCGTCGGCCATCTTTGAAGACGATGACGATCACCCCGGCGCTGCCCTTCGAAGGTGTGGGCGGCGCTGCAAAAATGCTTGGGGAGGCGAGAAATAGCGTTGCAGCCAGGCCGACGAAGGCGACGATCTTGCGCATGGAGTTCTCCTTTTGAATCGTTGGCGCCATTCTGTCCAGGCAGGGTGGCGCCAAAGTGACTTACGCGACTCGCATGGGAATTGTTCCCGGGAGTTGGCCGGCCTCTCTACTCCACCTGCAACACCAGGCACTTGAGATACTCGGTTTCCGGAAGGTTCAACACAACGGGGTGATCGGGCGAGGCCCCGCGGCGCTCGAGCAGGCGGACCCGCTTGTCAATGTCGACGGCTGCGGAAGCCACGCTGGCTTCCATATCAGCCCAGGTGACGTGGTGCGAACAGGAGCAAGTCACGAGCAGACCGCCGGGGCGCAGCATCTTCATCGCCCGCAGGTTCAGCTCCTTGTAGCCGCGCAAGGCATTCTCGACCGCGCGCTGAGTCTTGGCGAATGCCGGCGGATCGAGCACGATGGTGTCGAAGGTCTGGCCGGCGTCGGACCATTCGCGCAGAATCTGAAAGGCATCGCCCTCGACCCAATCGACTTGCGCGGCAAGTTGCGCCCGATTGGATTCGAGATTGCGTTCGGCCACCTCCAGCGAGGCGTGCGAAGCGTCAATGCCGGTTACGCTCGTGCAAACCCGAGCCAGGTGCAAGGCGAATCCACCCTGGTAGCAGCAGACGTCGAGCGCTTTCCCGGTGGCGCCCAGCCGGCGCGCCCATTCCTGCACGGCGGCGTAGTTGGCGCTCTGGTCGAGAAACGCGCCTGTCTTTTGCCCGGCATTGGCGTCGTATTGAAAGCTGAGACCGTTCAGCCGGAACTGCGTATTGAGCGCAGGCGCGTCTTTGCCCGCAGTCCACAAGGGCTCGGTGCTGGGCGCAGACAGGCCTTCGAGTTCTCTCATGCGCGGGTCGGGCCGCTCCAGAACCGCGGCCGGGGCCAGCTCTTCGCGCAATACGTTGACGCAGACTTCGCGCACCGCGGCGTTGTCCAGCCCCTTGGTCAGAAGCTGGAAGATGGCCAGGTCTCCGTATTTGTCCACCACCAGGCCGGGCAACTCGTCGGCCTCGCTGAAGCACAGGCGGCAGGAGTCGGTCTGGTCGTTGAGCAGCATTCTTCGCTGGGCAATGGCTTTGCGCAGACGCGCGGCCAGCAACTCCAGCCAGGCGGCTTCGTCGACGGCTTCGCGCGAGATGACGCGAAGGGCAATCTGCGAGGACGGGCTGTAGAGGGCGGTGCCTAGCAGCAGGCCGCGGCTATCGGCCACAGGCAAGAGCGCCGGTGGCGCCTCTGCCGCATCGGCAGGCAAACCGAGAGTCTCAATGTCGGAGGCGTAAACCCAAAGATACCCATTGCGCAGCCGGTCTGCGGCGCGGCGGTTGATTTGCGCGCCGAGCTTGGGGGGCGTGCTGGGTCGAGGCGGATTCACGGATGTTCGTGGCGCATTGGCACTTGGGGAGCGCGTTGGGGCTTTAGGCCGCAGGGTTGGGCGCTCGGAAGCTGCGCGCGCCGATGCTCCGGAACTCGCGCCGAATTCGGGCCTCGAGGCGCGGCTCTTCGACGGGGAGCTGGATTTTGCCGCTGGCCGGGCCGAACCGCGCGTCTCGCCGCGATCCGATGGCGCCGCCTTGGCTGCTGCGCGGTTGGGCCGCTCACTCGTGCTGCCGGGTCTGGCGCTGCGAGTGGGATCTCCGCCCTCGGGACGCCGGGTAACTGCTGAGTTCTCGCGTCCTAGACCAAAAGGCGCCCCGGCTTTGCGTGCCTTGGGCGCCTCTCGGTTGGTTAAAGGTCGGGTACTGCGCGGCTTGTTCATGATGCTCCCTGGGGAATTGGTTGAGGTCCCAGGCCGGGAGCATTTGAGCCGCCGGCCTCTATTTCGATTGAATGGTTTCCAGGTAGCGGCTCAAATTGCTGATTCGCAGGAGCCTGTCCTGGCGATTGGTCTGGTCCATCTTACCAAGGATCGGGCCCCACACGGGCATTTCGCGGGTGCCGTGTGTCGGTGTCTCGCTGCCATTCTGGAGCACGGTGACGATGTGCGTGTCAGGGAATTTTCCATGATGCGCTCTGCTGAGAATGGTCAAATCGGTGGGAGGGATCTTGAGCGCCGGGGCAACCGGGCCCTGGCCTCGGCCGTCGATTCCGTGGCATGGGGCACAATAGTTGACATACATTTGCTTGCCGCTATTGGGCGCAGTCCGGTTGACCGTGATGGTAACTTTTGCCTTGGCTTGATCCGCATGGCCCAGGCTTGCTGCAAGTACTGCAACGAAGGCTGTAACTAAAAGCCGGTTCAGCATAACTTCCTCGGTTCTGGACTTCAGCGGCGATCCAGTGCGGCACCAGCTGCTTTGGGCTGTTGGATTTTGCCGTTCCCCAGCGCTGCTTTAGTCCGAAGGGCACTCTACTCCTGATTCGGATAGCCCCCGATGTGACGGCTGGCACAGGGATGGGAGCCTTGCAGCACCGACAGGGAATGCGGATCGGGCCTAGGATCATAGGGGATGAGCCGGATGGCAAGATGCTGTGGAGCTAGCACTGTGCGAGCCCTGCGCGGCTGCTTTCTTCCGGTGGATTGGAGCAGCTATAACGGTTTGAATTACATCGCTGGGCCCGTGGCAAGCTTTGATGCCCTCCACGTTTCGAGAAGACACTTCGGCGTCGGACCTGCATTTCGGAAACGGCTTAGGCGGCGCCGATAACGGATGCGGCCTATAATGAAGCATGGCGACGGTCCGGCAGGGCATTCCGGCAGATGTTCCCAGCGCGCTCCCCTCTTCTGCGGAGCAGCAGCCCGACTCTGTGCCCGCCCAGGAACTCTCTCCCTTTCAAAAATCCATCGACAAGCGCATTGAAGCGCTGCTCAAGCTGGTTCATGCCAATCGCCCCAGCGAAGACATCTCCCTGATTCGGAGAGCCTGGGAGTTTTGCGTCAAGCATCACCACGGGCAAATGCGCGCCTCGGGCGAGCCGTACATCATCCACCCGCTTGAAGTGGCCGAAGTGCTGGCCGAGATGAAGCTGGACGCAACAGCCATCGCTGCCGGCCTTCTGCACGATTCGGTGGAAGACACGCCTGCCACCAACGAGGAGATCGAAGCCAAGTTCGGCGACCAGGTGGCCCACATTGTCGAGGGCGTGACCAAGATCGACAAGATCCAGTTTGCAAACCGCGAAGACCGCCAGGCCGAGAATGTGCGCAAGATGCTGCTGGCCATGGTGTCGGA
>CAZLMY010000073.1:0-28003 GCA_964560845.1 uncultured Occallatibacter sp. | reverse complement strand
TTCAACCCCCGGCTTAGAAGGCCGGTGCTCTGTCCAGTTGAGCTACTCGCCCACGTTTGTGCAAACCGTTTGAATGGAGGAACTTACGACTACAAAAGAATCGAGCTCCTCCCGTTTGAAAGTGCCAGGTAGCCAAATATTGGCCATTTTGTACCTGTTTGCCCCATAGGGGAATAATCAACTGCAGCGCCGCGCGCAAGTGATGCGCCGCGAGATGAGCATGGCATGCCGTCATAGCCAGGCACTTGTGCCCCATGAGAAGTTGCACCGCTGTTAAGTTTACACCACGCATGACGAGGCGACTTGCAAAGGTGTGGCGGAGGGTGTGCCAGGTCACACCCTCAATCCCGGCCCTCTCCAAGGCTGCATCGAACCACCCAGAAGGGTCCTTGATCGAGAAGACCGGTCCATCTTGAGGGGCACCCAGCCGATCACGGCGACGCATCAATTCAGCCATGGCAGCCAAGGCAAACTGACCTTGCCCGCAGAATGCGTATCCCTTGACCGGCCGGTTTTGGGAGATTTCTATTTATCCCCGTGGTAGTCGTGGCGGTGGGAATGTGGGAATCGGTTTCATCGATTTCCAAGGTTCGTGGGAAGGGCGGGGTGGAGGCTCATGATGTACCTTCGAATTGATACAAAGTCCGATAACGGATATTCTGTACATCCAGGCCAGATAATGGGTGGCTTGAGCTCCATCAAGGGCCGGCAACGGTCTCGAGTCGCGACCGTGAATCGGAGCGTTCACATCCGACCAAGTCTGCTTCAACCGCCTGCTGAATTACCGAGGCCACCGCAAATCCCAATACCGTCCTCGGTTGCCAATCGACGTTGGAAATCAGTTCTGGATCCAGATCTCGACACGTCTGTTCTTCTCCCTGCCTTCCGCGGTGTCGTTCGAAGCAACTGGGAGTTTGGAACCGAAACCGCGCACCGCCGCGGGCTTGATGCCCCGCTGGATGAATTGATCTTCAACAATCTTGGCTCGGCTTAATGAAAGGGCTTGATTGGCTGCAGCAGAGCCGACACTGTCGGCAAACCCGAAGAGGAGAATCTTCTCTCCCGTTCCCTTTTGGTCTGCAATGAGGGACACGACCCGGTCCAGGTCGGCCAGTGCCTTGCTGTCTTGCTCCAGAGCTCCGGCTTGAAACCTGAAATCAAGAGGAAGGCGCTCGGCGTTTCGAGTCAACTGCTTGTATTCGTCCGGAGCATCGCTGGGTACGGTCTGAGACTCGAAGGCCACATCCTGGGCCACGAAACCGCTGGCGGCGACCACGCTTTGACCTTGCTTGGAGAGCGCGAACTCAACAAACTGGCTAGTCAGAGAATTCGTGGGAGCACCTGGAGTGTAAAGGTAAAGACGGCGCGACAGAGAATAATCTTCAGTAGCCACAGTGAGCCGGGTTGGCAGCAGCGCAACTGTGCCCTCTTCGGATACAGCTACGGGTTTTGCATCATGCACGAATGGAAGACCGATGAATCCGATTCCCTTGGGATCGCGCGCGACGGCATCGGATAGCGCATTGCTGTCTTCAAAACGCTTTGCGCCTGCGGCCAGAGGCTTTCCCGCTAAAACCAGGTTCTTGAAAGTATCGTAGGTGCCGGACTTATCGTCCCTTGCATAAATATCGATCCCTCCCAGGGACGAATCACCGCTCGGCCAATTGGCGGTTTCCCCGGTGAAGATATGCATGATCTCGTCTTTGGTCATCTGGCTGGCGGGATTGGCTGCATTGACGATCACGGCTATTCCGTCGAGGCCCAAAACATGCTCGCTCGCGGGCGCGAACATGTTCCCCAGAGATGAAAGCTTGGATGCTTCATCCAGCTTGATTCGCCTGGATGCCATACCGATGTCGCAACTGCGGTCAGCAAGGGAGCTGAAGGCAGTTGCAGAACCATGGGCCGCAATTTGAATCGAGGAGGAGAATGAGTCGCCAGGGAGTGTGCCGAGCACGATTTTCTCTTGAGGATTGGCTCCCGCAACGGTGTGAACATCGGTTGCGCCCCGGCTCTTGAGAAAGGCCTCGGCGACCGCGGGCATCAGGCTCTCGCCGATGGTGTTGGAGCCGGCCAGGCGCAAGATCGTGTTCTTTGCGGCAACCGAATTGCCACCCGCCGATTGACGGAATGGAAGCCAGTTCCTGGAGATGGCGACTGCTGCAATCAGGATCACGACCGCACCCGCTGCGGCCAGGAAAAGGGGGCTCGCTTTCTTGCGGGCTTTGGTCGTTACTTCTTGGAGTTTTTGCCGGCACAACGGACACAGGAAATCGGAGCCTTCGGGAATGGTGTGAATCTCATTTGCCCTGGCGATCGGACAATTTGTGGAGTTGATACACCTTCCCTGTCGCGCGTTTACCATAGCTTGTCCCTGCCTTCCGGTCCGTTTCCTGTTGTCTCTTCTTTTCCGATGTCCGGCCAGAAAAGCCCAGAACTTTCACCAAGACGCCTGCCACACGGCTACCCGTGTCAAGCATGTCCCGCTATCATTCTGAAATTGAAATGACACTTCTGCTTTCAAGATTAGGACGTGGCAGGACCTTGGACCATGAACAGAATTTGAATTTCCGGCAAATCCGACGGAATTGCGGGGAATTTATATTGAGGGCGACATTTCTGGCAAGCAAAAACATTTCGGGTCAACGGAATCAGCGCCGTGCCGTGTGCAGGTAGGCAAGCAAAGCGGCCATTTGCTCCTCGGTAAACCGGCCGGCAAAGGAGGGCATCATTCCCTTGCCGGTCAGAACATTCAGCCGTACAGCCTCATCCGTCGCAGGGACCCCGCTGGGAAGGGTTTTGTGGTCAAACACTCCGTGTAGATCGGGAGGGACTTTTTTGAGCGCCAGATCGTTGTCTTCGTGGCAATGAGCGCAGCGAACTTCGTAGAGGTGCTTCCCTGCTGCCTCCTGCGGAGTCAGGGTCGAGGGTGAATGGCAGCCGACCAAGCCGAAACCAAGAACGGAGGCCATGATGCAAACAATCCACTCACTTTGAGTAAATGTACATGTGTTTTGAACGCGATCGCTGTCGTTTCCGAAGTTCCTCACGGAGGTGCAAACACTGTCCTTTTCCAGATGCCGTGTCTGATACAACAAAAGGATCTTCGCCGATTTCAGCAGCCGAAAAAGCAAGCAGGAGAGGTTCGTAGCGAGTGTCCTCATCAACTTTCCATACACGTCCTTTGTAGCAAAAGTACCCGAAGGATCTTCGTTTTCCTCCCGTCAGTTCCCCATCCAGGCGAATGTCGTTTGGTTTTTCTTTTTGACGAGGAAGTACGCTGGACCGAATGAAAGTAGGAAAATCCTCGTATGTCATTGACTTTCTCCGAGGATCATCTTAGCAGCCTATGGTGAAAGTCCAAATCGCTGAAAAACTCCCCTCGGGGGCTAAAGCCCACCCTTCTTTTCAGCGTCTTGCGGCACGGCTAAAGCCGTGCCCCTTCAAAACCTGACTTTCTCCATGGGCTGTTACGCCTTCTGCGCAAACTGTCCACTCACATAGTCCCAGTTCAACACCTGAAAGAAGGCTTTCACATAATCTGCGCGTTTGTTCTGGTACTTCAAGTAGTAGGCGTGCTCCCAAACATCGACGGCAAGTACCGGCTTGTGCCCAAGCGCCAATGGGGTGTCCTGGTTAGGTGTAGTTTCAATGCTGACAGTGCCATCGGGAAGCTTCACCAGCCAGGCCCAGCCACTGCCAAAAACGCTCATCGCCGCCGCCGTCAGCTTGTCTTCAAAGGTTGAAACCGATCCGAACTTGGCGTCGATGGCTTTGGCCAGCTCTCCCGTTGGCGCAGAACCGCCTTTGCCTAGTGTCGGCCACCAGAAAGAGTGGTTGGCGTGTCCGCCCCCATTGTTGCGCACCGCGGTTCGGGCAGACTCCGGCAAGGCGTTCAGATTCGATACCAATTGCTCAACCGTTTTGCCGGCCAGCTCCGGATGCGCGACAACCGCAGCGTTGAGGTTGTTCACGTAGGCTTGATGATGCTTGTCGTGGTGCAGATGCATGGTGGTGGCGTCGAAGCTTGGCTCCAACGCGTCGTAGGCATAGGGGAGCGCTGGCAGCGTAAATGGACCCGACTGGGGAGCAGCAGGCGTTGCAGCAGCGGTTTGGCCGGCAGAGAACCCCTCGGCACACAAAGTTTCACTCAACAGCAGCGCGCCTGCCGCGCCGCCCAAGTGCTTGATTGCAGTTCTGCGATCCATCATGATCTCAGAAACCTCCGTACACGTTCGATGAGGGGCTCGGGTAAAAGTCTGCGAGGAATTTTCAAGGCCGTTCAATCCGCAACGAATTCCCCTGAATTCGATATGCTGAACTCATGGTGCTTCCCTCCCTCGCCCAGATCCGTGACGCCCAGAAGGTGGTGTATCGGCACATGCCCCCGACTCCGCAATACCGTTGGCCGCTTCTCGAGCAGCGGTTGGGGACCGAAGCCTGGATAAAGCATGAGAATCATTCCCCTGTGGGCGCGTTCAAACTGCGTGGCGCCCTGGTCTATCTGGATTGGCTCAAGCAGTCCCAACCTGCCCTCGCCGGGGTCTTTGCGGCCACCCGCGGCAATCACGGCCAGGGCGTTGGCTTGGCGGCTCGACTGCTGGGGATGAAGGCGGTCATCGTTGCTCCACGGGGCAACAGCTTGGAAAAGAACCGGGCGATGCAGGCCCAGGGTGTTGAGCTGTTGGAACACGGCGACGATTTTCAGGAGTCGCTGGAATACGCGCGCATTCTTGCCGCGGAGCGAAAACTGGCGATGGTCGATTCCTTTCATGAGCGTCTTGTCATGGGAACGGCGACCTATGCATTGGAGCTTTTTGAAGCTGCGCCACCGATCGACACAATTTATGTGCCGGTCGGTCTCGGATCGTCCATTTGCGGCGTGGCCGCAGTCCGGAATGCACTCGGATTGAAGACGGAAATCGTCGGCGTAGTGGCAACCGAATCCCCTTCTTACGCGCTCAGCTTCGAGCAACGAAGGATTGTGGAGGCCCCGTCCCGCACGGCGATTGCGGATGGGCTGGCCTGCCGCGTGCCGAACGCGCAAGCTATGGAAATCATCTGGAATCATGTCAGCCGCGTTGTGACAGTGAGCGACGGGGAGATAGCCGAAGCCATGCGTGCCTACCATCAAGATACCCACAATCTTGCAGAGGGCGCCGGAGCGGCCACGCTGGCCGCTGCACTTCAACAAAAACACCACATCGAGGGAAAGCGCATCGGCATTGTGCTTACCGGCGGTAATGTGGACCGGGAACTTTATCAACGCATCCTAGCTCGCGAACTCTAGAAAGAGGCAAATGACAACCCCAGACGAATCCCCCACCGCTTTGGCGCCACAGGCACAGAGCCGATGCTTTGGCTGCGGCCCGGCCAGTACTACTGGTCTTCACCTCGTATTTCTGCCCAGTGAAGACGGGTCGGTCTCTTGCCAGACGGCCATACCGGAAGCCTTCGAGGGACCGCCCGGTTATATCCATGGTGGCATCATCGCTACCATGCTCGACGAGGCCATGAGTAAGTCGGTTCGGGCGCTGGGGAAAGCCTCCATGACAAGACAGTTGGAAGTAGACTACCTGCGGCCCGTACCTTCCGGCGCTCCCATTCGGATTCACGGACACCTGGTTCGGGGCGAAGGCCGTAAACACTGGGCCGAAGCCACAATTCAGAACGCGGCGGGGAAAGTGTTGGCGCAGAGTAAGGGACTCTTTGTCGAAATGCGGGAGAGGTAGCTTGCGTAAGTCTATCGATCTTAGATAAAAACTGGGGCGGCCTTGCGACCGCCCCGGTGCTTCTTAGTGAATCATATTGATGGTTTCTTGCGTGATGGTATCGAAGGTAGTAACAGCCTTGGAACTTGCCTCAAAGGCGCGCTGAGCAATAATCAAGTCCGAGAACTCGGCCGAGATATTGACGTTGGATTCTTCCAGGGCGCCATCCGTCACCGTGCCAAGTCCGGCAGCGCCAGAAGTGCCAATGGAGGCTGTGCCGCTGGTTGCGGTCGTCGAGTAGTCGCCATTTCCCAGAAGGAGTAGTCCCTGCTGGTTAGCCACGTTGGCAAGAGCCAACTGGCCCACGTTCTGTGTCTTTCCGTTCGAATAGGTCGCCGTGACAGTTCCGTCGGATCCAACGGTAAAGCTCTGATACTGGCCGCTGGCGTACCCATTCTGAGAAGTCGCTGAAACTGCCGAAGCTGTATCCACCTGGCTGATGTTGGGCGAACCGCTGGTTCCAAGCAGGTTCCATCCCATTTTCAGATCCGAGGCGCCATCGGCCAGGCCGGTGAAGCTCAGTGGAATCGAAGAGGTTTGGCCCACGCCGCTCCCCACGGTTTGTGCAGCGCCGCCGGTAGGCGTCACGGTCGTCAAATCCCCGTTTGCATTGAAGCTCAAAGTACCCGTCTGAGGCACCGAAACACCAGAGGAAAAGTCTCCCGCCGGCAAGGACACGTTGTAGCTCCAGGTGTTGGTGCCAGTTTCGGTGTAATTGACCGTAGCCACGTGATTCACGCCAAGCGAGTCATACACCGTGATTTGAGCCGGGAACGAGGTGTTGTTCGCCGAGGCGGCATCCAGGTTGGCGGTCATATTAAACGAAGTGGTGGCCGCTGGCTGTTGTACTTCACCCACCGGAATGTTAATGGTAGTCAGGGGCGCGTTGGTGTTCACCACGCCATTTTGAGCAGGGTAGCCCATCACATTAAACCCATTGGAGGTGACAAGATTCCCGTTCGAGGCCAGCGAGAAATCGCCTGCGCGGGTGTATTCAACAACACCACCACCGGTGTTAACCACAAAGAAGCCGTTACCATTCAGCGCCACATCGGTTGAGTTTCCGGTGGCGTTGATCGTTCCCTGAGTGAATGAAGTCTCGTTGGAAGATACCTGAACGCCTGCACCCACCTGAATCGGGTCGCCGGAGCCGGTCGAACCGATCTGCTGGTAGAAGAGATCGGAAAAGTTGGTTGTTTGGGTCTTGAAGGCCGTGGAGTTCATGTTGGACAGATCGTTGGCGATCGTGTTCAACGCTGTTGAATCCGCTTCGAGTCCTGAAAGTGGGATATAGAAACTTGCCATTGTGAATCTCCTCCGATGTCAGATAAGGTTGGCGCTGGCTTTTCCGGCCGGCGGGTGAACGAACTTCATTGGGCGCGGTACGTCCCACCGACCATCGACTTTGCGTGATGCTGCCCATTCAGGGCTTGGCTCACACTTTTCGCCGATGCACTTGTTTCAGGTATGGTGATATTGCCTGGAGCGCCTTTCGATACCGCGGCGTGGGCAGCGGCAGCATGGGCAGAGACCAGACTTGCTGCGGAAGTTTGCGCGGGTGTCTGCGCACTCGCTTTGCTCGCCGACTGTGTGGCCGCGGCGGTTGCTGCGTTCGGGCTCGCTGTCGCTGCACTTGCGGCCACCGATTTGCCAGTGGTGCCGGAGGTGGTAGAAGAGGTTCCCAAGGCCGTGGAAAGATTTTGGTTGATCGAGATCAATTGCTCCAGGCTGTTTACTTGCACGAGCTGGTTGATGTACTCGTTGGGATCGCTATTCGCGGTCGGGTCTTGATTCTGCATCTCAGTGACCAGCAAGCTGAGAAAGTCATTGGCTGAGATGCTGGCCGAGGAGCTGCTCGAACTGCTTGAGCTGCTCGAGCTGCCGGCTGCCGCGGCCGTCGGGCTCGCGGTCTTGCCTGACAGAGCCTGTCCCGCCGTTAGGTTGTGACTGAAAACTCCTGCTGCTGCTGCCATTTCTCCTCCGTGCCTCTCCTGCGTTCTGCCCAGTTGCAATCTGCACTACGATGTTGAAGACTTCTTTCCAACCATGTCGGCCCGCCCAAATGAAATCGGCCCCATTAATTCGGCACTCAGGCCATCACAGAGATGTGACCGCCTGGCGACGACGCCACACTAGAGGACACAACTCCACCCTGTCCTGCTGCCGAAGACCGCGATCCCGAACTCGCCGAAGCATTCTGTTGACCGGAAGCAGTCGCTCCAGTCGATTGTGTTCCCTGCCCCGTTTCCTGCGCATTGCTCTGGCCTGAGCCCTGATGCATGCTTTGGCCGCCACTCTGATCCGTGAGCGATTCAGATCCTCGGCCCGTTGGTGTCGACATGGTAACTGGGTCCACCGATGTGTGGTGTTCGGCCATATAGGCGTTCAATCCGGCCAAATGCCCGCCAAGAGCCTGAGCCGCGTCAGCCGAACTTGGGACGAGCGAGGCATGGACCCCACCTGCTCCCGTCTCGGCACGAACGCCGATCCATCCAAGCGTCGGGTCCTGAAATCCCGCTTCGGCGTGTTGAGCACCGGCGTGGATCCAGGTTGGAGTCCCAGCCCCGCTTTCGGCGTCAAGCGCCGCGAAGGTTTCCCGGCTGCCGATTCCGGTGGAGGTGTTCGTTGATGCGGCGTTGCCTCCTGTCGAGCTATTCAAGGCTGCGGCCCCAGCAGCGGACTCTCGCGACTGAACCGAATTATCCTGTCCCGCAATCGGCGTCACAACGGCAGCGACATGACTCCCAGCCTGAACAGGCTGTAACGTGCTGGCCCCGTGTGTCACGCGCTCAGTATTGGAGTTTTGCGTTGCGGTCCGCGCGGTTCCCTGCAGGCCAACTTTGCCTTGGGTGGGGCCAGCCACCGCAGGCCGGCTGGACTGAGTGAGCCCAGGATCTGCATTGGCGGATAAGCCTCCCGCAGCAAGACTAGCCGACTGGACAGTGTCGGATGGGGTGGCGGCCTGACCCGAAAGCTGGCCCGGATTCGCCTGTTCCACGCCACTCAGAACCGGGGTACCTGTCTTGCTGGAATGCGCGGTTACGCCTTCAACGGAAGTTGCTTTGGTAGATGCCCCGCTCGATACAGACTCTGTCGCCTCTTCAGTCAGGGCACCTTGGTGCGCGGGAGCCGTATTTCCCAGCGTTACATTCTTCGTAGTCCGTTCGGACCCGGCAGTCGACGAAGCCTTGGCTCCTATTTGCCGGGAGCCTCCGGCCCCTATTGCCCCTGAATCCAGGCTTGCATGGGCTGAGGAAGCTCCAATCTCACTAGAGAGCGGACCTCCAACGGCTTCGGGCTGCGTCTGGCTGGCAGCGGGAATGACCGGCGAGCCGCCTGTGGTTCCGGCGACGAAAGTTGCCGGGGAAGCCGGCTGCGAGGTCGCCGCAAGTTCCGAGGCAAAATTGGACTTGGAAAGCAGCTGCGAGATTCCCGCAGGTTCTGGGTTTGCTGGAACAACGGCAGGAGCAGCGGCAGGTATAGGAACGGGGGCAGCGGCGGGAATTGGAACCACGGTAGCGTTTATCGACGGAGTCGTTGCAACGGGCGCGGCCATTTCCGCGGAAGAATCGCTGCTCTTCTTGGCGCTCGTCGTGTGGGAATCCGCTGAGTCAGATGTCTTCGAGCTCTTGTCCGTGCCCGATGAAACAGATTGATCCTGAGTTGGGACGGCAGAGCGCGCCTTCAAACCGGCAATCGCCGCTTGCTGCGACGCCGTGGCCGCCGCCGCTCCCGCAGGCGATGCAGCCGTACTTGTTTGCAGGGTCTTGAATTGCGATGGCAGAGTCGCAACCCTCGCCTGAGATGCTGTACCAGCTGCCGACGGCGCATTTTCAGTTTTGGCCGAGGTTGCTGTTTCCTTCGAAGCAGCATCGGTCCCCGCATCCACGCCTTCGCTAGCAGTTTCCCCTGCAATGGAGCTTTCCGCGTGGCCTCCCATCGAAGCCAGAAGCGACTGCCAACTCGTCCGGAAGCTCTGTGTTCCGGAGACAGACGACGAAGCAGAATTGGAGGCCGGCGTTCCCGTCAGCCCTGCACCTGGTGCCTTGCTGCCCGCAGCCGTTGCCAGAGCGTGACTCTGACCCAACGCCGGGTGCCCGCCTGGGATGATCTCGATACCTGCAGCAACACTCATGCCGTGGATTGATGCAGATGACGTGCCAAAACGGGGCTGGTGCGGGTTAAAGCTTTGTCACCCTTTGAGCCCGTATACCATTTGAGGAAGTCAATCCTGGGTTTCTGCGGAATCTCTCTCAAGTTCCGCCGGCAACGGACGATGACTATTCTCTTCCGAATTGGCATGAGCAATTTCGGCCGATTTTGCCATTTGCTCTTCCCGATGCATCCGGTTGCGATACCAGTCGTCGAGCCCCTGCTGGTCCCGCCTGCCGGTTTCAATCGCGTCCTTTGCTTCGGTCTCCTGGATGAGCGTCTCGGCCTGGCGCCGTTCAACTCGTTTCATGATGAAGGCTTGGCGGAGCGCCGCCACCTCGAGTTGTACCTCGGCAATGCGAGGTACCAGAACTGCGGCATAGCGCGCTGCCGTGTGAATCTCTTCGATTCCGGAGAGCCTGTCCGGCAACTCCCCGGAGCGGGCACTGGATTCGATCAGCCTTCGGCCCTGGCGGTTCCGCTCGCCCATGGATGCCAATGCCTGTTCCAGCCCGTGAAGTTCGCTGACTGCGGACTCCAAAGCCAAACGGCATTGTTCCTCTTCCAGATCTCGAATACGGAGCAAGCGGCGCAATGCGCGCGAGACGGCCATGGTCTAAACCTCGGAGGCCAGGACGGAAAGGCGGCGGACACAGTCGGCAAAGCGAACCTGCTCCCGCGAGTCCTGCGTCATGAAGTTGCGCATGGCTCCCCGGGCGCGCAGTGCGCGATCCAGGTCGGGATCCGAACCCGCCTTGTAGGCGCCAATGCGTACCAGGTCCTCAGAACGGGCGTAGACCGCCATCAATCGTCGCAGCAGCGCTGCCTGCTCGCGATGTTGCGGCTGGGTCACTGCGGGCATCAGACGGCTGATCGAATCCAGCACTTCAACCGGCGGATACCAGCCTTCCGCAGCCAGGGTCCTGGAGAGAACGACGTGACCGTCCAACAGGGAACGCACCGCATCCACCAGCGGGTCCTGCTGGTCATCCCCCTCCATCAAAACTGTATAGAAAGCCGTAATCGAACCGACCCTGAACTGGCCGGTGCGCTCCACCAGCTTGGCCAGTCGAGTGAAAACCGAAGGGGTATACCCCTTGGCCGTTGGCGGTTCCCCCGCAGCCAGCCCAATTTCCCGGGCGGCCATGGCAAAGCGAGTCAACGAATCCAATACGAGCAGAACATGCTTGCCCTGGGCAGCGAAGGACTCAGCGACTGTCGTGGCAGACAAGGCCGCCCTCATGCGCATCAACGGCGACTCATCCGAGGTGGACACCACCACCACGGAGCGCGCGCGACCTTCAGCCCCCAGCGAGTCCTCAAGGAACTCCGCGACTTCACGTCCCCGCTCGCCGACCAGACCAACCACCGTCACATCGGCTTCCGTATTGCGGGTCATCATGCCGATCAGGGTGCTTTTGCCTACGCCGGAACCGCCGAAGATTCCCACGCGTTGGCCGCGGCCGACTGTCAGCAGGGAGTCAAGCACGCGAATCCCTGTGCCCAGCGGGGTCTTGATCGGAACACGATCCAGAGGAGACCGCACCGCTCCATCGATAAGCAATGTCTGAGAAACCTCTGGAGGCCTGCCCTGATCGATGGGAGCCCCCAGAGCATTCAACACTCTGCCCATCAGCGCAGGTCCCACCTCGATCTCCGGACGCACGCCCAAGGCGGCAACCGGATCTCCGAAGCGAATTCCCTCCGTGCTCTCCACCGGCATGGAAAGCACGTTGTTTCCCTTGAATCCGATGACCTCCGCCAAATGCGGGCGGCCGAACTGATCCGTAATCTCGCAACACTCGCCTACCGACGCCAAGGGGCCTGCCGACTCGATGGTCTGACCGACCGACTCAAGCACCTGCCCACGCCAGCGCCAAGGCTGGCCGCGTTCGAGACGCGCAAAATAACGTGTCAACAAGGCAGTCATGGGCGTCCTTCATGGCCGGCCTGGATGGGCCCGTCTGGAGCCGCGCCAGGTTCGTTTCGCGACCCGCCTGCACGATCGAAGAACCCCCGCTCGATCTCTCCCAATTGCGCTCGAATCCCAAGGTCCACCGACCCCATCTCGGTTTCGATGACGCAGTCTCCGAGCCGCATCCCTTCCCCTGGAACCACCGCGGGCTTCGTGGCGAGGTTGGGCAACAGGGCAATGGTCTCTGTCCAAAGGTCCAATTCGGCAGGGGGAACCCTCAGCCGCACCTTGGTCGATCCGGACAATTGGCCCAGAGCGACTCTGACAGCGCCGGTAAGCAGGAGGGGATCCATCTGTGCCTCGCGGCGCAGAATGCGCGCCGCAATCGCAAGGGCAAGTTCCACCACCTCGTGTTCGACATTATGCAGATACCGGTCGCGCTCCTGGCCAAAGCGCTCGATTAACTCGCCAACTTGATGTGTCCGTCTTTGTTCTGCAGCCGCGGCGGCGCCGGCCTGAGCCTCGCGCTCTGCCTCTCGGCCCTCTTGGCGACCCTTTTCCCGGCCTGCCTCAAATGCCCGCTTCGCCTCTTCGACAACCTTCTGTTCCCATTCCGCCTTTAATCCCGCGGCAACCGCTGCATGGGCCACATGAGTTGCCTCGTGCACCGGCTCTTTGACCGGCTCGACCGCTGGCTCCGGCGTCTCGGGAGCTGACCAGCCGCCCCAGGCCAGGGAGGGCGGCACAGGGCTATCCGGGTACTGGAACGTCTCGACACGTTCTTGCAGTCCGGATCGAATTGTCGAGTCTTGCTTTGGCAAGAATTCACACTCCCACACCCAAGCCGTGCCGCGTCAGAATCCTGCTCTTGCTTCCATTGAAGAACCGAGGAGGGCTGCCATCGCGTCAAGCCAGCATCTCGTCGCCGGTTTCCAGTTTGAGAATGACCTTCCCCTCGGTTTCCAGCCGTCGAGCGAGATTGAGGATTTCCTGTTGAGCCTGCGCCACCTCGCGTGAACGCACCGGGCCCAGCACTTCCATGTCTTCCTTCAGCATTTCCACGGCGCGCGAACTCATCGATTTGAAAATCTGTGCCCGCAGCTCTTCGTTGGCGCCGCGCAGCGCGAGTGCAAGTTGGCGCTTGTCCACTCCGGAAACAATCTCGCGAATCGTAGCCGGGGGAACCGTGACCAGGTCTTCGAAGGTGAACATCAGATTGCGGATGCTGAGAGCAAGCTCCGGCTGACCGTCTTCGATGGTTTCCAGGATTTTTTTGGACTCCTCGGCCGTGAGCCGGTTCAGCAGGTCGGCGACCGCCTTGTAGCCGGAGTAGCTCTTGCGCGCAGTGTCGCCTACGCTTTCCAGTCTACGATGCAGAATGTGGGCCACTTTCTGCGCCATTTCAGGCGAGAACTGGCGCATCTCGGCCAGCCGCTGAACGGAGACCACCTTGTGCTCTTCGCTGAGGTTATCCAGCACCATCGATGCCCGGCGTGGATCCAGGTGCGCCAGCACCAGCGCGATGGTCTGCGGATGTTCTGCATCCAGCAGCTTGCCCAGTTGCTGGGGATCGGTTCTCTGCAGCTTGGCCAGGTTGCCCTGTGCGGCCTCCTGGGACCTGCGGACCAACGAAAGGAGATCTTCGGCGCGTTCCTTGCCAAAGGCTTCGATCAGCAGGCGGCTGGCATAGTCCAGGCCGCCATGCACCATAAAGTTCTGAGTCTCCAGCAGTTCCCAGAACTCTTCCAGAATCTCGGCTGAAACCTCGCGGGTGATGCCGCGCAAATCGGCCAATTCTTCGGTGAGCCGTTGCACGTCCGGTTCCGGCAGGGCGCGCAGGATCTCCTTGGCCAATTCCTCGCCCACAGCCACCAGCAGCACAGCCGCCTTGCGCACACCGGACATGGTAGCCGTTTGGCGGCGGCGTCCCAACCCGTTATCGCTTCCCTGTTCGCCCACGGCCTTGGCCCTTTCCAGCTACACGCTGTCTCTCTGTGTCTATCGGCTCCGAATTGCTTTCTCGAAGGCCTGCCATCCATTCCCTTTGCCCGCTCAGCCCGGGCGATTGGGAAGGAGAATTCCATTGACGCCCCAAATTGCTTCCGGCTTTCAGCCCAACTCCAGGTGTTTAATCGGAATGAATCCAACTTTGCAACAGACGAGAACTCGACGTCGGTTCCAGTTTCAGGTGGCTGGTAACCTGGTCGAAGATCTCCTGCGCCCTGATCCGCTCCGGGTCGTTGAGAGCCAGTTCCGGGGCCTGACGCAGGGAGTGCAGTATGCGAGCCCCTGCAGCCGCCTGCTCGTCAACTGCGGCCGCGGCGCCTGCCGGTAGCTCCTTGCCTTCTTCGTTGACCATGGCTTCCTTGACCTTGAGAACAGGGACGGGCACAGGGCGGGCACGTCGAACCGCTGGGCGCACGCCAAAGGCCACAATCACAAGAATTCCTAACACCAGGGCCGCGTATTTCACCAGCACCGGCGAGCTCTCCGCCGTCGACAACGCTTCCGAGTACAAAGTGGTCGGCTGCTGGGAACGATTGTCGTCGAAGGCCAGATCTTCTACGGTCAACAGGTCGCCGCGTCCCTGGTCAAAGCCCACCGAGGCCTGCGCCAGAGCGGTCAGGTTGCGCAGTTCATCGGCAGAACGCGGCTGCCAGGCCGCCATCTTGCCCCGAGACGCAGCCTGCGCGAGCCGATCGTTGACCACAATAGCCGCGGTCATGCGCCGCACCCGGCCCGGATTCTCGACAACGTGACGGACCGTCTTCGATGCGCCGTAAGTCCCGGATTCGGTTTTGGAGCTGTCGGGAGAAGTGGTCTGCTGCGGGTAGACCGGCAATGCCTGAGAATTGGGTGCGTTGGACGCGGTTCCCGGCACCCCTGCCGCGACCGCGCGGCCGGCCGTGGTCTGCTCCGTGCGTTGCATCGAGAGAGTCACGGTCTGATCCGGGTCGTAACTCTCCTGTGTTTCTTCGTGCGCCGCCTGATCGTAGTCCAGCGTCACTGAGGCGCGAACATTGCCCACGCCAGTTACCGGCTCCAAGGTCGCGATCAGCTTCTCTTCCAGAATCTGCTCGGCACTGAGACGCAAAGCTTCCGCAGTCTTCGGGCCGAGAGGCTGATGGCCATCCGCGTCGACCAGCACAACATGGTCCGGCGTCAGTCCGTCGACTGCCGAGGCCACCAGATTGCGGATGGCGTCCGGCTCCCCGTCGGCCAGAGAGCGATGACGCAGTTTCAGCATGACCGACCCCTTGGCAGGCCGTTCCTGCTCCCGAAAGAGAGAGTCATGGGGCAGCACCAGGTGCACCCGCGCCGATTGCACGTCGGCCAGCGATCCGACCGTATGTTCCAATTCGCCTTCGAGCGCCCGCTGATAGTTGACCTGTTCGTCGAATTCCGAGCCCACCCAATTGGGCTTATCGAAGATCTCGAATCCCAGCCGCCCGCTCTTGGCAGCTCCTTTGGCCGCAGTCGCCAGCCGAGCCTTGTCCAACTGGGGCGCCGGGACGCGAATGCCCATTCCATTGGCCGTCGCTTCAAATGGAATCTGTGCCTGCGCCAGGATCAGGCCCGTCTGGCGCGCATCCTCGGGGTCCATGTCCGCGTAGAGGGTACGCCAATCGGTGCGCAGCGCATACCAGAGAAGGCCTCCCGCCAGAACTCCGATCAGGGCTGCTGCAGCAATGGCCCAATTGCGCTGGGCCGGCTTCATCCCCGCCCAGCGCACTTGGCCCCGTCCCCACAGTCCGGCGAGCCGGTCTGTCAACTGGGGTTGCCCAGGTGTTGCCAGCGCGGTCTTTTCCAACTGTGTTGCTGTGGCCATGATTCAATCCCCGTCGTTTTCAAAAGCCCGATCTTTACTTTCGGCAAGCTCCCTTTACCCTGGGTTGCCGCACTTCCTGCCTGGCGCTGGCGCTGTTTCTAGAACTGCATACCGACGACCTGCTGATAGGCCTGCACCGCCTTGTTCCGGACCGAGAGCGCCAGCTCGAACGACATGCTGGCCTTCTGGGTGGCGATCATCGCCTGGTGCACATCGACGCCGGCCCCGCTCATCAAACCGGCAACCGCGGTGTGAGCCTGGTCTTCCAATTGACTCACCTGGCCGATGGCATCGGTCAGCAGATCTCCAAACGGAGTTGCCGGGGCAGTTTGGCCGGCGCCCGTCGGCAGGGCTGGGGTTGCGCCTGCACCAGCCAGATTGGATAGAGCCTGACCGGCGGAGCCGAAGGGGTTCATCATCGACTGCATAGAAGCAGCCGATCCACCCATTTGCATTGCGGAACTCATGGCACTGATTGCTGGATTCATGGCTATCCTCTTACGACTTGGCGATTTCCAATGCCGAACTGATCATGCCTTTTTCGGCCTGGACGGCAGAGCCATTCAGACCGTATGCACGTGTCGCCCCCATCAGGTCGACCATCTCTGTGAGTGGATTAATGTCCGGATATGAGACATATCCATCGGGCCCAGCATCCGGATGACCCGGATCGTAGCGTTTCAGCGGCGCCGATGGGTCTTCGATCACACCCGCAATATGAACCCCGGGAGCCACAGTACTGCTGCCCGGAAGACTCACCGTCGGCAACAATCCCGCTGAAGCAGTTCCGGAGGTCGAAGTTCCCGAAGCGGCATTCATTGAGTCCAGAAAGCCGGAGCCACCCTGATTGGCGGCAAAAACCACTTGCTGGCGGCGATAGGGCCCGCCCGATGCCGTGCGGGTGGTCTCGGCGTTGGCCATATTGGCGGCCACCACCTCCGCTCTCATGCGTTCGGCTTGCATTGCGCCGCCCGACGTTTCCATCAACCCGAACATGTTCATCTCGGCTTCTCCCTGCTGCTACGCGTCCCGTTTCCTATTTGCCGTCGGCATGAATCGCATCCAGGACTCGTTGATTCTCTTCCCGGAGCACCGATACGCCGACTTTGAATTTCAGCTGCGCCTCGGCAAGATTCAAGCTCTCCCGATCCATCGAGACATTGTTGCCGTCGGGTCGCGCCACCAGCCCATCCACGTTCTTGACCCGTACCTTGCTCGGGCCCCGGCCTTGGTCAACTCCATCCATCGCCCCGCGCATTTCGGCCTCGAAATCCATACCGATGGCGCGATACCCCGGGGTGTCGATGTTGGCCATATTGGCTGCGGTCAACTTGGCTGAGCTGGCGGCCAGATCCAGATACCGCTCAACCTGTTCTGCCAGCCGCGTTTCAATCTCGAAGCCCATCTAGGAACCTCCTCTCGCGTGTGTCCGGATTCCCCGAACCTTTCTGCTTCCCCGCTCCGGCCCAATTCAATGGGCCCAGAGCAGTCCCATTCTCTAGTTCACTGCAAATCCGAAGTCGATTTCGTCCGCGGTGAGAATCGACTCATCGCCGGCTAAAATCGCACCCCTCTCCAAAACATGCTCGAGTTCGCGAACGTTACCCGGCCAGTCGTGTGCGGCCAGCTTGGCCATGGCCTGCTCGTCGACCCGCTTTACCGGAGCTTCGCGTCCCATGCGCTGCATGAAGTGGTCCACCAGCAGAGTCAGATCCTGAGCGTGGTCGGAGAGAGAGGGGGTGCGAATTAGGAAAACCGCCAGTCTGTAATAGAGATCCGCGCGGAAACTGCCCGACTGGGTGTGCTGGGCCAGCGCCTGATGGGTGGCGGCCACGATGCGCACATCCACTTTCAGCGTTTCGTTGTCGCCGACCCGCTGCAGTTCGCCGCTCTCGACAAAACGCAGCAGCTTGGCTTGCAGGCTGAGGGGCATCTCGCCGATTTCGTCCAGAAACAAGGTGCCGCCATCGGCTGCTTCAATGCGTCCCACGCGTCCTTGCACAGCGCCAGTGAAAGCTCCGCGTGTATGGCCGAAGAGTTCCGCTTCGAGCAGAGCCTCGGGGATGGCGGCGCAGTTGATGGCCACAAAGGGCTTGCGGCTGCGCGTGGATAGCCGGTGCAGGGCCTCTGCAACCAGTTCCTTGCCGGATCCGGTGGGCCCTTCAATCAGGACCGGAGTCGAGCGAGGTGCCACCAGGCGAATGCGGCGGCTCACTTCAATCATGCAGGGGGCATTCCCGATCAGTTCCGGGAGCCGTTCGGTATTCGACACGTCGCTGTTCTTCGCCGATTGGCTGCTCCGGCTCGCTCCAGTCACGGAAGAAGCCGCCTTTTGGGGAGCGGGGACCTGAATCTGCGGCATCGAAATCACATGGGATTCAGTCGACCGGGAAGGAACCGGCCAGGCGTCTGTGTGAATCCGGCTGGTTGGCGAAGCGGGCTTCAAGACCGCAGGAGGAGCACTCCAGACAGCGGTATCGGTATCCTGGCTGCGGCGCAGCGCGTGCAACAGTTCCTGACGATAGGGGCCACGCGGGCTCTCCTGAGCAGAGGAACCGCCCGCGGTGATCAGATCCACTTGGGGAAACGACCCGCGGAAGTCGGCCAGAAACTCGGCCAGATCCAGGTCGGGCAGCCAGGAGTCGACAATGATGGCCTCCGGCACAGTCGCCTGAGCTTCGGCCCATGCCTGGGCACCGCCTTCGGCTTCGCGAACCTGCCAGCGAAGTCCGGTCAGAACTTCGCAGAGGCGCTGGCGAAAATTGCGATCGGCACTGGTTACCAAGGCTGTGCGTTGCCGGTTGCGAGAGACCGGAGGAAGCGCGGAAAGCGGGAAGGTCTGCATGAGGAGTCTCCTGGATACGAGGAACGGGTTGATAAGAACTTAGTGCACTTCCGAAACCGGGGCGAAAGCGGCAGACCGGGCGGGCAGAAGTGGAATACTCAGGGGAGCCGCGAGGGCCAGTTCGGCTTCCGATGGCACCACGTAGCCTTGTCCGCGCACCGTGCGAATCAGCAGCCCGGGCGCCGGGTCCTTGATCTTGCGGCGAAGGTAATTGACATAGACGTCGACGATATTGGTGGTCTGGGCAGGCTCCAGGTTCCACACCGAATCCAGCAGTTCGACCCGCGAAACGCACTGGCCGCGATTCAGCATCAGGTGCTCGAGCAGGGCGAATTCCTTGTTGGTCAGAACGATCGGCTGACCGGCGCGGCGGGCGGAGTGATCGAGCCGGTCCAGTTCCAGGTCGCCCGCGCGCAACTGCAGGCGCGCTTCCCGCTTGCGGCGCAGCAAAGCCCGGCAACGGGCGCGCAGCTCATGCAGGCTGAAAGGCTTGATCATCAGGTCGTCGGCGCCCAGGTCCAGGCAGCGGACACGGGCGTCTACATCCTGGCGGGCGGTGAGAATCAGGATCGGCAGGTCGGCATCCAGGGCGCGGACCTCTTGCAGGACCTGTTCGCCGTCCTTGACAGGCATGTTCAGATCCAGAATCGTTAGATCTGGCAGGTCCTGACGGAATGCGTCGACTGCGGCGCCACCGTCATGAGCCAGGCGAACGCGGTGCCCATCGGCTTCCAGTCCACGGCATAAAAACAATCCCAGCGCCTTGTCGTCTTCAGCGATCAATAACCTCATGGCACCCTTCCCTTTTCGGCAGCGTCCTCAACCCGCGACGCCTGCCTTGTTCCTCAAGGAGCCGGCTTAGCACTCGCTAACCGGGCTACCTCTTCACCTTGCGGCATGGTGAACAGAAACTCAAGATTGGAAAAGGGAAGGAATGAAAGCGATTCCAGGAACGGCACAGACTAAGAAAACTGTCCCAAAATAGATCAAACGCATTGGAGTCCCCTGACCTGGGTCCCAAATGAGCCAATTCTCTAATGTTTCAAGCACTTCGCCTGGTCGCGGGCCGGATCAGGCGTCCGGCTTTGGCATCGGGAGCACCCTTGTCGATCATTTTGGTTGGTGAATTCCGAGACTGGCTGCCACGGATGGGAAAAAAACACGCAAATTCGCCCCACTGGATGTGCCGTTGGTTCAACTGGCATGCCGTTGAAATTGTCTGCGAGAGCGAAAAACCTCTTTGACAGATTTTTCATGCTCCCGAATCGGCCCTGTAACGAGATGGCGTAACCGGAACCCGCTACTTTTCGTTGGAGGGGGTGACACGCGGCAAAGGGCTTCGCGGGCCAATTCCTTGAATCGAAAAGGGCTAGCGTCTATAGGCGATGGCGTGCGAGGCAGCCTTTTGCTGGTACATGGCCGCATCGGCCCGCGCCAGCAGTTCCTTCATCGATTCGCCCGCCTGATGTTCGGCCAAGCCAATGGACGCCTCGACACGCAGCTTCTTTGGTGTTGTCTTGGTAGCCACTGTGTAATTGCCGCAGATCCATTGCCGCAGCCGGTCGGTCTGTGCCTTGGCTTCCGCAAACCCGGAATCGAGAAGAATGATGAACTCGTCGCCGCCCCAGCGTCCGACGGTGTCGGTCGATCGGCAAGCAGAAGTCAACTCGGTGGCAAATTGCTTCAGCAGCTCGTCGCCAACCACATGCCCGTACTCGTCGTTGACCTTTTTGAAACTGTCAATATCGATAATGGCTGCGCAAAAGGTGGTTCCCGCAGCGATCCGGCGTTCCAACTGGCTCTCCGTGCACAGGCGGCTCCGAACCCCTGTCAATGCGTCCTTGGACGCAATCTCCTCTGCTTCTTCCATACGAACTTGATACATTGACACTTGGGCGCGCAATTGGTCCATCGCCGCCTTGCCTTCCGAGGTCATTCTCTCAATGGATGACTTCAGCTCCGCGGCATTCCTTTCGATCGAGGCACGAATCTCAGTCAAATCGTCGAGGCTGGCAATGCCCTCGAGGCGGAGAGTGACTTCATTGAGCTGACCCGCGCAACGGAAATCCCGTTCTCCGACCGACTCGGCGGTTCGCGCCATGACCAGCAGGATCTCCCGCACTTCGCCGGTCTTTTCCCGATAATGTTTGGCCGTGCCCCGGCCCCAATCCTCCAATTGTTGCTGGACGTTCTTCTCGACCGCTTCGATTTGTTCCGGATTCATCTTGACGGAGAGGCCATCCCCGATTTTGTTGAGATTGTTCTTCAGCTTGTTTCCCAAGGCGGGACAGGCATCCAGGCTGCAGCTTCCCATCTCCAGCAAAGCGGAGCGGTATGCCGCAATCGTAGCGGGGACTAGGTTCTTCTCTTCGACCGCGACCGCGGGCTTCAACGCCGGCACCGGGATGCCGACAGGCACGGGTTCGGTTCTTTCCACTGGATCGGACTCAGCTTTTGAAGCGGCCGCAGAGGTTTCAAGGTACTTTTTCAAAGAGATCATTGGGCCCTCAAAGAAACGCGAACTGGTCTGAATTTATGGCACAGACGAATCAGTCTTAATATCGGCAAATCTTCTCTTTGTCTTTAGTCCCCGTTTTTCGCGGGAATTCGCGGAGCTCCCACGAGCACTTTTTACAGATGGGTATCTACCATGAGCGCCGGAATTGACCTGCAACCTGACATCTTCACCGCCAATCCCGATGAACAAAAGAAAGCAAAAAAAGAGCTGTCCTGATTCGCCTTTTATTCGCTATAATGCCCGCATGGCTGTTACTCGAAGGCAAAAAGAGATATTCGACTTTCTGGAGTCGTTTGTGGCGCGCAATGGATATTCGCCGTCCTTTGAAGAGATTGCGCGGGGAATGGGGCTCAAAAGCCTGGCGACCGTGCACAAGCACGTTACCAACCTGGAGAAGAAGGGGCTTCTGGACCGTGTACACAATCGGAGCCGGTCCATCGACGTGCTGCCTCCGGGCGCACGAACGCGGTCCAGCGACCGACTCCCTCTGGCCGGCCAGATTGCTGCCGGACTACCGGTAGAAACCACCGAATTGCCCGACAGCATCTCATTGCACGATGTGGTCGGCAACCGGGATGTCTTCGCCCTTGAGGTGCGAGGCGATTCAATGCGCGACGAACACATCATCAGCGGGGATTACGTGCTGGTTGAACGGACCCGGACCGCCCGCCAAGGCGAAATCGTCGTGGCTTTGGTACACGGAGCCGAAACAACGCTGAAGCGGTTCTACACCGAAGGCGCCGTGGTGCGGTTGCAGCCTGCGAACGTTGACATGGAGCCCATCTATGTTCCCGCCGCGCAGGTGGCCATCCAGGGCCGCGTGCTGGGGGTTCTGCGCAAGTATCGGTAGCAGAGGACAACAAACTCATTGATGGAACAATGAGGCGATGTGCCCGGCATTCAACGTACGTCCTCCCCCCGGCAACTGGGAACGCTACCGTCACCCGCGATGCCGAAGATGCACCGGCATAAGCCAAGTGAATGTCACTCTGCTAACCTGCCAATGAATGGAAAGCCGTGTCGTGGCGCGAAGGCACACCTCATCCGCTCCGCAGCCGTTCGCGTTCTTTCGCCACACGGCGACAAGAAGGTTACGGAGCCGCGCGAGACATGGCTTGAAGCTTCCGTTGCCGAAACTGTTTGGAGCTTCCGTGATTGCGCCCCTCCACTGGCCCGCTGTGGAGTTGCTGCATACAATCGACGCTGAGGGTTGAAGATGATCGCGCGCCCGCTGCGCATTGTGCTGCCAGGTGGCAGCGGACAACTCGGACAGGTTCTGGCAAGGCACTTTCAGCAGCGTGGCCATCATGTGACTGTGTTGACCAGAGGGCCTTATACGGCGCCATGGTTGACGGTTCATTGGGACGGTAAAGAACGCGGACCATGGATCGAGACGCTGGAAGGCGCGGACGTCTGCATCAATCTTGCCGGCCGTAGCGTGAATTGCCGCTACGACTCGGAAAACCGGGCGGAGATTTACAACTCGCGCATCCAGACAACGAAGCTGCTGAACAAAGTGATTGCGGGGCTCGACCAGCCGCCGCGCGTGTGGCTGAACACCTCCACCGCTACGATTTATCGGCACTCTCTTGACAGGGAGATGGACGAGGCGACCGGCGAGTTGGGCGGGAATGAACTTGTCGGCAAGAAGCGGCGCGCTCCGGATACGTGGAACTTCTCAGTCGGGGTTGCCAAGGACTGGGAGGCGGCGTTCTTTCAATTGCCGACGCCGCGCACCAGGAAAGTGGCATTGCGCACTGCCATCGTCTGCAGTCCGGTTCCGGGAAGCGCCTTTGGCATCTTGCTTAATCTGGTTCGTCTCGGGTTGGGTGGCAGCCAGGGGAATGGCAGGCAGTTCGTCTCCTGGATCCACGAGTACGACTTTGCGCGGGCCGCGGAGTTTCTCATCGACCACGACGAAATGGAAGGCTGCGTCAACCTTGCCGCGCCTCACCCTTTGCCCAACCGGGCCTTCATGGAAGAGCTGCGCGAGGCATGGGGCATGCCCAATGGGGTGCCTGTTCCAGCCGTGGCGATCGAATTGGCAGCGGTTTTTCTGCGCACGGAGTCGGAACTGGTGCTCAAGAGCCGCCGTGTGGTTCCAGGAAGACTGTTGGATGCGGGCTTCGATTTCGAGTTTCCGGAATGGCGCCAAGCGGCTGAAGACCTCGTTGCGCAATGGCGCCATCGACACGACTGAGATGAATCAGAGGGCTGTCCTCGTGGCGTCCTTGCGTGCCTCGGCGAGCCCTCCAGGCCACCAGTTCCAATCCCCTGCAATGCGAAGCAGCGCGGGGCCGATCACGATTCGAACCAATGTCGCGTCGATCAACACGGCAACGGCCAACGTAAATCCGATCATCTTGACAACCAGGAAATCTCCAAAGGTGAATGCCGCAAACACGACGATCATGATCGCGGCCGCGCTCGTGATCAGGCCTGCGGTTCTTGCCAATCCCTCCGGGATGGCATCTGTTTCGCTCATGCCGCTTCTTCTTGCTTCAAGCACCCTTGCGACCAAGAACACTTCGTAATCCATGCTCAGCCCGAAGACGATGGCAAAGGCAACGATGGGTACCAGGGGAAACACGCTGCCGGTTCCTCGCGGGATCCCCAAGTACCTGCATCCGTATCCATCCTGGAACACTAGAACCAAAGCTCCGAAGCAGGCCGCCACCGAGAGCAGGTTGAGGGTGATAGCCTTCACCGCAACAAAGACCGATCGGAATCCGCAAAGCAGCGCCACCAGCGTCCCCACTACGACAAGCGCTGTTACCGGCACAAAACGATCGACGACAATCGTCTGATAATCGGCATTGAGGGCGGGGATTCCTCCAACGCGTATCGTGGCGCCGGGAACTCCGGTGAGAGCCGTCGCGCCGGTCTTCCGCAGTTCCCGGACCCAGTTGACTTGTTCGCGCAAAGAAACCGAGGCCGCCGGTAACACCTCAAGCAGTGCCGCCCGTCCGTCACTGCTTAGAAAGGTTCTATGTGTTTCACGTGAAATGTTACTGAGGAAGGACCGGTTGCCCTCCGCAAGGGTCGTAATCGAAATCACGCGGTAACATCGGTGATCGTTTGCGAGTTGCTTTGAGAGACGATCGACCGCGTTCCAGCCCGCGTCGGATTGCGCAATCGAGTCCGCAGGCAGTTCTACAATCACGCGCATGGATTCAACAACGCCGGCCCGTCCCATTTGTTCAAGGGTGTGAAGCGCATGGACCGATTCTGCCGCCTGAGGCAGCCAATCTCCTCGGGGGAGGCTGGTGTCGAGCCGCCTGGCCTGCCAAGCGAGCAGGAGCAAGGGGATGGCTGCAAGGAAAAGCGCAAGCCAGGGGTGGGCGACAATCGACCTTCCCCATTGCCTCCAACGATTCCCCGTGCATGCGGCTCGATGCACATCTAACTTCGCCGCAAAGGGCAACCGGCCGCCATCGATGCGTTGACCCAGCAAGGCCAGTATTGCCGGGACAAGCGTGTTTGCCAGCAAGAGGCTGATTCCGGCCACCAGAATTCCGGCGACGCCGATGGAACGGATCTCGCTGATGGGAACAATCAAAAGGGCCAGAAATCCGATGGCTACCGTTGAGGCTGAAATCGAAAGGGTGCGACCTGCCTGTCGCGCCGCAATCAAGGAGGCCGTACGCCCATCGTGCCCTGCGGAAATCACTTCGCGAAAACGGCTCACCATGAGAAGTGCATAGTCGATGCCCAAGCCGAGCCCAAGCATGGTGGCCAGATTCTGAACCAGAATGGACAAATGCAGGTACGGGGCCAGAAATCCAGTAATCGCCAGTGTCGCCGCGATGGCAAGTTGGCTCACCGCCAATGGAATCAGAGCGGCGATCAGGCTTCCAAACGCCAAGAGTAAAAGGGCGAGGGTCGCGGGAATCACCAGACTCTCGCCGCGTCGTACATCGTCGGCGCTGGCCTTGCGAATGTCGAAGTTCAGTGGAATCTCGCCGGTCAGTTCGAGCTTTGCGGCGGGATATTGCATCCGCAACTGATTTGAAAGAGCGCTTACCCGCTCGTGAAGCTTGGGAACGAGCGACTCCACCGATCCCTCGGACGAACCGAGGCCCACCAGAACGAACGTTGCACCGCCCCTGCCGAGAAAGATCGGATCGCGCATTTCAAGGTACGACACAACCCCGGAGATGCCGGGTTCGTCTTTCAATCCCGCCACAATCGTCGATAACGCCCCCTCGCCTTCTTCCGAATTAACGGCTGGGAGCCCCTGAACCACCAACACCACTCGATCGACAAAAGGCGAATGAAATCGGCTGGCCAGTTCCTGGCGGACTGTTTCCGCATCGCTGCCTTCCACCTGAGTTGCCGTCTCCAAGTGGCGCTCGGCATGAAAGGAGAATGGAAGAAGCGATAGGACGGCGACAAGCACCACCCCGGCCACCCAAAAACGCGGTTCCTGCGCAAAATTCTCGAAATTCTTCAACATCGCCGCTAGTTGACGCATATTCAGATTCGATGCCAACCGAGAGCAAACTCAGGCTTCGGCATAGAAATAGGCCTGGAAGATGAACATCCTCGAGGCCTTTTTCCATCCTATGCATTTTTGGCGGTTCCTGCGTACTAGTGAGCAGGATCGCCGTAGAAGATGCCGCGGCCGTGCATCCCGACATAGACTCGCCCAAAGATCCGCGGGTCGCCGGCAACCTGCAGCACCAGTCCCCACTGGTGTTGATCGTCGTTGATCCTCACCCAGGTTCGCGCTCTGTCAATGGAGCGGAAGATGCCCGGCTGGCCCTTGATGGTGCCGACCAGGTAGATGGCTGGATCGGCATGGCCCGGCGCGCCCTTGCCAAAACCGAAGGCGTGGATCTCTTCGACCCCGTCAAGGCGCGCGAAAGCCAGGTCCCCGGCGTTCTGAGGCATTCCCAGAGCGGCATGGAAGAGTCCGTCCCAAGCCGCCAACCACACGTCCCCAGAGCGTCCAGGGGTGGCGTAGATGCGGTCCTGGCCGCCGCGATTGTCTCCTCGGCCCGTCGTAACTGCGGGAAGGTTGTCCGGCAGGGTGAAATGTTGCCCAGTGAAGCTGTCGCCGTCGTCGTCGCTGCGGTAAAGGGTTCGGTCGGCCAATGAAATGGAATAGAACGTCTTCGGAGCGACGGGGTCGGCAATGACGCGCAGGCCCAAGGGCAAACCCTGCGAGACCTTCCAGCTAACGCCCAGGTCATGGCTCACCGCCGTCGGCTCGCGCTGCGGAGTCCAGACCCAGGCGCTGGCGTCGGCAGCGACGGCGATGGAACCGCCGCGGCTGCGCGTCGTGGGCGCCGAAGGGGTGGGATTCCAGGTGTGTCCGCCATCGAGCGAATAGCCTATGTTCTGGCCTTGCTTGTGCTCGGCGCTGTTGCCCACACGGACGATCGTGTCGGGAAGAAGCGCGGCAAAGGCCACGCCGTCGGTATTTCCCATGCGCGGCGGCGCGGAGGCGCCTTCGGGAGCAGGGCGGTCGAGATCCGCGTGAACGAAGCCTCCGTAATCGCCAATTCCGGAGATCAGGTGCGCGCCCTGCGGCGGGCTGACGAGCTCCAGCGCGACAGTCTCTTCGATTCCCCCGGCCAGGATGCTCCAGTGGGTGGGCTTCCCTTGGTCGGCAGCGGTCAAATCGAAGGTCTCCCAGCCGCCGTATCCGGTGGTAAAGACCGCGTGGTCGGAGTTGGTGGGATCGATCTCGATATCGAAGAGCCAGTGAATCGGCGTGGACTTCACATACGGCGCGCCGCTGTAGTCGTAGACACCGCCGTCCCCGAAGATCGGCTTCCAGTGCGCGCCGCCGTCTGTGGAGCGGAAGATGTCTTCGTCGCCTGCCGACCGGGGGCGGCCAAAAGAGCTGGCAATCAGGGTCTGCGGATTCCGCGCATCGACCGAGACGGCCGCGTAACCGAATTCCTTCGAGCCGGCGATGGGCGGATCGGGCGTAATGTCAGTCCAGGCGCCGGTACGGGTATTGAGCTTCCATACGGCTCCGTTGGTCATGCGCGTGGGGCCGGGCGCGGTGCCGTAAGCGATGTAAAGGAAACCGTCGGAGGACAGGGCGGCACGGGTGGGCCTGTAGCCGGTCGGCGCGCCAGCTACTTCGTGCCAGGACGCTCCGCCGTCGTTGGAAGCAAATAGGTTGGCACGGTTCTTCAGGGAAACGCCGACATAAATGGTCTGCTTGAATGCGTTTACATTCTGCGGATCGGGCGTGGCGGCAAATTTGACAAAGACGATGCCGCTGCTGCGTGCCGGAATGCGCTGCCAATGCTGATCTTCAGTCTCCCCCGGTACAGGAACGGGCTGGGGCGGAATGGGTTCGGTCACGTCGGGAAAGCTGGCGACGCGCATCCAGGTTGCGCCGTGATCGCTTGAACGCCAGAGTCCGTCATGACGGGTTCCGAGGTAGACGACGCTTCCGTCGTGGGGATCGACGGCCAGGCGCTCTCCGTTGCCGCGGCCGTCTTCGTTGCCGCCAAATTTGAAGGGGACATCGACGCGCTTGAATGTCCGGCCACGGTCCTGGGAGCTGAGGATCGCCCCGTTGGGCGTGGTCGGGTTGGTATAGGTGCCGCACGCCAGGTAGACGCGGTTGGAGTCGGCGGGATCGACGGCAATGGACTCGACGCCCATCAAATTCAAATCCTTGTAGGGGACCCAATCGAGAATGGGCTGCCAGCGATGCGTCGTGGCGTCAAAACGATAGGCGCCCCCCATGTCGGTCCGGGCATAGCGGACATCGGACGCGGTGGGATGAAAAATGACTCCGTCGACAAACCCGCCGCCGACGATTTGAACGCTCTTCCAACGATAGGGTTCCTGGCGAGTTGTCTGGGCGGATACGTCGATAGCGCAAAGAAGAAGCAGAAGAAGAACAGGAATTCGAACTCGGTTCATGAACGACCTTTTCTGACCTGGATCGGCTTTTGACCTGCTGGTTTAGGTACAAATATATCCTGCCAGACGAGCCTACACT
>CAZLMY010000072.1:0-28083 GCA_964560845.1 uncultured Occallatibacter sp. | reverse complement strand
CCGTGAAAAAGAAGCTCAGCATCATCGACGTGGTGGCCAGCCGCATGTTGATGACGCACGGCTATATGAAAGAGATCTTCACCATCTTCGACAAGCATCAGTGTGCGGTCGACATGGTCTCAACCAGCGAAGTTTCCGTCTCGCTCACCGTGGACTCCAACGACAAGCTGCCCATCATCGCCGCCGACCTCAGCAAGCTGGCCGACGTGAAATACGAGGGCCGCAAGGCGCTGATCTGCATGGTGGGCGAAGACATTCGCGGGCAGAACGGCATGGCCGCGCAGGTGTTCAACGCCATCCGCCACATCAACGTAAGGATGATTTCGCAAGGCGCCAGCGAAATCAACATGAGCTTCATGATCGACGAGGACGATGCCGACGAGGCGGTGCGCTCGCTGCACGCAGCCTTCTTCCAGCAACCCGACCCGGCGATCTTCGACGTGGAAGCACGAAAGGCAGCTGTTAGCCGCTAGCTTTTAGCTATTAGCTATTAGCATTTAGGTATTAGCTTTTAGCTATTAGCTATTAGCTTTTAGCTAATGGCTAGTAGCTAGAAGCAAGGCTCCAAGCCGGTTCCCCATAGGCTGTTATCCTGAGCGAGGCACTTTTCAGCCGAGCCGCAGGATCTGTGGTTGTTCTTGAGCTAACAGCTAACAGCTAATAGCTAAAAGCTAAAAGCTAATAGCTAAAAGCTGAAAAGAGGTTTCGTCATGCTGATTCTTGTTTTAGGCAAAGGAAAGACCGGCAGCCTCGTCGCCCAGGTGGCGCGGGAACGCGGCCACGGCGTGCGCGCGCTCGACATCACGGAAAACGAACATGCCTCCGCGCTCACCGCGCCAGCCTTGGCCGGCGTCGACGTGGTCATCGACTTCACCGCCCCCGAGGCCGCCGTTGAAAACGTGCGCGCGGTGCTCGCCCTGGGTTGCCGCATCGTGGTCGGCACCACCGGCTGGTACGCGCACTTGGAAGAGTTGAAGGCCCTGGCTGCCAAGCGCGGCGGCGGGCTGCTCTACGGCACCAACTTTTCCATCGGCGTGCAGAAGCTCTTCCGCCTTACCGCGGAGTTGGCCAAGCTCGACGGCTACAGCTTCCACATTACCGAAACGCATCATGTGACCAAGCTCGATGCGCCTTCGGGCACGGCCATCACGCTGCAGCAGATCATCCAAGCCAATCAGCCCGGAGCGCAGGTGGAGATCACCTCGCACCGTGTCAGCGACGCCATGGGTGAGCACATTGTGGCCGCCACCGGCCCCGACGACTACCTGGAGTTGAAGCACGATGTGCGCAGCCGCCGCTGTTTAGCCATGGGCGCCGTCCGCGCCGCCGAGTGGCTGCACGGCAAGTCCGGCTCCTGGGATTTCCGCGATATCTTCGAGCACCTGCGGTGCGGCTAGCTGCCTTCGGCTGGCCCTCACCAATAAAAAGGTGCGGGGCGGGCTTTCTAGTTTACCTATACAAAGAGCCTGTCTTTCAGAGTGAAACGCTTTTCAGCCGAGTCGAAGGATCTTCGTACTTATAAGTCGTAGTCCCGCCGATGCGCGCCATACTTCGAGGTCCCTTGCAACCTTGCCAGGCTGGCCAACCGCTGTTCGCTTTCACGAAAGATAAGCGCCTGCAGTGCGGCATTCACCAGTTGGCGGTTCCCTTGTAATCCACTCAATGCTCGCGCGTGGGCAAGCAGAGAGTCCTCGATAGTAATTCTTGTACGCATTGATAACCCCAAACTGAGATGACTGTAGGCGTGTGCATGGGGGTACGCTGGCCAATCCGGCTCAACCGAGGCTATATAGAGGGAAGGCCGCAATAACGTGGCTGAGTGGCTTGGAGGCAGACTATAGCGATTCCAGAATTACTGTACCCAGGGAACCGCTGCTCTTAAGTCGACGCGACCCACAGGGAGTGGCAACCCTGCGTGATTTCAGACTGGGCATACCAATTCTGGAATCGCTCCAGCCGCCTGTGAATTCCGCAACATCTTTTTGATGCTGTAATCTTCTGCATCCCTAGTCGACTTTGAGAACGGAGTCTCTTTCGATGCCGTGGTGAACCTGGGAGAGTCCCTGCTGATCCATGGGCGCGACGACGCAGGATTTTCGTTCCAACTCCGGCGTGGACGGTTCGTTCAACGGCGCATCGAAGATCAGAATGACATCTTTCCCCATATCCAACATATTTCGTTCATCCGGCGAAAGTTGACAAACCTCGCTGGAACCAATGGTGTTGACCATGTAGGGTCCAGCGTTGCTGACTCCGGTATCTCCTTTCAGCAGCTTTTCAATGCGAAATACTCGGGTATCGGAAGATTGGCGATCTGCGCCTCCCTTAAGAACTGGCAGAATCTTCGCGACGGTCACATATTCCGCATCGCGGGCGGCCCTCCATAACGGAAGCTCCTTGGGATACTCATCACTTTCATCCTTCGTGATTCCGGCTTTGAACGACTTCCAAACGGATTCTGCGCCGGGCATCAGTTCGGCCGCGGTTCTGCAGTCCTTCCAGCGTGCAATGCAACCGAGGTTGAAATCGAAGAGTGATCGGACTGTCTCTTCGTCGGTGAACGGTGTGTACTGGGCGCGAGCTAAATGCCCCTGAAGGTCATCTTCCAGCAAAAGAGACATCTCCTGGCCTTCAACGGAATTGGGCTTCGTGAGGGAAAAGGAACTCCAGTGAAAAACCACTGGGGCGCATGTCGTGGCGACGAGAATCGCTGCATCCGGGAATGGCGCTGGCACTCTTTCCGGGTTGTAGCCCGTTGGGTAGAGAGCCGCGAGAACGCCAAATTCTTTCGACCTGATGAAGCCCCTCACCACCGAGAACCGTGCTTCCAGCACAACAAATCGCCCGCCTGCCCACGCATACGGTCTTATCAACCAATGGGGCAGTCGGGAATCTAATCCCGATTGTCCGCCCCACAGCACCGGGAAATGGTGATAGGCATGCGAAAAATCATCGATTGAGATCACATATTCGCAACTTCGCTCAGTGCAGTCGCCCTGATATTCGCCCCAAGCGCCCCACTGCGTCATCAGCCGCTGCGCGTCGGCCCAGGTGCTTTTGCCCATCTGAATGGCGCGGATGTCAGCCAGCAAGCGCTCTGCCCGCCAGCGGAGAATGTGCTGCTGAATCTGCACGAAGCCCGCGGCCGCGGCCAAGATCACCAGCACCGCGACCACACCAATCCGCAGCATTCTGAACCAAAGCGACCGGGAGATCATGGATAGGTAGACACCGCGCAGGCCGGCTTTGTTCCGCACCCTACGGCTTCACCATCTTCTCAATCACCTCGGCGCGCGTTTCCGTCCCCAGAATCTGCCGCACGCCTTCTTCCAGCAATTCATCGCGGCCGGCGCGAATGCCTTCGATGGTGGGAAGCACCTTGACGTCGGGCACAATGCCGATCTGCTGGGTCGGTCGGCCGTCCGGGTAGAAGACGCCGATGCCGCTGATCATGGTGTGCAGGCCGCCGGGCAGCGGAATCGTCGACACATTGCCGTCGGCGCCCGCGGTCTGGCTGCCAATCACCACGGCGCCCGGCGCAATGCGCAGGGCCATGGCCGTGTACTCGGCCTGACTCTGCGAAATCTCGTCCACCAGGATCACCACTTTGCCCGCATAGTGTGGCGCGGCGGGCTCAATCGACAAGGGTGCGGTCCAGTGAAATGCGCCGGGCGTTGCAAGGTCGCCGTTGGTGAATTTCACGAACTCGGTTGGGTGCTCGACAAGGTGCGAGCCCAGAGCGAATACCACGAACTCCGATGGATAGTTGCGGATATCGACGATAAGTCCCTTGGTCTTGGCGGCTAACTCCAGATAGTGGTCCAGATCGGCTATCTTCACTGAAGATAGCTTGAGATAGGCCACCTGATCGTTGAGCAATCGGAAAGTTTCGCCGGCCAGATCGTGCGCGAAAGGCGTGGGTGTCAACGCCGATGCGGGCAGCCGCTGCGTCTTGACCGAAATTGTCTCTGCCCCGCGACGAATGCCCACACTGACCGGCCCGCAAGTCCCGTTGGTCATGGAGCGACCGATATCGCGCAGGCGCGCGGCCTGGTTGGAGTCGGCATAATAGCGTTGCCAGCTATCAAGCAGTTTCTCCACCGGCTGACCGTCGAGGTCGGAGACCACATCGCCCAGCTTGAAACCGGCTGTTACGGCCGCGTCCGTTGAAGCAAAGCTCCACACCACGGGGCGATCTTCAATAAAGCGCAGGTTCACGGCCAGCCGGCAATCGCCCACCGGAGGACGTACCTGGATCGAACTCCACAGGTTGGCGTGGGTGTCGTGGACCAGCGCGATCAGCGCCATCGTCTCCCGTTGATAGTCATCCGCGGTCTTGGCCAGTGCAATGCGCGGCAACGCATCGCGCAGCGCGCCGTCCCAGTCTTCGCCGACAAGGTCACGGTAAGGCGCCCAATACTCGACCGTATTCCAGAAGCGGAACGCAGCCAGAATTTGAAAGCCAGCATCGGGCAGCTTGATCTTCGGATAACTCAACTCGCGATCGAAGGAGGGGTTTCCGACGCCGGGCATGAGCAAGACATAGAACTGGCTCGTGTGCCGGTTCATTTCGAGGTACATCAGAGCCAGGCTGAGGTCCTTGCCCAACAGGGTCCGATTATGAATCCACGCAACATCGGGACGCTTGGCGAGATTGCTCTCTTCGAGCTTGACGCAGGTGCGGCAGGGCTCCACGGGTCCCAGGCGCTCGATCCAGCCGACCAGCACAGCCTGGGCGGCGGCGCGGTCGGGCGCGGCCAGAATCGCAGGCAACTCGCGCAAGAGCTCATAGTCCCAATGCAGCTTTCCTTCGGTAACCTGGGGATGGTAATACTTCAAGAATCCCCACACCTTGCCGAGCAGCACAAGGTTATCCACTTGCGTTGGCGTCAGTGCGGCCAGGGTAACTCCGGAGGCCGAATCAAACCGGTGATCGCTGTCGAGCACGGTCTTGGCCAGTTCTGCCTTGGGCACATCGGCGATCGGCTTGCCATCGACCAGAAGCTCGAGGTTGGCGACCCAGGCCTTTCCGGTTCCTGACATCAGGGCGCCGACGACAACCTGCTGGGCGCCGGGATGCAACGGAAGCGTGATGGAGTATGCGGTCCAGCCGGTCGAGCCTTTCAACTTGCGCGCCTGCATGTTGTCGAACTCAACCGAGGCGCCTTCCTTGTCTTCACGCATCCACAGCCCGGCAAAGTCGGACACATCTTCGGTGCGCAGGAATCCTCGCCACTCCAGGGTGCTGCCGGCAAAGTCCACGGGGATGACTTTGGCGACGCTGGAGAAGGCGCCGGTGCTATCCGGCTTGCGCTCGAGGCGCACCGTGCGCTGCCCGCCGTGCTCCTCCTTGTCGTCCACCACGAACGTTCCCGCCGGGCCGCCGAACCAGCCTGCAGGAGCACTGCCGGCCGGGGACGCTTCAAAGCTGAAGACCGCGCTGGGTCTAACCAGGCTCTTTGCGGGTAAAGCGGTGTTTTGAGCAAAGACAGTGCAGCACAGCGTGGCGCCCATCAAGGGGGCCAGGACAAACCAAGGAGCGAGGCGCATCGGGCAACTCCAGATAGTGCGAAAGTGGTGCCAAAGCTTGGACGGAATGCGGTGCCAATGGTAGCCGATCGGGCGAATAAGGAACAAATGCAAATCGCGACGGTGACCATCGATTGCCTTCCATTTGGACGCCTTTGTTCAGCCGACAGCCCGCCGTTATACACTTTTCAGTGATGGAAACTACAGGTTGCGGTACAGCTATCGTTACGCCTTTCAAGGCGGATGGATCGATTGATGAAGCGGCGCTGCGGGCGCTGGTAAATTGGCAGATCAATTCCGGCATCGACTTTCTGGTGGCCTGCGGGTCCACCGGCGAAGCGGCCACGCTCGATGAAGAAGAATGGCTGTCGGTGGTGGCCATGGTGGCCGAAACCGCGGGCGGACGCGTTCCGGTGTGGGCGGGCTGCACCCACAACTGCACCAAGACGCTGCTGCGGCTGGCTAACCGGCTCAAACAGGTTCCCGGCATCGATGCCGTGCTTTCCGCGAATCCCTACTACAACAAGCCCTCGCAGGAAGGCCAGTTTCAGCATTTTCTGGCCCTGGCCCAGGCGGTTGACCCGCTGCCGGTGACCATCTACAACATTCCCGGCCGCACCGGCATTAACCTGGAACCGGCGACGGTGGCCAGGCTGGCTGGGGCTGCGGAGAACATCCAGGCCATCAAGGAATCCAGCGGCAAGCTGCCACAGATTGCCGAACTGGTGCACCTGCTGCCGCGCGGCTTCAAGATCTTCTCCGGCGACGACAATATGGCGCTCGCGTCGATCGGTGTCGGCGCCCATGGGCTCATCAGCGTGGCCGCCAACGAGATTCCCGGCGACATGGGCCGCATGGTCCGCTCGGCCCTCAACAACAACTGGGCTGAAGCGCGCGAACTGGAGCGCAAGTATGCCCGCCTGATCGATGCCAATTTCTTCGACTCCAACCCGGGGCCGGTGAAAGCCATACTGAGCCTGATGGGCCGCTGTACAGACCATGTGCGCCTGCCCCTGGTTCCCCCGCCTGCCGCCATTCGCGCCAAACTGGAGCGCGTGGTGGGCGAAGTCGGCCTGCTGAAGCACACCACGCCCCCGGGAGGCATCACGGACGTCTTTTAAACTATGCGTTGGCTGCACCTACGCAAACCTTGACCATCGGAAGCCCGGCCCCTCGATAGAGGCGCCGGGCTTTGCCGTTTCAGCGAGGTCAGACCAGCTATCCCTTTGGGAATCTTGGGCGCAAGATGATACCGCAAGCTAAGTACTACCAAATTGGCTTATAATCCTCCGCAGAAATTCAATCAGCTGCGAGATGCCCGTTCCCGACACCTGCAACTGGGGAGGCTACCATGTTGAAGCCGTTCTTAGTTCTTTCTGCCTTGGTCCTTTTTGAGATCGCCGCACCCACGCCCACCCCTATCCTGGCCGCGGGGCTTACGCCCCAAGACGCCGCCCCGGCGGCCTCCGCGCCTGCCTCCACCAACCCCGTCAAGCCGACTGCCGCTTCGCAGGAGAAGGCCAAGAAGATCTATGCCGTCGACTGCGCTCTGTGTCATGGAGACAAGGGGGATGGGAAGACCGATCTAGCCAAGGATATGCAACTGAATCTTGCCGACTGGACCGACCCCAAATCCCTTTCGGCCAAATCGGACCAGGAATTGTTCAACGCCATCCGCAATGGCAAGGGCGAGAAAATGCCGGCGGAAGATGTGAGCCGCGCCAAGAACGATGAGGTGTGGAACCTGGTGATCTTCCTTCGCAACATGTCGAAGGGACAACCCAGTGCCCCGCCCGCCGCACCCGCCGCCGCTCCGGCCGCTGCGACCAACTAGGCCCGCCTGGGTCGATAGGATTCCGGTCTGCGCTGCCGAGTTGAAAGCGACAGCGCAGCTTGCCGTAGACCTGTTCAGACACCTTGTGGCGCGGGTTTGGACTCGCACTGCCTGGGCTCGGCGACCCTGTCCCGCAGCAGCAGGAAGGGCCGTTCGACGCACAGATAGAGCGCTGAGGCCACGAACAGGCACGCGGTAACGTAGAGCCCCAGCCACTGCAGCCTCCCCGCCTGCGCCACTGGCGGAAAGTTCTCGTCGACCAGGTGGATGAGTTCCTTGTGGGTGAGATAGAGGCTGTAGGCCAGCGTGGCGATCAGCTTGGCTCCCGGCACCTTGAAGCGCAGGAGCCCGTTGTCGCTGAGCGCGGAAGCCACCAGCAAGCCGAGCCCCAGCGAGAGAATCGGAAAACCGACCACCGTCCCCCAGGCAGCCGCCCCGGTCGTGGATTGAAAGCGGTTCTGGAAGAGATACATGGCAAGGCCGGTGAGAGCCATCCCGAGGCCGGTGAGCATATGGCCGCGGCGCGCCATGGCGATCCACCACAGCGGGCGAAAGGTCTTCACCAGCGCCAGAGACACACCCGCCAGCAGGCCGTCGAAGTGGCTGTAGGTGGGATAGTAGATGCGCTCCATGTATTCCAGGCCGAAGGACTCGCCGGCGGCGTCCAGAGGGCGCAACGTATGAAACAGAACGAAGGCCCGGATCGCAATGCCCAGCAACACCAGGCCGCCCAGGACGGCAGCCGTCTTCGGCAACGACGGCTTGCGCATCGTCGCCAATGCGATCAGCGGCAGCACCAGATAGAACTGCTCCTCGATGCACAGCGACCACACGTGAGAGAAAGCCTGGTTGCGCTGGTAGTCCACGAAGAGGTTGAAGGTGAAAGTGAGAAACTGCCACAGCGCCGAAAGATGCCCCGGATCCTCGTTCCACACCGGAAGCAAATAGTAGAGCGCCAGCACCACCGCATAGGCCGGAAGCACGCGAAAGAGCCGGTTGCGGTAGAAGCTCGACAGACTGGGGCTCTGGCCTTTGGAGTAGGGCCTGAAGAGCTGCGAGCCGATCAGGTAGCCGCTGAGCACAAAAAACAGATCGACGCCCATCCAGCCCATGCGGGCGGCGGGAACAAGCGCCTCAGGCAGGGTTCCAGTCCCATTGAATGCAAAGCCGTGAAACACCTGGATGTGAAAAACGAGCACGGAGAGAATCGCCAGGCTGCGCAGGGTGTCGAGGCCGTGAACGCGTGGTGCCGTGTGAGTCAAGGAAAGAGGCCTCGGTGAGGATTCTCTCCATCGTAGAGCATCCTCAAAGGCCAGTCGCCGCCCCTTACCGCAAGTTATCCGTCACCGGCTCGGGATGAATCGTGACACGCTGCACTTCTGGGCACTCCAGCTTGAAGCGGTCTTCGAGAGCAGTAATCAGCTCATGCACCTTCATCATGCTTAGCTCGTCCGGCAGGGTGCAGTGACAGGAGACGGAGAGGTGGTCGCCCGAGCGGCCCACCATGATCTCGTGGACGTCCACAATCTCCCCGAATTGCCTGGCCGCAGCTCGCAGGGCGCGCTCGATCTTGCGGTCGATCTCCACCATCTCTTCCGGCTGCTCGATGGTGGCCGGTTCGCTCTCGATGTGGGTCAACACGGCGTCGAGTTCCGGCACTTCGCGCAGAATCTCCGCTTCCATGGTGGTGACAAAATCGTGCGCCTGCAGCAGGGGCAAGGTCTCGTCCAGTTCCAGATGCTGCTCCACGCGCAGACGGCCGTTGTGCGACTGCACGCTCAGTTCGTGCACGCTGACGTTGTTCCGCGCCGCCACGGCCCGCACGCGGTCGAAGATGCTCTCGGCGCGCGCCACGCGGGGCACGGTGTGGATCACCACGTCGGCGTCGGGCAGGGTGCGATGCACCGCGTCGGTGGCCGCCCGCACCAGTTCGCCAGTGTGCTCAAAGGTATAGCGGCGGGGCAGCGCCAGCGTCAGGTCGGCAAAGTAGTTGGCGCCGGCCTGGCGCACCCGCGCCTGTTCCACGGCCAGCACGCCGGGCACCTCGGCCACGTCGCCCATGATCTTGCGTCGCGTCTCGGCCGGAATCTCGTCCAGCAGCACGCCCACAGCCTCGTGGCCCAGACGCGCGGTCAGCCGCAGAATGAGGATCGAGACCACCATCGCCGCCAACGGGTCGGCATAGCGCAACGCGGCCACGCCAAAATACGAACCTGCCCAGGTGCACCCCAACCCCGCCAGCACCGCCAACGACGACCAGATATCCGAGGCAAAGTGGAAGGCATCGGTGGCCAGGGCGCTGGAGCCCGTCCGCTCGGCAACCTTGCGCAATTGCCGCGACCGCCAGAAGTCTACTGCGATGGAGGCAATCACCACCGCGATGGGCCAGACCGAGTTGCGCACCTCGACCGAGTGGTAGAGCATCCGCTGGATGGCTTCCCAGATGATCCAGCCGCTGGAGACAGCCATTAACAGCACTTCGCCGAAGGAGGAGAGGTTTTCTACCTTGCCGTGACCGTAGGTGTGGTCTTCGTCGGCCGGCTTGTCGCTCACCCGCACGCTGAAAAAGGTCAGCGTCGAACCCACCAGGTCCAGGCCCGAGTGAGCCGCATCCGACAGCACGCCCAGGGAACCGGACATGAGGCCCGCAGCCAGCTTGAGCAGCGTCATGGCCGCAGCCGCCAGCATGGAGTGCAGCGCCACCCGCCGCTTCTCGGCGGAAAAACCGGCCACGATTGCGGCCTGCGAACTGGAATTGGGGGGAGTCATCCGGTTCCTAGGCTACAGGCATTCGGGTCGCTGTGTACAACCCGGCGATGCCAAATGTGTAAGGCTGCCACGCGCACTGTTCGTAGCCTGTGGAGCGCATCAACTGCAGCATCTGCGGGGGTGGCGGGAAATTGCCCACCGACGCCGGCAAATAGTTGTAAGGCCCGTCTTTGCCGCAGATGGCCCGGCCGATAGCCGGCAACACGCGGCGAAAGTAGACCGCGTAAGCCTTGCCCATCAGGCCGCCCGGCTCGCTGAAATCCAGGATGCCCAACTGGCCCCCGGGCTTCAGCACTCTGTTAAATTCACGCAAACCCGCCTCGTAGTTGGCCAGATTGCGGAAGCCGAAGGCCGAGACGATCAGATCCAGCGATGCGGAACGCAAAGGTAGATGGAGCGCATCGGCCTCGACAGGTACTGCGTACGGTACTGCGTACGCCGGGCCGGGCGTGCGCCGGTTAGCGCCTGAGCCGTCTCGATAACTTAAGTTGAGAGCATGTTCGCCGAACTTGCGGGCTCCGCGGCTGAGCATTCCCCGGGCAAAGTCTGCTGCCAAGATGGGCCGGGAGCCGAGGGGCCGATGTTTCAGAAGCGCCATGGTCATGTCGCCGGTGCCGCAGCAGATATCCAGCACCGCCGCATTGGGGTCGGCGAGGATCGTCTTGAAGCGCCGCGCTGTCCGCCACCACCACAGCCGGTCCACATTGGCCGACAGAACGTGATTCAGCAGGTCATAGCGGGGCGCGATGGCGTCGAACATCTGCCGCACGGCTTCAGCCGCGCTCTTTTCGTCCTCCGCACCCTCTGGCCTTGCCCCTGTCGTCGTCATTCATTCCTCAAAGCCAAGCGCTACGGTTCCGGTGCTCAATCCGCAACAAAAGCCGGGTGCCCCAGGTCCCGCTTTTGAGACCTGGGAAACCACAAATCAACAGCGAACTCCGCTAACTTGCTAACTCGCTGACCTGCTGCCCAGCAGTCTTCTCGCCGGCCCGCGCCAGCATGTAGCTCACCGCCGCTTCCAACTCCGCCGGAGTTACATCTTCCACCACGCCAGCGTCGCCAATACCCACCGGCAGCACGAACCGCCGCACGCCGCCCACGTTCTTCTTGTCTCCGCCCGTGGCAGCCGCTACCTTGCCTACGCGCAGTTTCAACGGCGGCAGCGGTCCATAAAGATGAACGAGGCTCTCCAACCGCTCGCATTGGTGAGAGGAAATGGTGCCCCTCTGCTTGGCCAGGAACAGCGCTGCCACCATGCCCCAGCCCACGGCCTCGCCGTGGAGCAGAGTTTTGTACCCGGTGGCCTGCTCCAGGGCGTGGCCAACGGTGTGGCCCAGGTTCAGAATCATGCGCAAACCGTTCTCGCGCTCGTCCTGGTTCACGACGCCAGCTTTCATCCGGATGGAGGAGGCAATCACCTTCTCGAGCGCCTTGGGGTCGCGGCTCAGCACATCGTTCACGTGCTGCTCCATGAAGCGCACCAGGGTGCGGTCGCGGACGATGCCGGCCTTGACGCTCTCCATCAGACCCGAGCGCAGTTCCCGGTCGGGCAGCGTGCCCAGCACGGCGATATCGGCAAACACCGCTCGCGGGTGATGAAACGCCCCCACGAGGTTCTTGCCTTCGGGCAGGTTGACGCCTGTCTTGCCGCCCACGCTGGAATCCACCTGGGCCAGAAACGTGGTCGGCACCTGCACATAAGGGATGCCGCGCATGAAGACAGAGGCCACAAAGCCGCCCACATCGCCCACGATGCCGCCGCCAAAGGCAATCAGCAGCGAGCCGCGATCGCCGCCCGCCACCGCCATCTGGCGCAGAATCTTCTCTACGCTGGCCAAGGTCTTGTGGCCCTCGCCCGGGGGCAAAAAAAGCACCGTTGGCTCGTCCTGAAAGGACCGCTGCAGGTTATGGCCCCACAAGGCCCAGATGGGCGCGGAAGTGAGCACAAACACGCGCCGCGGCAACTTGCCCACCGCCCGCTCAATGCGCGGCGCCAGCGTCTCGACCAGCCCGCTGCCCGCCACCACGTCGTACTTCGCCGAAGGGGTCTCTACTCGTATCGTCTGCACGCTGCTTCCATCCTAAAGCACGCCCGGCAAGGCCTTGCCAAACACGCTACCCGGAGCCCCCAGGCAAGCTTTGCCTGCGCCTGCCCAACGGCATCGGCAAAACGCGAATTCCCCGGCAACTAATTCTTGCCTCCATCCACAAAGAGGGGTAAAGTGGTTTACCCATGTTTCCCCAGGAAGTCATGCTGGTTGTGATCGAGGCAGCCGCGGCGGGGGGCGCCTCCGCTCTGGCCGTCGGCAAGCTTCTTGACCGTTTCAACGCGACGAGAGGCCCGAAGCCGATTCGGAGGCCGGCGATGATCCTGGCGGCCGGCGCGGCATCGCTCGCCTTTCTGTATCAGACGGGCGATATGCTCAAGCAGCTCGACTCAAGCGAACTGATGCAGTTTCAGTCCAACCAGAAGGTGACCGAACTGAGCCAGTTGCTGGATCGGTCCAAGTCGGTAAACAAGGCTCTGGAGACGCAGAAGGACCAGTCGGATCGCCAGGAAGCCTTGTATGCGCGCAAGTTGTCTGAGGACGAGAAAAAGCTGGCAGCGGTCGAGTCGGCCTATCGAAATGAGCTGCGCGGTTACGATAGCGACGATGCGGGGCACTCGGGCACAAAGAAAAAGGCGAAGGGCAGTTCTGCCGACAAGACGAGCGAGTTGAGGAGGGATGTGGCGCGAGCCGAGGCGGAAGCCGCAGGCGCCGAGGCGCGGGCCAGGGAACTCGATGCTGCCATGGCGGAGATGCAGAAGGCCGTTCAGATTGACCCGTACGATATCCGGTTCCCAAAACAGGGGCTCGGCGGGTCGGAAGACAAAGCGCCGCCGCAAATGAAGGCGTTCCCCTGGCCCCCGCCGCAAGCCTCGGCCCGGCTTGAGATCCCATTGGCAATTCCCGGGAAGGCTACTTTAGGCGCCTTCGACGCCCGGTTGACCAAGGCCTTGAATGCGACCGGATACGCGGAGAGATCGTACTATTGGATCCCGGGCGGGTTCGCGGTGGCTACCCGCATGGAGCGGATCGACTCCTACGGCCGGCCCTGGCCTGTTCCGGATCGCTATTCGACGGGCTGGCCGGTGCACGGCACGTTTTCAATTCTCGAGTATTTTCAAATGCTCTTTACGGCTCCTCCGGGGCACTATCGTGTGGTCGTTTTTCTGGTCACCGCGGTGCCGTTTTCAACTGCTCCCACCACCGTAAAGCTCGATGACGCGAGGCAGTGGCTGCAATCGGGGTTGAGCCAACTGCCCGACCCTGTGGCCGCTGACCCGGCCTCGCGACAGACAAAATGCAATGCCTTAATTTATGAATTCGACCGCCCTTCCGCCGCTTCGGCAAGTCCCAATCTGCTGCTGCCGAGTTCCCTGGCGGCCGCCGATCACCTCACGGGGTCGGGTTTGTTGCATGCATTGAACCCATAACTTCGCTGCGGAGTAAGAAACCATGAACTTTGTCCCGCTTGAAAAGGCCCGCATGAAACTCGCCATTGTCTGGCTTGGCGGAGGAGCGGTCATTATCCTCATCCTGGTGCTGCAATCGTTGCTGCACCGCTATGTCGACCCGGTAAGCGGAGACCTGACCCAGGAGGCCTGGGGATGGCTCATGCCCACGATTCTGCCCACCCTGGGCATGATCGTCACTGTACTTGGCTACACCGCTCTCGACCCCAACGACTCGAAATCCATCGTTCGCCAGAGCTTTCTTACGCTGGCGCTGTCCCTGTCGGTCTTTTATGTTCTTCTGGTCCTGCTCACCATCCTGATTCAGCCCTTTGCCTCAAGAAACGCCTCCGACGCCATTGGGCTCATGCGCACCTCGAATCTCTGGCTGGGCCCGGTGCAAGGCCTGGTCGCATCGGCATTGGGCGTGTTGTTTGTGTCAAAGGAAAAGAAAGACCCCGCGCCGCCGACACCGGGAATCCCCGGCAAGCCGTGATGGCAGAAATGGTTCCGGCCGTGTTCGGGCCTCATTTCGGGGACATGCCGCCGTCCTGTTCATCGAATGCTGCGGCTCGCCGCGCTCAGCGCGTCTCCCCTATACTTGCTGCGAACCTGCGCTTGCTCACTCGGATGAATCCTGAGCAGCAAGCGCGGAGGCCCGCTTTGGTTTGAGCTGCCGCTTTGAGCCGTCAAGCAACGCGAGCAGGACGAGAGATCGATGACCATCCATGAAGACGGCTTGACCCGCAGGACATTTCTGGCCGGCGCCGGGGCGCTGGTTGCCTCCACCGTGGCTCAACCGGCCTGGGCGCCCGGCAGCGGTTCCTCGCTGGGCCATTGGTTCGACGACGGCTTCGGCCTGCCTGCTTATCGCTACACCGGACCCTTGCGGTTTCCCGACAGCCCCCGCTACGAGGGCGCGCCGATGCTTCCCGACGACCCGGTCTTCCTGCTCGGCAACTACCGGTTGACTCTGTTCACCCACGCCAGCGGGCTTTATCAACTGGTGAGCGGCGAGCGCGCCTGGGGACGCCTCAACCAGGGCGACAAGCCCTGGAGCGGCGCCAGTCAAGCCACGGTCGAGATAGGCGACAAAGTCTACAAGCTGATCGGGCTGGATGAGCCGGTGGCCATGGCCGCGGAGAAGTGCTTCGGTGTGGGCTTTGGCCGCTACCGCTACGCGCTTGGTACAGATGTCACGGTGGAGAGGCTGCTCTCGGTGCTGCCTTCCACCAAAACAGGCGACGGCGCGTCGGCGTTCCTTGTCCAAGTAAGGCTGCGCAACAACTCGGCTGCGCCGCGGACGATTCGCTACGCCGAATCCGTGTACGCGCGCTACCGGCAGCTTTTTGCAGACTGGTCGCCCGACCGCACGGAGGTGGCCTACCTGGCCAACGAGCCCATGCAGATGAGCCAAAACATGCTCCAGGTCGGCTTTACGGTGAAACCCAAGCGCCTGATGGACTTCCCGCCGGCCGGCCAGATGTCCCGCCTCGAACAGTTCCCGCCCAGCCTGTTTGTCAAATTGATTACGGACCATGTGCTGCCCTATGCCACGCAGGAAGGGCCGGGATTCTCTTCGATTGGCGCGCGCTTTGACACCACCTTACTGTCCGGCGAACAGCGCGAATTCGCCTTTGTGGTCGGCTATACCCGCGATGCAACAGCCCCTGCGATCGATGCGCTTGCCGCCAGGCTGCAACCGGTCCCTTCGATGGCAGACGCGCCGGGCTCGGCCTTCGGCGCCGAGTGGCAGAAAGTGCTGCCCGCGTTCGCCAACGAGAAGGACCCTGAGCTGCGCCGAGAGATGCGCTGGAATGCTGCCGTGCTGGAACAGATGGCCACATGGCGCGAGTATTACAACGAAACCGTCATTCCCCAGGGCACGGTCTACGACTATGTCTGGGGCATGATGGCCAGTAGCCGCGATTTGGCGCAGCAGGCGCTGCCCTTGTGCCACACCAACCCCGCGCTGGCGCGTTCTACCCTGCGCTTTCTGCTGAAGCGCATGGTGCCGGACGGCGAAATCAAGTTGAACGACTCGGGCTTTGGATGGTCGCCCAGCGGCGCCCAGCAAACCAGCGATCAGCAGCTTTATTTCTTCCTGCTGCTGGCCGAGTACCTGCGCGCTACCGGCGATGCCAAGGTGCTCAGCGACACCATCGAATACTACCCGCGCGACTGCTCCGGCAAAGACACGGGACTGGCGCACGTGCGGCAGGCCTTCCTCTATCTGCGCGACCGGGTGGGCGTGGGCGCTCACGGCATCGTGCGCCGCTGGAACTCCGACTGGAACGACATGTTTTTCTGGTGGCCGCAGGCGGGCGCCTACAACAATCTGTTCGAATCGGGCGAGAGCCACATGAACTCCGCCATGGCCATCGTGATTCTGGGCGACCTGGCCCAGGCAATCGACGCCGCTACCTTCCAGGGGCTGACGAGTTGACCGCGGCCATGCGCGAATTCCGAACGCAATTGAACCAAGCCTGGCTGCACGATCTCGGGGTGCGCGCCTTTCCGCGCCGGGCTTACACCGACTACAAAACGCCGCTGGGCGAGGACAACATGTGGCTCGAGCCGCAGGGCTATGCGTTGCTGATTCCGGAGTTCCCCAACGAGCGCAAGCACAAGCTCTTTGCCCAGGTGGAACAGCGCCTGCTGGCAGGTGAGCCCATGGGAGCACGGCAAATCGAGAGGCCCACCGCACAATCCAGCACGCCCGCAGGCGCGCGCGAAAACGGCGGCTTCTGGTATGCGCTGTACGGCCCGCTGGTGCTGGGTGTGGCGACCTTTAGCAAAGAGACGGCGGAAAGACTGCTGCGGCGCATGACCTTCGCCCAGTTCGCAAGCAAGTTTCCCGATTACTGGACCGGCCAGTGGAGCGCCTCGGATTCGCTCGACTCGTCGCTGCTGAAGACAAGCGGCTTATCTTCGAATTTGACCTGGTGCGCCCATGCGCATGCCTGGCCGCTCTATTGCTATTTGCGGCTGCGGGAGCGGAACGCGTAGACGCATGGCCCCGTCGGCTGGCTTTTCAACTTCCCTGCGCCTGGGAATAGAAATTCCGGTACAAATTGCGCACCGTGCCGTAGCATTCGCAGGCGGCTTTCTCCAAACCGGCCGGGTCGACAATATGGATCCGCCCGCGGCTGTACTGGATCAGGCCTCGCCGTTGCAGGGCTCCGGCAGCCGCAGTTACCGTGGTTCGCCGCGCACCCAGCATGTTGGCCAGAAACTCCTGCGTAAGGTAATAAATCTCGCTCTGAACCCGATCCCGTACCATCAGCAGCCAACGCGCCAACCGCTGTTCGGCCTCATGCAGGCGATTGCAGGCCGCGAGTTGGCCCAGAATAAAGCCCTGGCTCTGCACGCATTGCAGCACGGCACTGCGCAGGTCCGGCTGCTCGAGGAACTCCTTCTGCAGGTCCTTGAACGGCATGCGCAAAGCGGTCGCATCCATCTGGATGAAACAGCGGGTGGGGATCTTGGCCTGGCCGAGCAGATGAAAGCTCTCCACTAATCCTTCCCGGCCCCAGATGCCCACCTCGGCGCTGGCGCCGTTGGTCATGGAGCTGACGATCGAGGCGATCCCCGAGGTCATGAAGTGGGCGTATTTCGGGGTCTCGTCGGGCTCGTACAGCACCGTCCTGAGAGGCAGAGGAACAGGCTTCAGTCGCAATAGGAGTGAGGCTCTATAGGCAGGCGGGAGCGATGCCAACAGTAAGTTAGTAGCCGGTCCGGGCATGGTGTCGTCCTTCTCTCTCGATTTGCAAAGGACGCCGCCGATGGTTGAGCGCAAGTCTTGCGTTCTCTGTTGTGTAGATGACCGAGCACTCATCTTTGAGACGGATTATCTCATTGATAATTCGAATCTTATGTTCGGTAGCGGACATAAGGCCTTGAATTACTTCACAGGTAACCAGGTTCTGTTCTTATGTCCCGTAGCGGACAGAAGACGATCCTTCGGCTCAGCTATGCTTCCCGGGCCATCGGCGCATCAAAAGCTGTAGGTGCTCGACTTTTCCCCATACGAGGTCCGATGAATTCAAGCGCAAGCGTCCTGCTCGTGAGCCGGGATACTACCCTTCTCCATCTCCGCAAATCGATACTCGGAACTTACTTTCGAGTGGAGACAGCCAGCAGACTGTCGGAGGCGGAGTCGCAGATTGCCGATCAAGCCTTCGACCTGGTCGTGCTTTGTTTTACGCTCTCCAACGATGAGTATGGGCAGATCGGCGCGCTGGCCCGCGGCAAAGTGCCCGAGCCCGCGATCCTGACCCTCCACGCCCCAGGAAAACCCCGCAGGGCCAATACCGCCGGCGGCGTTGTTCTGGTGGAGAAAGGGCCTCTAACCCTTCTCAAAGCGTCCGCCGAGGTCCTTGGATTCGAACTCAAGGGCAGAAGGCGAGCGGTACTGAGTTAGGATTCGGCTTCTCGCTTGGCCAAAATAGACTGCCCTCTTGCGCATCTGGCAAAGGGCGAAGCTGGTTGGCTTCGCCCTTTGCTGTCCTCTTCGCCGCGACGTGTTACCGGTGTCCGCCACCGCCGCCGGCATGTCCGCCGCCACCTGCTGCATGGCCGCCACCGCCGCCACCGTGCATTTGACCACCGCCGCCGCCGTGAGCTTGACCGCCGCCGCCACCGCTGCTACGCGCAGGTGCTGCATGAGCAGCCGGTGCACTGGCATGTCCGCCGCCACCGCCGCCGCTGCGCATTGCCTGGCCTCCGGGCCGCGCCGAAGGTCCGCCGCCGCCGAAGCGGGCATTGGCCCGGTAGCCGCCGCCGCCATGGTAGCGCCCGCCGCCGTCGTCGCTGAAGCGGTGCTCGCCCCAGCCGTGGCTATAGCCCCAGCCACCCCATGGGCCCATGCCCAGGAAGATGCCGTTATAGAAGTACCCCGAGCCGTAATAGCCCATGGGCGCGCACTGATATGGCGCATATCCGTAATAGCCGTACGAACAGACGGGCTGAACGCCGATGGAGACGGAAATCTGAGCCTGTGCGGCCGGCGCAATCGCCAGTCCAGCAGCCAGGACGGTGGTGGAAAGAAGTGCTTTGAATGTGCGCATTGGTTGACCCCCTTGAGGTCGTTGCGGTTGCCGGGATGGCGTGGGATGCTTGGCTGCCGACAAGAACGGTCCAGCAACTGCAACCACCATAAGGACTCGGAATCCGCTTGAGTTGACCCTTCGAACGCCGGGGGCTCACGTCTATCTATCCCTACGATCCCCACTCTAGGCCCTCCAAAGTACCCCGTCTGAGCAATAGGGCCCACAATGCCGGCCCGCTCGGCCAGGCACGAATCGAGGTCGATCTTGCCTGCCGCTGAATCCTCTTACGGCCCATCGGTGCCTCTTGAAGATTCTCGCTTCCGCGCGTATATCTATTTGCATGAGCGCGACCAGCCAGGTAGAACGCCTTCGCCGCCAGTCGATAGCCACATCGGCTGCTTGCGCAGCATTGGCCGCTGTGCCCGGCCTGACCGTCAATCACGGCCACCGCATTCTGGGCTTGGTGTGCATCGGGGTTCAGGCCGTGTTGCTGGTCTTTTCTCTCCGCTTCTACTTCGAGTCCAAGCGCCTCGCCGCCTCCAAGCAGGTTTAGCCTCTTATTGCGCAGACGCCGCTCGCCGCGAAGCCGAGCGCCCGCCCTTGTCGCACACCCGGCTCTAATAACCGCCGCCTTGTTAGAGATCTGGGCCAGCCTTATTGCGATTTCTCTGCCCGAAATGCGGCACTCATGTGGCAGCCAAAACGGGCCCAAGCGACACATAATGGCTTATTGCGACTTCGATCGGCGTCCTTCCCGCAATTGGCGCATCGAATCCCCATGGAAGCGATCCAGGAACAACCGCAAAAGACTCAGTGGGATCGGGATTGGCGCTGCCGGCCCGGGTCGTGGCTATCATGGATGGTAGTGCTCTTAACCAGCAGCACCTTGGCAGCCTTGGGGGAGTTTTTGAATCGACGTTCGTTCCTGGGCATGGCGATTGCCTTCTTCGCTTCCGCGGCGATCCTGTTTGCCGGCGGCATCTGGGCCTTCCTGAAGCAAGCCAAGTTCGGCAGCCTTCCTGCGAATGCGCGCCTTCAGCGCATCGAGAGATCGCCGAACTTCCGCAATGGGCAGTTTCAGAATCAGATCCCCACGCCCATGATGACGGGCGATTCAAACAGCCTGAAAACCGTGGCGAAGTTTGTGTTCAACCGCAACAAGCGGCTCAAGCCAACGGGGCCGATTCCGTCGGTGCGGCGCGATTTGCGGAGTCTTGCACCCACGGAGAACGTACTGGTTTGGTTCGGCCATTCCTCCTACTTTCTACAAATCGACGGCAAGCGGATTCTGGTGGACCCGGTGCTCAGCGGCAGAGCCTCGCCCGTATCTTTCACAACCAAGGCCTTCGACGGGACAGACCCCTATACGGCCGCCGACATTCCGGATATCGACGTTCTTTTCATCACGCACGATCACTGGGATCACCTCGACTACGACACGGTGACCAAATTGCGCCCACGAGTGAAGCGGGTGATCTGTGGACTCGGTGTCGGCGCGCACTTTGAAAAATGGGGATACGCAAGCAGCGCCATCGACGAGGGCGACTGGGGCGACGACTTCATTCTCGGGGACGGCTTCACGGCGCATGTTCTACCGGCGCGGCATTTCTCCGGCAGAGCGCTTCGCCGCAACTCCACTTTGTGGGCCTCGTATGCACTGCAGACTCCAAGCGGCTCCAAGATCTATCTCGGTGGCGACGGCGGTTACGGGCCGCACTTCAAAAACATCGGAACGCGCTTTGGAGGATTCGACCTGGCCATTCTCGAAAACGGCCAATACGACACGGCTTGGAGATATATCCACATGCTGCCCGATGAAACGTTGCAGGCAGCCCACGATCTTCAGGCCTCGCTGCTGTTTCCCGTGCATAACTCCAAGTTTTGTATCGCCAATCACGACTGGGACGCGCCGCTGCGCACCATTACTTCGCTCGCCGCGGCGATGCGTCCGCAGCTGATCACGCCCGTGATTGGCGCCGTGGTGCAGATTCGCAACCCCTCCGCCGATTCATCGGATTGGTGGACAAAGGTGAGCTAACCTGCGAGCGGATCGCGGGTCACGCCGGCCTTACCTGCCGACAAGGTCGGGAATCAAGGCTGGCTGGGCATTGCGTGCGGTGAAGGCGATCAGCAGGCCCGAGCCGACGATCAGTGCGCCGCCGGCCAGCATCCACAGCCCCGGTTTGTCGTGCCAGACCAGGTAGGAGATCGACGCCCCGGTAAGCAACTGCGTGTAGTGATACTGCGAGACGTTCCCGGCCGAGGTGTGCTTCACCGCGAAATAGAAGCTGAGCGTGCCGGCGGCGCAGAAGATGCCCATGATCCCCAGCGCCAGCCAGAGTGTAGGCGTGAGCGGGTGTGGGTGCAGACTGGTGAGCGCCAGCCCGGCAATGGCCGTCACCACGCCGGAGCAGAAGGCCAGGCTCTCGGGCGGTTCGGTGCGGGTGAGCACGCGCGACCAGATCATGTTGACTGAGAAACAGGCGACGCACACCAGGCAACTGGCAAGGCCGATCAGGTCGATGTGCTGTTCGTGACTCCAGGGGGCGACGGCAATGACCACTCCGGCGAAACCGGCGACCAGGGCCAGAGCTTTTCGAGCCGTAATGCGCTCGCCAAGAAAACCGGCCGAGAGCAGGGAGATGACCAAGGGCGAAGTGAACACGAGGATATAGAACATGGTCAGCGAAAGATGATGGAGGGCGGTCACCACGCAGACATTGTTGATCATGTCCAGCATGGCGCGCAGCACCTGGCGCACCAGCGAGCGTGGACGCAGATTGTCCAAATTGCGGCGGACAGCGGCCTGCACCGTGAGCGTGAGCGCCATGAAGACACCCATGAAGGCGACGATCTCCTGGGGCGGCAGGCCGAACTGGCCGATCCACTTGATGCAACTATCGCCCAGCACCCAGCAGGTGAAGCCGAAGATCGCAAAGAAAATGGCCGTCAGGTCGGAGACGCGAGCCTTCATCGGGACCCGTTGCGGTGGGCGGTGCGGGTTGGAGAGAAGAGCGATTCGGTCATGATGTAGTTCCAGAGTAGACGATTCGGGGAACGGGATAAAGAGCCAACGCCCAGAGCAAACGCATGAAGATCGGAAGGGAGGGTGTTTGGGGACGTGAAAGGGCCCGACTTTAAAACGGTTGCACGATCCACATGCCCTTACTGGCGCTGCGGAATGTGGCTTTTTCTTGAGGAAAAGGCCTCTTGAGGCATTGCTTTCGGAGTAGAGCAATGGCGGAACCGCTGTTGCCGTGCCGCACTGGTCGATTCGAGGGTCGCCCTCATTTTTCAGTGCCGAAGGTCACAGGACTGCCGATAACATGAGTGAACCTGTCTCAATGAATCTGCTGGATTCCCGCCGATTGTGGAGCCGTAGCAATGTTGAAAGATCTCAGCCGATTTGCCGAATCCCACGCCGCGGAGATAGCCGACGCTGTCCCTGTAGGCATCGCTATCACAAATTGCGAAGGCGAATTGGTCTTCCTGAACGCCGAACTGGAGCGTATGACCGGGTATGAGTCAGGCGAATTGCTCGGCCAGCCCATCGAATTGCTGCTGCCGGAACCAAAGCGTCCGCAGCACGAGATGTACCGCGGGGAGTTCAACGCAGCCCCTGCGCAGCGGCCCATGGGAGTGGGGAGGGAACTGAGCGCCCGCCGCCGCGACGGCACGGAGTTCCCGGTGGAAGTGGGATTGCGCCCGATGGAGACTGCCGATGGGCAGATGACCGTGGCCTCGATCGTCGACATTTCCGCCAGCCGTCAGATGGAAGCGAGCTTTCGCGCGCTGGTGGACGGTGCGCCATATGGCATGTTGCTGATTGACGGCCAGGGAAAGATCGCCATGGCCAACCTCAATCTTTGCGGGATGTTCGGCTACGAGAAGGCAGAGTTGCTGGGCCAGTCGATGGAGATCCTGCTGCCGGAACGCCACCGCGCCAACCATGTGCCGCAGCGGGATGGTTTTACCGCGGTGCAGTCGCAACGGCCCATGGGCATGGGGCGCGACGTGACCGGACGGCGCAAGGACGGGCGCGAAATGCCACTGGAGATCGGGTTAACCTCGGTGGTGACCGAAGGCCGGCGGATGTCGATGGCCGCGGTGGTCGACATCACGCTGCGCAAGCGCGCCGAGTTGCAGTTGCGCGAGGCCAACGCGCAACTGGAAGAGTTTACCTATGTGAGTTCGCACGATCTGCGCGCGCCAATACGCGGCATTGCGACGCTGCTGGAGTGGGTGAAAGAGGATCTGAACGGAACCGCGCCGGATACCGTTGCCAACAATCTCGACCGGATGAGCATTCGGTTGCAGCGCATGGATCGGCTCATCGAAGACCTGCTGACCTATGCTCGTTCCGGCCGGCGGTCGATCAAGGTGCTCAAGATCGACCTGGCGGCGCTGGTGGCGGAGATCGTGGAGCTGGAGCCGCTGCCCGCGACCATGACGCTGGAACTGGATCTGGGCGGGCAGACGCTGGAAGGCGCGCGCACCCCGCTGCAAACGGTCGTCCGCAACCTCTATTCGAACGCCATCAAGCACCACGACAAGCCGGATGGGCATATCGCCATCAAAGCGCGCGAGGAAGGCAGCTTTTGCGTGGTCTCGGTCACGGACGACGGCCCTGGGATACCGGAGAGCGCGCAGGCCCGGGTTTTCAGACTCTTTCAAACCCTCACCGCTCCGGAGCGCAAGGGCACTGGCTTGGGACTTGCAGTAGCGAAGCGCCTGACAGAAAGCCACGGCGGCCGCATCGAACTCACGTCGATCCCCGACCGGCCTGGATGCACCTTCGAAGTATGGTGGCCCAAATTCATGAGGAGCGATCTGGATGACTGAGGCCCCGTTCAACTTGCTGGTGGTGGACGACGACGACCTGACCGCGGAAAGCGTGGCGCGCGGCCTGGCCAAACGCGGCAGCGCCATGCGTGTTGTGGCTGCGGCCGACGGCGTGGAAGCGCTGGCCATTCTGCGGGGCGAGTCGGACCAGCGGCTTCACAGGCCATTCGTCATCCTGCTGGATCTGAACATGCCGCGCATGAGCGGGTTCGAGTTCCTTGAGACGCTTCGCGCCGACGCCAGGCTGCGCGACTCCGTTGTGTTTGTGCTCTCCACCTCGGACGCGGAGTCGGACCTGGCCCGTGCCTACAACGAATGCATCGCCGGTTATATTCTCAAGTCCTCGGTAGGCTCCCAATATGCGAGCCTGGCCGGGCTGCTTGTGCAGTATGCCGAAACCGTCCAGATGCAGAACGGAAACACTGTGCCATGAAGAACCTTCGCATACTGTATGTCGACGACGACGATGTGGATCGGGAGATGCTCCGCCGCCTGCTGGCCAAACTCACATGGTCCATCGAGCTCCATGAAGCGTCCTCTCTAGGCGAGGCCAAGGCGCTGCTCGACACCATGAAATTCGATTGCGTCTTCCTGGACTATCAGTTGGGCGATGCCATCGGCTTTGAGGTGATTCCCCTTATCCGCGCGCACCGCGAAGAGATTTGCCCTATCGTCATGCTCTCGACGCGCGGCGACGAGAACCTGGTGGTGGAGGCCATGCGCGAAGGCATCTACGATTACATCTCAAAGAACGGGTTGAATCACGAGCAATTGCAGCATTCCCTTGCCGGCGCACTGCATTGGGCCGAGCGGGAAACGGAACTGACCCGGTCGCGCAGCCGCATGCAGTACCTGAGCCTCTACGACTCGCTCACCGAGTTGCCCAATCGTACTCTCTTGTTCGATCGCCTCGATCAGCTGGTGCTGGCTTGTACGCGCACCGGCGAGACATTTTCGCTGCTGATGATGGACCTGAACCTGTTCAAGGAGGTCAACGACAGCCTGGGCCACGACGCCGGGGACGCGGTGCTGCGCGAGGTGGCCCAGCGGCTGATGCTGGCGGTGCGCAAATCCGATACCGTGGCTCGGCTGGGCGGCGACGAGTTTGCCTGCCTGCTGCCGGCGGTGAAAGCCTTCGAGAATGCCCAGTTCGTGGCGGAGAAGATCGTCTCGGCCATGCACGTCCCCATGCAGATCGACAGCCATGCCGTAACGGTGGGGATTTCGGTGGGGATCGCCCAGTTTCCCCTGGACGGCGCCGACGGACGCACACTGCTGAAGCGGGCCGATCAGGCCATGTATCTGGCCAAGAAGGGCTCCCGCGGCATTCAGGTATTCTCTCCGGAATTCAGCCCCATTGAGAGCGCCTCGGTGCTCTTGACCAGCAGCCTGGAGCGCGCGGTGACGAATGGGGAACTGCTGGTCCACTTTCAGCCGCAGATCAATCTCGAATCTCACCAGGTCATTGGCAAAGAAGCCCTGGTTCGGTGGCAACATCCCGAGCAGGGCATGATTTTGCCCCACAACTTCATTCCCGCGGCCGAGAAATCGCCTGCCATTGCGTCTCTGACCAATGCTGTGTTGCAGATTGCTCTCGATGAGGAACAGCGCTGGCGGCAGCGCGGATTCTGCGTGCCGGTCTCGGTGAATCTCTCGGCCCGGATGCTGGACGACGAGACACTCTCGACGCGCATCCTCAGAATGCTCAGCGACCGGAAACTGGAGCCCAGTTGCCTGATCCTGGAACTGACCGAGACGGCGCTGGTGTCGTCGCCTATCCAGACGCGCAACACGCTGCGCGCCATGTCGGAGGCGGGCATCCGCATCTCCATTGACGATTTCGGCTCCGGGTACACGTCGTTCAAGCAACTGCGCGAGCTGGAGATTTCCGAGATCAAGATCGACGGCATGTACGTCGCCAACATTACCGAGCAGGGCCGCGACGCGTCGATCGTGCGCTCTATCGTCGAACTCGGCCGTGGATTCGATATCCACGTGATTGCGGAGTGCGTGGAACGCGAAAAGTCGTGGCAACTGCTGCAGGTTCTGGGCTGCCGGTCGGCGCAGGGCTACAGCATCGGCAAACCCATGCCCCGGGAGGAATTCGACCAGTGGATGGACGGCTGGGCTGCCAGTAATGCACCGCTGCTGGAACACGGGGCCGGCGTGGTTCGTGCCGAAGTATTGCCCTTGCCGGACGAGTGGCGGGCGTAGCAGGGAGGCGAAAAAGCCTTGGTTGGGCAGACGGTTCCGGGATGCATGCCTCAGGGGATAAACAGGCTGCGGAAAAAGGTGTATCGGGCAAAAATGCCCGAAGAGCATCCCCTCAGGGGCTAAAGCCCCGAACATTTTATTGGCCTTATCGGCACGGCTAAAGCCGTGCCCAGTTACAGAGCCGGCCTTTCCGTGTTTTTCCGCAGTCTGTAAAGCCCTGACCTACCAGCCCTGACCAAACCCTGACTTTTCACCCCTGACAAACCAGTCCAGACCTGCCGGCCCGAGAGAGTTTTCCGCAGCCAGGTGAGTCGCGGCACTCAAAGCACCTCATGCAGCACCAGCGGAACCGTGCGCGTGGCATTGCCGCGGCGCACGGTCAGGTGCACGACGGTGCCGACCGGTTGGGTGAAGGCGGATTGAATCGAGTCGTCGGTCGGCACGCTGCCGTCAATCTGCGCGATCACGTCTTCTTCAGCCATGCCGGCAAGGGCCGCGGGGCTGCCGGGAACAACGGTCTTCACGGCCAGTTTTTCAGGGTCGGGATCGAGAACCAGGCCGGCGCGATTGAAGATGTCGGGTTTGCCGTAATTGCCGTTCTTCTCCAGATAGAGTTTGCCGTGCGGGTCATCGAAGACCAGGGTGAATTGCTTCAGAACGCGCAGCCCGATGTTGCCGGCGATGGTGTTTGAGGACTCCGCTCCCTGGGTGTCGGTTGAGAGTACGGTAATGGGCTGGCGCACGCTCGTCTGGCCCAACTGCAGCTGGTTTGCCCGCGCATAGAAGCCGTGGTCGGCTCCGCCCCAACCCTCCCCGGTATACCCGCGAATGGTGGCGCCATAGTGCCGCACCAAGTCGTGCTTGGCCACGAACGGAGCGAAAAGAGTGAGAGAAAACATGTCCCCGGTGTCGATGCCGAACTGGCCAGGAAGGCCGTCCACGCTGGCCTCCGCAAGAAGAGTGCCGTCGTCGGAGTGAATGGGAACCGCGAAGCCGTCGCCGGAGTATTTGAAGCTCTGCTGGGGATAGAAGGTGATCTGCTGTCTTTCGAAATCGACCCGAATGGCGAGATTCCGCAACAGCATGTCGCCGACGAAGATTCCGTTCTGGTCTTTGGTCAGGGGAGTATCGATTACGGCGAACCATTGATCGGCCATGACCAGGCCGCCGATCTTGATCGACTCGACCTTGACCACCTTCGACGGAACCAGGCCCCCGCCCCCGTTGATGGTGGTCGAGCCCTCCGCCTTGAGGCCGAGGCGCTTTGCCAGGGCGGCCGTCATCAAGTTGCCCGAACCGGTGTCGAAGACGGCATCGAACGGGCCCTGGCCGTTGATGGTGGCCTGGAGCTCGACGCCGTTGACCGCCGGGACGGTGACTCCGCGGACCGCTTCTGCGGGCGCCGGCGGCGGCGAAGCGGGGTTTTGCGCCTGGCTGAAAGCGGTTGTTGTCAAAAAACCAATCAGCAACCAGCGTGAAGTCGCGATCAGGATGAGCGGTTTGGGATTGGGGATTCTCAAACGGACCTCCGTGACATTTTCGACAGGGTCTATGCTACCCCATCGCAGCCAGCACGGCGTCGGCAAACTGGCTGGTGCCGGCGGTGCCGCCTACGTCGCGGGTGAGGGTCTTGCGCTCTTCGTAGACAGTCTCCAGGGCCTTGTGGACCCGGTCTGCGGCCTCCGATTCGTCCAGGTGACGCAGCATCAGCACCGCGGACTGCAACAGCGCTGTGGGGTTGGCTACATCCTTGCCGGCAATGTCCGGAGCCGATCCGTGCACCGCCTCGAAGATGGCGCACTCATGGCCCAGGTTGGCGCCGGGAACCAGTCCCAGGCCGCCGATCAGGCCCGCGCACAGGTCGCTGACGATATCGCCGTAGAGATTTTCAAGCAGCAGCGTGTCGTACTGGAAGGGGTTCATCACCAACTGCATGCAGGTGTTGTCGATGAGGTGCTCGCCGTAGGAGATGTCGGGGAATCCCTCGGCCACCTGGCGGGCGCAGCGCAGAAACAGGCCGTCCGACAGCTTCATGATGTTGGCCTTGTGGACCGAGTGGATCTTCTTGCGGCCGTGCTTGCGAGCGTATTCAAAGGCAAACTTGGCGATGCGCGTGGAGCCCTTCTCGGTGATGACCTTGATGCTCTCGACCACGCCGGGAACCACCTCGTGCTCCAGGCCCACGTACTCGCCTTCGGTGTTCTCGCGCACGATGATGAGGTCGACGCCGGGCCACTTGGTGACCAGGCCGGGCAGGTTCTTGATGGGGCGGAAGTTGGCAAACAGATCGAACTTCTTGCGCAGGGTGACGTTGATGCTCTTGAAGCCGCCGCCGATGGGGGTGGTGA
>CAZLMY010000071.1:0-28320 GCA_964560845.1 uncultured Occallatibacter sp. | reverse complement strand
GCGATATCTGCAACCAATTGAATCTGTTCGACTTGTAGCCGGACAACAGTGTTGTTGGTCAATGAGAACTGACCCTACGATTGAGTCACGCTACCTGCGAGGCCTTCGAGTTGCAACAATCTGCAGTAACATTCCTTCTGCATAGCGCAAGGGATATTCTCCCACGACAGCATTGGCCTCGAAGCTAGATCCGGTTCATTTTGCGTTGCGAATCGATCCTCCCTTTTCAAATCGAATTGGACGGCGGACGATATCCGCTTTGGCGCGACACAGGCTAGAACGGTCTTTGAGATGCTTGCTAGATCGCTGCAAAATGTGGCCTTGCACATGTAGCAGGCGTCAATCCGCTCTTTTAACGGTTTGATCCGCAGATTGTAGTAGCTATCCAGGTGGTATTCAGGAATTCCTGCCAATAGTTGCTGCTCGCTGCGAAAAGCGACCGAACTGGCACCGGTTAATCCCGGCAAGTAGGATGAATCGACGACACTTGCATATTCAGGCAGCTTTGGGCGGGGACCGACCAAGCTCATTTCTCCGCGCAGGACGTTGAACAATTGAGGAAGCTCGTCGAGTTTGTGCCTGCGCAGCCACTCGCCAACCGCAGTGATACGACGATCCCCTTCACTTGTAAGGGTTGGTCCCGATCGGTTTTCGGGAGATAAAGCCATGCTGCGAAACTTGTAGATTTGGAATAGGCGACCGCCTCGCCCAACCCGGCTTTGGGCAAACAGGGCAGGCCCCTTCGAGGAGAGCCGCACGCACAGCGCAATTACCAGCATCGGAACAGCGAGACAGACGACTGCCGGGACGGCGATGGCTAGATCGAAGAGCCGCTTCCACGGAGAGAGGCTCCATGTCGTCACCGTCGGGCCGAGGATGGGCGCCTCGGTCTGAGGCAGCCAGTTGCCTGGATATACCGTCACCGGAGGGAACGGCTGAAGCAGGGCCACTGACCCGGAATCTTGCGAATAGCTCGACTGCTTCATGAATTGAGCCTCCAGGCACCCGCCGTCGTCCCAACGCTTCTCTGAAAACGAATTGGGAATCCGAACCGGCCAAGGCCGGCAGGCGGGTGTCTGCTATTCATCGGGACGAGAAGCTTCATTTGCAGTTTTGGAAATGCAAATCGGATCGGCTTTCATGGGTCAGCTCATGCCTTGGCCGGCAGGGTCTGCGGGGAAAACGCAAAGCAGCAAGCAGATTGGAACTTTCCTCGTGACGCCCTTGCAACCCTGAGGGAATCGGGGAGAAGGAGCCAGATGGCTTTGGCTGTCAATCAACGGAAGCATAACCTGTCACGAGCCTCAATGAAAGCGTCACTGCGCGACGAAAACGGCCAAGCGGCGCCAAATCCGCCGTGCCAGCTGGTCGGAGTCCGTTGTCGGCAAGAGCAAGCTTGCTTTCCGGGGCCAAGTCCCAAATTCACTCTCAATCGTGGGAATTGCTCTCGCATCGCGCTCGCGGCAATGCACGGGGATCTTGGGAGATCGAGGCACGAATCTCCAACCTGATAGCGATCGTCGAAGAGAGCTGAAGAGAGCGGTTGCACCCAGGCTTTTGAGATATGCACAAAAGGCCCGCATCGATGAAGATGCGGGCCTTTTGTGTTTTTCTGCGTTAGACGAGAACCGAATTACATGCCCGGGATCTCGGGGGCTGCAGTCTTGGCGTTCATGCGGATACGCTTGTTCTTCTTGTAATCGCTCATGATGTTGCCCATGAACACGCTGAAGGCCTCTTGGCGCTTCTGCTCCAGCATCTGGTCGCGGGTCTGGTCGAAGTTCTTGGCGATCTCGTCGGCGGTTGGCTCCTGCTTGTCAAGCAGCTTGGCCACCACGCCGGTTCTACCGGCGTTGATGGCGCCGCTGATGGCGCCGGGGTTCATCTCAAGCAGTTGCGGGGCCACCTGGCCAACCTGGCCGAGATCGGGCACCTGGCCGGACGGGCCAACCAGATCGCTGGTCTTGACGGTAGCGCCCACTTCCTTGGCAGCCTTCGCCAGGTCGTTTTCGCTATGCGCCTTGTCGGCCAGTTCCTTGTTCTTCTGCGCCATCAGGTTGGGCAGTTGCTCGTCGCGGTAGTCGTCCAGAACGTGGCTCTTCCAATCGGCAAAGGCCGGCGCGTGCGCCGGAGTGGTTGCCGTGACCTGGAAGATGGCATAGCCTTCGCCGGTGGGGGCGAACTGAGCCGGATCGCCGAGCTTTGCCTGGAAGGCCTTGGCAATCACCTGCGACCCGTCGGGCAGCACGGCAATAACGCCCTGGCTGTTGATCGAGGGGGTGGTGGTCAGTTCCAAGTGATGGGCCGCTGCGGTTTTTTCGAGGCCGTTCTTGATGGCTTCGGCGGTCAGGGTGTGCGCGTAGTTTTCTTCAGCGCCTGCTACCTTCTGGCGGATCAGGGTGGCCTGGATGGTGGGCAGCAGCTCGTTGATCGACTGCGCGTGCGCGGTTTGGCGCTCTTCTACCTGCACGATGTGATAGCCGAACTGGCTCTTCACGATCTTGGTGTCGCCGATCTTCTGGTTGAAGATGGCGGCATCGAACTCGGGAACCATGGTGCCGCGACGGGCAAAGCCCAGTTCGCCGCCCTTGTCCTTGCTGCCCGGGTCGTCGGAGTTCTTCTTGGCCAGCTCCTCGAAGTTGCCGCCGGCCTGAATCTGCTTCAGGATGCCCTCGGCCTTGGCCTTGGCTTCCGCGTCGGCCTTAGGGTCGGCATTGGGGGCCAGCTTGATGAGGATATGGCGCGCCCGAGCCTGGTCGGGAACCGTGTATTCCGACTGGTGGGCGTTGAAGTACTGCTGAATTTCCTGGTTTGTGGGCTGCGGAACGCCACCCGGCAACTCGTTCGGCGTGAACGCGAAGTAGGTGATCTTGCGCTCTTCAGGAACGGCCGAGGCATAGCGGGCGCTGTTCTTCTTGAAGAAGCTCTCCAGATCGCCATCCGAAGGGTTGATGGACTTGCGCACATCGTCGGAAGAGATGACCGCATAGTCGAACTTGACCTTGAGGTTCGACTTCCGGTAGGCGTCGCGCACTTCCTGGTCGCCGACGGTCACACCGCCGGTAATCAGGGCCTGGAGGCGGCGAACGGCAATGTCGGACCGCACATCGTCTTCGAACTCGGTTACAGACATGTCGAAGCGGTCGGCAATGAGGCGGGTGTACATGTCTGTCCCAATGAACTTGCCATCGGGAAAGAGCACCTGGCCGGCCTGTCCGGTGTGAAGGTACTGGATCACATCGTCCTGGGTTGCGTGAATGCCCAGCTTCTCCGCTTCTGCCAGCAGGATCTGCTTCTGGACCAGTTGCTGGCCGATGCGCTGCTCGAACAAGCCCAGGATCATGGGGTTGTCAGGGTAGCGCTGCTGCTGCAACTGCTTGCGGGCCATCTGCTCTACCTTCGTTTGGCTGATCTCCAGGCCCCCGGCCAGGAAGCGGCTATACCAGTGCGGGTAGACCACGGCATACGTGTCGGCGGAACCGCCGCCCTGGCCAGTGAGGCCGGGGATCAGGTAAACCACCATCGACACCGAAGCGAGGGCGATGATTACGACGAAGAATGCCTTGACGATGCGGCTGTCTTTCTGCTGCAGGAAACGGATCATGGATGGACTTGAACCTTCAACTCTCTATGCGCAGGCGGTAAAACCGCCGCCTGGACGCAATTCTCGCTCGACGCGATTCTCTGCCATTATAGACGACAGCGATCCGGGCGAGGCCGGGCCCCCAACTCTTGCCCCAATCTGCCGGGAGAATGGGAATGTTCGAACGCTATACGGAAAAGGCGCGGCGGGTGATTTTCTTCGCTCGCTACGAGGCCAGCCAGTTTGGCTCACCTGAGATTGAAACCGAGCACCTGCTGCTGGGATTGCTGCGGGAAGACAAGACGGTGATGCATCGCTATCTGCACTCGACGGCAACCCGCGATTCGTTCCGCAGTCAAATTGAATCCCACTGCGTGGCGCACACCAAGATTCCAACCAGCGTCGACTTGCCGCTGAGCAAAGCCGGCAAGAGAGTCCTGGCGTTTGCGGCGGAGGAAGCCGAACGACTGGGCCACAGACACATTGGCACCGAGCACCTGCTGTTGGGTCTTTCGCGTGAGCAAAGCTGCTTTGCGGCAGAGTTGCTGCGCCGAAGCGGAGCCGACCTCGAGAAGATCCGCAAGGAGTTGAAAGTCGTGGCTTGGGAGTCTGCGGCGCCTTCGGAGCCTCAAGACAGGCCGCCCGCCGCCCTGTTCGCGCAATACACCGAAAAGGGCCGGCGCGCGATCTTTCACGCACGTTACGAGGCCAGCCTGCTGGGTTCGCCTTATATCGAAAGTGAGCACCTGCTGCTGGGGGCGCTGCGCGAAGCCAAAGCGTTCCTCGATGTATTCGCGACCTCTGTGGCGACGCTGCAGTCAGTCCGGGCCCAGATCGAGGAGCACACGCTGTTCAGGGACGACATCTCAGCCAGCGTTGACCTGCCTCTATCGAACGAATGCAAGCGGGCCTTGGGGTACGCAACCGAGGAGGCGACGCTGTCGGGCCAGAAAGAGATCGGGCCTGAGCATCTGCTGCTGGGCCTTCTACGCGAAGAGCGCTGCTTTGCGGCGCGCCTTTTGCGGGAGCGAGGGGCGGATATCGAGTCCGCCCGGAAACGGCTGGCCACGTGGCCTCGGCGGGTCTCACCCGATCCGGAATCACCCGGCGAGGGGCAATAGTGCTCGGAGATTGCAGGATTCGAGATCGTGGGTGTCGCGAGGGGTGAGAGATCAGTTCAAGAAGTCCAAATACCGGGGTCAAAAAAATATGGGCGCCCCGACCCGGAGCGCCCGCTGGTGAATTCGAAAGAATCGCGCTTACCGCCAATAGTAGAAACCGCCGCCGACCACGTAGTAGGGCCGGTAGTAGACCGGAGGATAGGCTCCGGGGTAGTAGGGCGACCCATAGGGGTAGTAGCCGGCGCGCCGGTAAAGCGTGGGACCGCCAGGATAGAGCCCCTGCGCCAGCCGGGCGGCTTCCTGGGCATTAACCGGTGTGACCGTAAGCGGGGTGTTCAGGTGGAAGACCACGAGCGCTTCGGCGGGGATCCAGGCATTGGGGCCAGGAGAAGCAGCCGAAGCTGCCGTGCCCGCACCCGCGCCAGCCGCTGCGCCAATCGCAGCGCCGGGACCACGACCGATGATGCCGCCGATCACAGCGCCCATCAAGCCGCCGCCTATCGCATTGCCCACTGTCTGGCCGGTCTTGCTGGGGCCCTTGACCTTGAACTGATCGGAGTCCAGCGGATAGTTCTGGCCGCCAAGATCGAGGGAGGTGAGTTTAAGCGCCAGTTCCGGACTGCCGCTCACTTCGCCGGCCTTCTTGCTCTCGGTGATGACGCCGTGAGCCGTCGCGCCCCGGGGAATGGCCAGCACGCCGCCGAAGACCACGTCGCGGATCACGGTAAACTGCACCTGCTCGCCGTCCTTGGCGCGCTTGCTGCTGACGGACTCGTTGGTGCGAAGTTGCAGAAGCGTCCCTTGCGGCAGGGTGACCGGTCCCTTGGCAACTTCATATGCCGGTGGTGCAGACTGAGGCCGCTGCGGCGCATATTGCGGACGTGCCGGAGGAGCCTGGGTCTGACCTTGCTGCTGCGACGGAACCGGCATCGGGCCGTCATTGACTGCCGGAGGAGGCTGAGCTGCAGCGTTATCGTCGGGGCCCGGGGGATTATCCGCCATTTGCTGGGCGCCCGGGTCGGCGGCATTTGCGCCGTCCTGGGCGTCTTGCGGGCTGCCAACCTTCAGGTTGTTGTGGACCTTGGTCACTCCCGCGACCCGGCTGGCGATCGTCTCAGCCAACTCGCTGGAGGAGTCGCTCGACACGGTGCCGGAGAGGGTAACCTCGCTCTGAATGGTCGCCGCAGTGATCAGATCCTTCTTCAGGGCTTTGGAGGCGTCGAGGGCATGTACGACGTCCATCTCGATTTGTCCGTCGGACCGCTGGGCTGGGGCCTGTGCTGTATCTTGCGCCAACGCAAACCCGCCGCACAGAACAACCACCCCGGCCCATGCCAGCACCTGCGGGAAAACTCTTTTGAGCAATGGCCGATTCATCTTCATGGGTCTCCTCTACCTGATGCGCCTATTCATACGGCTCTTGGATGCCTTGCCGCTTGAAAGGACGCTTGAATGTGTTGCTTCCGGCTCAATCCGTTAGACGAGGTTGGGCGGAAGCCGTCATCTTTGAAAACCCGGCCCCCGGGAAAAAGTTCCGCTCCAGCCAAGAAGTTTAGCGCGAAACAATGGCCCTGGAAATCTCGATGGGGCGAAACGCCTTCAGCGCCCTGGGCGGAGAATTCCTTCAGGAATCATCCCGCTCCGGTTCCCACTGATCCACGGCTTCCCTGTCGAGCCGGTCTTCGCGATTCTCTCGCGCCTCCTGCTCCAGACGCCTTTCCCGCTCTTCCCGCTCCTCGCGACCGTCGCTCATGGCTCCTCCTGTTTCCAGTTTATTGATCCGGCCCGACCATCGCGCATCCAAACTAACTGAGGTGAAATCGTGACCCAAAGGCTGAACTACGCCAAGTCTTTCCCCGAGGGAATTCATGCTTTGGTGAGCTTGGGCAGGGCCATCGCCGGCAGCGGGCTGGAGCGCTCGCTGCTGGAATTGATCAAGGTCCGAGCTTCGCAGATGAACGGCTGCGCCTATTGCATCGACATGCACACCAAAGATGCCCGTGCGAATGGTGAAACCGAGCAGCGGCTCTATGCGCTTTCAGCATGGCGGGAGACACCGTTCTTTACCCCACGGGAACGCGCCGCCCTGGCGTGGACCGAGGCCATCACCAACATTCAGCAAGGCCACGCCTCCGAGGAAGCCTATGAAGAAGTGCGGCCTGCCTTCGACGAAGCCGAACTGGTGAAGCTGACCCTGGCCATCACGTATATCAACACCTGGAACCGGCTCGCCATCGCCTTCCGCGCCGAAGCCGGCACGTATAACCCGGCGGCAAACAACACCGCGTGAATGCGGCGGATTCAGGCAACGGCGACCAGAGACTTGGCAGAGGAGGTCGTCTTCATCCCGTAGGCGATCAAGGCCAGGGCCCCCAAGGCAAAAACGACATTGCCTACGCGCACGCCAACGCCCGCTCCGCCGATGACGGGCGTTTCAATGAAGGCATGCCAAGCGTAGGCGAGGGCGGCTCCGCCAGCCAGGGCCACTTTGTGGCGCGAATTCCAGGCTGTGCGCCGTGACCATGCCAGGACCAAAGCGCCGACGGCCAGTTCAAGCAACAGGATTGCAGCCGCGGCCCACCAACCCCACACACCAGGCAACAGCAGAATCGCCGAGCCCGACGCTAATGCCAGCCCACCGCAAAGCCATGGATTCGGCACGGAGCCCGCGATCGAAGCTACGGCTGGCTTGCCCATGGCAAACGCGGCGATCGCCAGCAGGACCAGAATCGCGGCAGCAGTGGCAAATTGGCCCGTGGACGACATAAAACGGTCCTGCTTCAGAGTCATCGCGGTCATCCCGGCGACGCCTACTCCGAACAGAAGCCCAATGATCGCAAGGCCGCCGCCTCCGAGCCAGGGAGTTTCGGCTCGGCCCGGCACCGTTGCCTCCACCAAAGCGATGGGAACGGAGATGCTCCAGACCATATGCAAGGCGAGTACGAAGATCGTCCACCAGGCGCCGATTCCCAGTGCGGGGATGAAGGAGGGCTGCAACAGATGGAGATTCAGGTGCATGTAGTTGGGATTGAAGAGGGACTGGGTGGCAAAGGCCTCTTCGAAGATGCCGTAGGCTAGGGCCAGCAACACGATGCTGGGCCAACCGCGGCCGGCGCGCCGCACCAGTTCGCGGATCAGCAGGGCCCCACCGCCATACATCGGCGCCAGCATCACCAGAGCCATGAGCAGCTTGATAGGCAGATTGCCGAGCAGAAACTCCGCCACCAGCGGGGCAACGAAGAAGAGTCCGATGGCGGGTAGCAGGCTGCGTTTAACGGGCGGCTTTTCGGGTTCCATACGGCCCTTCAAGGGTAGAGGTCGGGGATTGGCTGACGAGAGGCGGGTTGAATTCTGTGCTTTCCCACCCTTTCGCCGCGAAGCGCGAAAGGATGGGGCACGGAGGCAATTGACACTCACGCCAATCTTTGACCCATGATTGGGCTTTTACGCCAGTGCTTCGTCGAATGCAGCAGCCAGAGTCTTCAGCCCGGCAGCCACGTCGGCTCCGAGGTGAACGCGCAAAGCACGCCGCCCACGCGACTCCAGGACCGCCAGATCTCCGGCTGCCTGGGCGTCAATGACGATGCCAAAGCTGAACTTCTGGCCGGGAATCGCCACGTCGACGGCATGATCCGCGGTGATCTGCAGGAAGACGCCGGTGTTGGGGCCGCCTTTGTAGTCTTGCCCGGTGGAGTGCAGGAAACGCGGTCCGAAGCCCAGGCAAGTGGCCACATGCTTCTGGTCGCGGACCCTGTGCCGGAAGCCCTGAATCGTGGCCTCGTGTTCCGGGAACATGGGCAGATAGGCCAGCGTGGCGAAGTAGTCGCCGGCGTGGATCTGGCTCAGATGCGCCTTGATTGTGCCTGCCAGCGTTGCCGCGGTGCCGGTCGCCTTGAGTGTCGCCGCATAGGCCTCGGTGGCATAGACCCCGATGCCCGCATCCACCAGGATCGGCGTATGCTCGGCCAGCTTGCCGGTCTGTTCGTAGGCCGAAGTCAGAGCGCGGGTCTCGATTTTGGCCGACTCCACGTCGGGCTGGTTGAAGGGGTTGATGCCCATCACCGATCCGGCCACCGAGGTGGCGACTTCCCAGGTAAAGATCTGCCCGAAGAGCTCGTAGAGGTCGTCGATCACGATGTGGACCACCGGATGGCCAGCAGCCTCGATGGCCGCGACCTTGGTATCCTGGCTGCTGTCTGTCGTACTCGCCAGCTTCACATAGGCGAAGATGCGGTCGTTGCCGTAGACCGCAGGCCCGGCGATGCCTTCGCGGTCCACAGGGGTAATGCCCTTGCCCAGTTTGCCGGTCGATTCGGCGATGAGCTGCTCCATCCAGGCGCCCAGGTCGTAGATTTCAGGCGAAGTGAAGATAGTGATCTTGTCGCGACCGGCATTGGCCGCCGTGCCCATCAGCAGGCCGAGCTCGACGGCCGGGTTATCAGAGGGCTGGAGTTTTGCGCCGGCCACGGCTTTGGCCGCTTCAGCCAGCAGCTTGGCCGAATCGAGGCCGGCCACGGTAGCCACGACTACGCCGAAGTTCGAGAGTGCGGAGAAGCGGCCGCCGATGGTGGGGTCGCCGTAGAAGATGCGCCAGAAGCCGTCGGCCTTGGCGACCTGCTCCATCTTGGAGCCGGGGTCGGTAATGGCAAGGAAATGGCTGCCGGCCTTGTCGGCGCCCACTGCCTTCTGCATTTCTTCAAAGAAGTACTGCTTCAGGACGTTCGGCTCAAGCGTGGAACCGGACTTGCTGGCCACTACGACCAGCGTCTCTTCCAGGTTCACCTTGTCGCGAGCGGCCTTCACCTGCACGGGGTCGGTGGAGTCCACGATGTGCAACGCGGGAAAGCCGGGCTGCTGTCCAAACGTAACGGCCAGCACCTCGGGGCACAAGCTGGAGCCGCCCATACCGAGCAGCAGTACGCTCTTGAACCCGGCGGCCTTGACGTCCGCGGCCAGTTCGTCGAACGCCGCCTGATCCTTCTGCTGCCGCTCGACGATGTCGATCCAGCCCAGCCATTTCTCTTCGCCATCGCTGGTCCAGAGGCCGGCGTCCTTCTGCCAGAAGCGGGCAACCTTGTTGTTGCTATGCCAATCGGCGGCTGCCAAGTCAACGGCACCGCGTAATTCAGAGGGGATTACGAATCGGAAGCTCATATCGCTATAGATTGTGCCTGAAAGGGCCGGGTTTCGCATAGGATGACGCACACAAAGGTCGGTTAAAAAAGTCGACGCATACCGGATAGTGCATCGACCGGTTTATCACCCGGGCAGGATCGATCCGGCACATCAGCGCCTGTGGAGGAATCTGAAATCGTATTCGACACCGGCGGTGAAGCCTTGCGGATCAAGCGTGTTCTTGAATAGATCGGGCCAGGCCTGGTATTCGTAGTCGACACGAGCCCGGGTAGCACGGAAGATCCTGAATTCCAACCCGCCGCCGGCTCCCACCAAGGTTCGCGTGTCATGGGTGTAGGGCTTCCCTACCGGTTGCAAGCCGCCTGACGGAGGAGTCGGGGCCGGGCCGAAATCCACACTCCCGAAGGCCTCAACGTATTTTCCATAGAAGGTTATGGTGCGCGTGAGCGGCCAACGGTAGATCGGCCCGCCGCCTGCCGTGTCGTAACGAAAATCCGGCTGAGTGGAAGAGCGCGCCAGGCTGATGTCCCGTGCTTCGGCTTCCAGGCCCAATCCGCGCAACAGCCGTGGACCAAGCCGTGGGCTCCAGTCGAGCCACAGGGTTCCGCCGAGCATTCTCCCATGCTCCCAGTCGACATCGAAACTGGAGACGCCCACACCGGCCGCGAAGGGAGAGCGTCCTTCTGTTGCCGACGGCACCACCTGGGCTGACAGGGAGACCGGAGCCATGAGCAACAGAACAATTCGAACAAGCCTGAAGACCACGGCTGATTTCACAGACCATCTCCTGGCACAAAGACCTCCATTAAGGAGGCTGGATTGAGGCGAAATCGACTTCGCCCATCTCGTTGGAGTCCCAGGATCTTGAAAGAGTTGTTGCATTGCCCCGATTATCTTCCGCCGGAGTTTTTCCGGAAGCGTTCCGCGACAATCCAAACGGGAAAAGCCAGTCAGCAAAACACCACTCGATTTGCGTAAGTCCTTTGTTTTCAATACCACTGTGGGGTAATTATCGATCTAACTTATTTGTTATCTGTCAGGTAGGCTGAAAAGGCGGGTGGGGTGGGGGATCAAGCACGTTCGCAAAGGCCTTCGATATCTCCATTCTGCGCCAATTGGAGTTAATTCCCTGCAAGGGATGTAGGAAGCGGCAACTGAGGCGACCTTGAATTGAGTGTTCTGCGAAACGACGACTGCCTGGCAGGGGCTAAAGCCCACCTTTATTTTCAGGCATTTGCGGCACGACTGAAGTCGTGCCCTGACGCACCGAGCCTTCCCGAAGAGTTTTCCGCAACCTGTGAGGCCCTTTATGTTTTCAGACACTTGCGGCACAACTGAAGTCGCGCCCTGTTACAAGGCATAGCTGTTGCAAAGCACGGCTGTTGCAAGCACAGCTTCTCAGGTACCCCCTAGCTTGACTGAGCACCAAGCTGCTTGACCGGTAGCCCACGCTTGACCTGTTACGCCCTTGAGGGTCGTCTGCTGCCGCTTCCAGGGTTAATACAGCAAGGCACCGGCTTCGTTTTCGATGGCTTCGATGAGGCGGCGCAGCAGTTCCACGCGAGGGACGGCGCGTTGCCGTGCACTTTCCAGGCGCAAACGGGCGGGCAGATTGGCGACGGCGTTCCGCAAAACGGGCAAGAGGGCGGTGTAGGTGGGATAGCGGGTGTCCCGGCCCACCTTCACGATGGAGCGCAAGGCTCCGACAGCCCCCAATTGCTCAAGGATATCGGCATCTCTGAGCAGAACCGCTTCGATACGCCTGGGATCGTCCTGGGGCTGATGCGTCCGGATGGCTTCGGCAACGGCATCCAGCTTGGCTGCCGGGAATCCCCACGCAGCGAGCAGATCGCGGCTTCGGGCCACGGTGTAGGGCACATGATTCCAGCGCGCCAGTTCTGCCGGGTCCTGCGGACGGTGGCCGAGGAACACGCCCAGGTCGTGCATCCAGGCCGCAGCGAAGAGGATGTCGTCGTCGAAGTCCATGCCCTGACCCAATTGGACGGCGAGGGCATGGAGCCGCGGCTGATGGCCGAATTTATCCGCAGGTTGGGCCTCGGCGCGGATATAGCTCTCAACGGATTGCCGCCAGTCATGCATACTCACGCCGCAGCCACGGGCCAATTGGGTGTCATGCGAATCAGGTCAAGCCCTCCTGCATCTTCGACGGTAAAGTCAGGGGAAGACGCCGGGACGGCGACGATGCCGCGCGCGGGCAAATCGACCGTATCGAACGCGGCGCCAGTGATTCTGGCCGACCCGGCGGCTGCAAACAGATAGGCCAGGCCCGGCTTCTGGTCCTGCCCCTTCAGACTGGCGCTCGTCCGGTTCCCTGCTGTCGCAAGCCGCTCCACTCGAAAATACTCAACATCGACCAGGATGGTGCGGTCCTGAAGCGCCTTGGGCGCAATCTTGCCTGCGCGGGTGCTGAGCCGTGTCGCCTCAAGGGATTTCTCGACATGCAGTTCGCGCGGCCGTCCGTAATCGTAAAGGCGATAGGTCAAATCGCAGTTCTGCTGGGTCTCAAGCAAAATCGAACCCGGCCAGATGGCGTGGACCGTCCCGGCATCCACAAAGATCATGTCGCCGGCCGCTACATCGAGGACATTCAGGCTTTCTTCGAGAGTTCCCGCCTGAATTCCTTCCTCGATCTTTTCGAGAGTCACTCCCGGCTTGAGCCCGCAGGCTACACGTGCGCCCGGGTCGGCCGCCAACGCATACCAGCATTCGGTTTTTCCGCGCGGCTGGCCATATTTCTGCGCCAACCGGTCGTCCGGGTGCACCTGGACGCTGAGTTTGTCCTTGGCAAAGATCACTTTCAGCAACAACGGCGATGCACTGCGTGCGGCCTCGCTTCCCAACAAGCTCTCAGCCTGTTCGACAAAGAGCGTTCCCAGCGCCTTTCCGGTATGAATGCCGCTGTCCACCAGGCACTCATCGCCGGTCAGCCAGACTTCCCCGACCGGATCCTGGCCGGCCACATGGTCATACCAGGGGCGAAGGTCGTGGAAGCCCCAGACCCGGGCAACAAACCGCGGTGCAATTCGAAAGGGCGCCAGTTCAGAAATCTGCCGTTGTGCAAGCGAATTCATGGTCTCTTTCCTACTCTCAAGAAAATAAGCAGCTTACGGAGCCAGACATGCAATCGACAGGAGGCTTCCAGAGGCCTTCGCACGGCTGCAGTCCCACTTTACCAGACATGGCGGCGGCCCACAGGCCTGCATGGGCGCGATTCGAAGACGGGCAAAAGAGCAAGCCGGAGCGCGTTTTGTTCAGGAACGATCAGACCAGTATTGCAATTCGTGTCTCCCGGTCGGTCGGGTCATTCGCATTGTAAAAATCCTGCCCGATCTCCAAAACGCGGTATGAGAAGCTTGCCTATCCCCACTGCAACGAATAGCCTAGGGATGGCGAATCGGATTCTCTGGGGCGAATGCATCAAAATCTACAGCCGCGAATTCCAAGCCAGGATTTCCGAGCAAAGCTGGACCAGAGGTTCACTATAATCCAGGGTCAGGCCTCACCCGCACCGAATCATTGCACTCTGGCCGGACGTGAGTAGGATTTCCCGATTCATGTCAGGCCGCCAACCTAAGGAATCAGCGAAGGCGCCAGCGCATGTCAAAGCAAGTTTCCATCTGTGTGATCGGGTCCGGATACGTCGGACTTGTAGCGGCAGTCTGTTTTGCCGAGATCGGCCACCGGGTCATCTGTGTCGACAACGATGAAGCGCGGGTCAACGACTTGTTGAACGGGGTTGTTCCCATCTTTGAAGAGTCGCTGCCTGAATTGCTGGCCAAGCATCGCGACGGGGTGGAATTCACCACGGATCTGGCACATGCCGTGGAGTGCAGCGAAGCCATCTTTATCGCTGTGGGCACACCCCAGGGAGACACGGGCGCCGCGGATCTTTCCTACGTGGAAGCGGTGGTGTCGGAGATCGCGCGCTCGATCGACAGCTATAAAGTCATCGTGGAAAAGAGCACGGTACCGGTCTACACCAACGACTGGATTCGCCGGGTGCTGCATCGCCATGGCGTGGACCCTAAGGATTTCGACGTGGTTTCGAATCCGGAGTTTCTGCGCGAAGGCACGGCCGTGTGCGACTTTCTGCATCCAGACCGCATTGTTGTGGGAGCGGGAACGGAGCGAGCCACGAACGTGTTGGAGCGCATCTACGAGCCGCTCACCAGTGGCAGCTATTACGCCCAGAGCGGCGCGATGGCGGGAAGCTGCAGCGTTTCGCGGCCGGCCAAGCTGGTCATCACCTCGACCCAGAGCGCGGAGATCATCAAGCACGCCTCCAATGCCTTTTTGGCGCTGAAGATCTCGTTCATCAATGCAGTGGCGAATGTGGCTGAGGCAGTGGACGCCGACATTGAAGACATCGCCGCAGGGATGGGTCTGGACAGCCGCATCGGCCCCCGATTCCTGCGCGCCGGTCTGGGCTACGGGGGTTCGTGCTTCCCCAAGGATGTTGCCGCGTTCCATTGGGTCGCGCAGCAACGAGGAGTGGACTTCCAACTGCTGGAGGAAGTGAGAAAGATCAACGAAGCGCAGAAGGATATCTTCTTCAACAAGATTCTTTCTGCTTTGTGGACCCTGCGGGGCAAGCGATTGGCGGCCCTGGGGCTGGCTTTCAAGGGCGACACCGACGATATTCGGGAATCTCCGGCCATCGATATTATCCGGAAATTGTTGGAAGCTGGAACGACTATATGCGCCTACGACCCCGCAGCCATGGAAAGAGCCAAGACTGTGCTGCCCCCGTCGCAAAAGATGAGTTATGCCGAGAACCTTTACCAGGCAGCCCAGAATGCCGATGCAGTCCTGATTTTGACCGACTGGAAGGAATTTGGGGCCATGGACCTGAGCCGGCTGAACCAGGCGGTTCGCTTCCCAATCGTGATCGACGGACGAAATCTTTATCATCCGCAACAGATGCTGGATCACGGATTCACCTACGTGAGCGTAGGCCGTCCAGCCAGCTACCAGGCGCAACAAGGTAAACCACGAACCGTGTTATTGTAAGAGCAGGTCCCCTAATAATTGACAGGTAACTCCGCACTCCCCCCTTGAGCCAGTGGAGTTACCCGAAATGAGAGCACCAGTCGATGGCGAAGCGTGTACTTGTAACCGGCGCGGCCGGCTTCCTCGGATCACATCTCACCGACCGCATTCTGCGTGAAGGCGATACCGTTCTTGGTGTCGACAACCTTTCTACCGGGGACCTTGAAAACATCGCGCACCTTCAGAGGGAGCCGCACTTCCAGTTTGAAGAGCTGGACATCTGCCAGCCCTTCGATCCCGGGCCAGTGGACTACGTGTTCAATCTGGCCTCCCCGGCTAGTCCTGCGGACTACCTCCGCCTGGCGATCGAGACCTTGTCAGTGGGCTCGGCCGGCACCAGGAACACCCTGGAGATTGCGGCAAAATACCGTGCTCGCTATCTCCACGCTTCCACGTCGGAGTGCTACGGCGATCCCCTGGAGCATCCGCAGACCGAAGAGTATTGGGGCAACGTCAACCCGGTGGGCCCGCGGTCGGTATACGACGAGGCAAAACGCTTCTCGGAAGCCCTGGTAATGGCCTATTGCCGGTCCCGCGCTGTCGATACCCACCTGGTTCGCATCTTCAACACCTATGGCCCGCGCCTTCATCCCGACGATGGCCGCGTGATCTCGAATTTCATGATGCAGGCGTTGCGCGGCCACTCGTTGAGCATCTATGGGGATGGCAGCCAGACGCGCAGTTTTTGCTACGTCGACGACCTGATCGACGGAATCATGCTGCTGTCGGAATCCAGCGAGCACTTGCCCGTCAATATTGGCAATCCCAACGAATTCACCATCCTTGAATGTGCCAAGGCAGTGCTTGACGTGACCGGATCGAACAGCGGTCTGGTGTTTGAAGAACTGCCGGAGGACGACCCGACGCGACGCTGCCCGGACATCAGCAAAGCGCGGGACCTTCTTGGCTGGGAACCCAAAGTTCCGTTGGTTGAAGGACTGCGCCGTTCGCTGGATTTTTTCCGCAGCAAAATCGAGGTTGGAGCGTAAGGTTCCTACCTTGTGTTGTTGCAAGCAGTGCAGGCGCTCATGGGTGACCATGCGACGCCAGGTCCTTCTTGGGGGCTGATTCTGCGTTTCCAGTTCCTGCTTTCCCAGGTCCCAGACTCGGGACCCTGGGGCACCCAGCATGGTTCAAATCCGTGCGCTTGGAGACGTAGGCTTGTGGCCGTTTGTCCGCTGCTGCCAAATCTGTGTACAGTCATTGCACGCTGCTTCTGCTGCAACTGGCCGAAGCGAATCCGGCTGCTGGTGCTGAACCAGGCGTATGCCTTGCCACCGGCGAACGGATTTCGTCAAACAACACAGACCAATCAATCCGCGACAAACGGGGTCAGCCTCTCTATGCGAAAGCTTCTTTTGTTGGCTCTTTTGGGAGCCATGGTGGTTCCGGCCGGAGCAAAGCCGGTTACCGTGGCCGAATTGGAGCAGTTCCTGGCCGCCAACACATCCGCCAAGCGGGCCGACCTTGACGTGTCGCGCAAGATGGCCGATCTGGAACTGACAGAGAGGCTGACGGACGCCACCCTGATTCACCTCGGCACCAAGCTCGAACTGGGGCCCAAGACGGCGCTGGCGCTGCACCTGCTTGCCGACCAGTCTGCGCTTCTGGATCCCCCAGCGAATGAGTTGCCGGCGACGGCTGCGCCTGACAGCGCCGCCCAGCAGCGGATCATGGACCTGGCCCGCGGGTACGTGGTGCAGGCATTTCCGCATTTGCCCGATTTTTTTGCCACACGGACCACTTATCGCTTCGATAACAGCCCCCAGGTGCTCACGGAAAATGCCTGGCCGGTTCATGCGGGGTTGCATCTGGTGGGAGCATCGAGCCAGGACGTGGCCTTCCGCGACGGCAAGGAGGTCATCGACGCGCAGGTATCTGCAAATGGCACCAAGCCAGGGGTCGAGCCGGGTCCGCACCTGCAGGGCGAATTCGGCCCCGAACTTGCGGTGGTCATTATCGACGCTTCAAAGGGTGAGGTAACGTGGAGCCACTGGGAACAGACATCGCTTGGCCTGGCTGCGGTGTTTCACTACAGTGTGCCGAAAGATGCGTCCCACTACTCCATTAGCCACTGTTGTGTCCGCGACCTGGCCACCAATATTTCTGGCGGAGGCAGGGGGCGAAGGGGCGGCGGTTCAAGGCCGGTGACTGACCAGACCGAGTCCACGGTGTTCCACGCCACCCCCGGCTATCATGGATCGATCTCCATCAGTCCGGCTTCGGGCGCTATTCTGCGCATCACGATTGAAGCGGACCTGAAGATTGGCGATCCGCTCAAGCGCGCCGCCCACATGCTGCAGTATGGTCCGGTGGTGCTCGGCGATAAGCCTGCGCTTTGTCCGCTACGCGGCATGACCCTGGAGGTAGAGCAGGTCCTGCAGATGGGCGTGCCCCCGAATACGCAACTGGCCGAGACCACCTATACGCACTATCACCGCCTGGCGACCACCGTCCGGGTCCTCGCCGACGCTGCATCGCCAGCCGCTGCGCATCCGGTTGACATGGCTTCGAGCACTGCGGCGCCGGCTGTATCGGCCACTCCAGCCGCCACGCCGCCAACCCCGCCGACCCAGCAGATGGGGGCGAATGCAGCCTCGTCTGCCGTCCTAGCCGAGCAGGCGCCGGCCCAGGCGGCCCAGGCGCCTGCCACCATACCCGAGATCAGTTCCGGCCCGTCGGGTGAGCTTCCCGACGAGCCTGGGACTTCGTCTGCCGCCGGGGCTCGTTTCAAGCTGAGTTCCCGGCTGGTGGACGTGAGCATTGTAGCCACCGACAAGAAAGGCCACCCGGTCACAGATCTAACCGCGCAGGACTTCGAAGTCTACGACAATGGGCGCAAGCAAGAGATTCGCTCCTTTGTGCCGGTGGCTGCTCAGTCGGCGGCCAGTCCAGTCCCTGCGCCATCGGGCACATTCTCCAACCGTCCCGTCGAGCCTGCCGCTGCGACGCCGGGAACGGCTGCTTCCGAATCCGGCGCCACCGTTCTGCTGATCGATGAGAGCCACATTGCCTGGCGCGACATGTCCCGCGCCCGGCAGCAGATGCTCGACTTCCTCAATCACGCTGGTTCGGAGGAACGGATCGGGCTCTACTCAATTACGCCGCTCGGATTTCGTGTGCTGCAGGAAGTTTCGACCGACCACGCGGCAACTGTCGCGCGGCTTCAGAAGTGGACAGCCACGGCCCAATCCGTTTCCATGGCGCAGGGAGAGGAAGCACGCAACCGGCAGCAGATCGACGAGGTGCGCAACGTCTCCGACCTGAACGCTGTGAACGGCAACCAAGACAGCTCGCCCGACGCGATGTCGGCCGTCGATCCGCAACTGCGTGCCCTGGGCGACAACCCGGCCCGCGCCTCTTTGATCGTGCTGAGGGGCGTTGCGCGTCATCTAGCTGCCCTGCCTGGGCACAAGAGCCTGGTATGGGTTTCCAGCGACAACGTCTTTGCCGATTGGCAGAACAAAACCGCAGGGACCGACCGCGGACCGCAGGACAACGAAGGCTTCGCGATCAAGGCGCAGGAAGCCATGAACGACGCGCATGTTGCGGTTTATCCCATGGACGTGTCGCAGCTTGAGACCGGCGCCATCGATGCCGAGATGCAGCACCGCAACGTGGAGCTGACTCAATCGGCGGCGGATATGGCCAGCCTGGGACGGGCAGGGGGTGACCGCGGCGCCTCCGCCACCAACCTCAATGCCGGGCGTTCGACAGACCAGATGCAGCAGGATATCCGGCCCATCCAGGCATCGATCCGGCAGGTGGCAGACGCCACGGGCGGCCACACCATCCGACGGGCCGGCGATCTGGCGGCAGAACTTGCCAAGGTTGTCGAAGACGGCCACGCCACCTACCAAATCACCTTCACGCCGCCAGGACCCGCGGACGACCAATACCACAACCTCACCGTCAAATTCGTCGGCAAGCAGCACGGCGTCGCGCTGCGCTACCGCACCGGTTTCCTGTTCGACACGGAGCCATCGACATTGAAAGATCGTTTCCAGCAGGCCATTTGGCGGCCCAGAGATCCCAATGAAATCTCCCTCACCGCAAACGTGACCCCGATCGATCAGCAGGGAAAATCGGGCGCAAACGTCAAGGTGAAGATCCGGGCCACCGACCTGGCCCTGCAACAGCAGGCCGATCGCTGGATGGACAAGCTCGACATCTTCTTTATCCAGCGCGACGACGCCGCTGTCCATGCGCAGGTAGATGGGCAGACGATCGGCCTGCGGCTGCTGACCACCACCTATCAAAAGCTGCTGACCGATGGCATTCCCGTCGAACAGGCGGTGCAGATGAAGCCGGGCATGGCCTCGCTGCGGGTGCTGGTGGTGGACGAAAACTCCGGCCGCATGGGTTCGGTGACCATTCCCGGCACCGCATTGGGCGGGAGGTAGTAAAAGACGAGGTCGGCAGCCTGTCACTGTCGGCAGGCAGCCGATCTTGTTAATCTTGCCCTATCATGCATCGTTTGGTTTCATGTTTCCTGGCCGCCCTGGCATTGTGCTGCGCATCGGTGTCTCTCGGCGCGCAAAGCTTTCAACCCAAAAATATTGTCTTCAACGGCGCTCCTGCATATACCAGCGAGGAATTGTTGGCCGCCGCCGGGCTGAAGAAGGGCGCCGCAGTCACCGCCGCAGAGTTGAAAGAACACCTGCAGCGCCTGAACGATACCGGCGTCTTCCAGAACGTTTCCTACAAATTCGATGGGGTGAGCCTGATTTACATGTTGTCGCCGGCCGACAACATGCTGCCCGTCCACCTGGAGAACCTGCCGCTTGCGACGGGCAAGGATCTCGACGCGAAATTGCACGATCGGCTGCCGCTCTTTCACGGCAAGGTTCCTTTGGAAGGCAGCTTGCTCGACGGCGTTTGCAGGGCGCTGGAAGAGATGCTGGCCGCGCAAGGCATCAAGGCCACGGTCACCGCGGAGCCGCTTTCAGCGATGGGCTCGAGCAAGATGAGCGCCATGAACCTGACCATCGCCGACCCTCCGGTGTTGGTGGGCGCGATCAATCTGGAGGGCGTTTCGCCGGCCATGCAAAGCAAGATCGATTTGGTAGCGGTTCATGCCACGGGCGCGCCGTTTTTCACCGACGGCTCGGCGCAGAACCTGGTGCACGCTTTCGAATCCTTTTATGGCGACGAGGGCTATGCCAAGGTCAAGGTTCACGCCATACAGTCGGGCGATCCGGTGGCCGGCGGCAAAGGGATCGAGGTTCCCTTCCACGTGATCATTGAAGAGGGGCGGCATTACAGCCTGGGGGCCATCCGCCTGCCCTCGGGCGAAGCAGTGACCCAGGCCGAGGTCGAGAAAGCTGCTGGAATCGTATCGAACAAGCTTGAGAAACTCTCTCTCAAAGACGGAGTCACTTTCCGGACCGCACTGCTGTTTGTCCACACACAATACAAGTCGAAAGGGTACATGGCTTGCGTTGTCACGCCCCATCCCGAGTTCGACGAAACGAACGGTGTTGTCAACTACAACCTGGAGGTCAATCCGGGCCCGGTTTACACGATGGGCAAGCTCACCATCACGAATATCGCGGACGATCTGCGCCAGGCGATGCTGGCCGCCTGGAAGCTGGCCCCCGGTGACATCTTCGATGAGAGCGCGATTCAGGCCTATTTTCACAATCAGGGAAATACAGCACTGGGGCGAACCTTCGCCTCTACACTCTGCCGTTACAAGCTGGCCCGGAACGACGATACCCATACGGTGGATGTGACGTTGCAGGTGGAAAGGAAGCCTTGACGACCGCTATCCTCTTTCTCATGCCGCATTCACCGATCTTCGACCACATGTTTCAACTTCCCTTGCCGATCCTGGAAAAGTTGGCCCGCCCGGTTATCGTCTACCTGGTTCTGGTGCTGCTGCTACGCATCTTCGGCAAGCGGGAACTGGCGCAACTCAACCCTTTCGACCTGGTGGTGCTGCTGTCGCTTTCCAACACGGTGCAGAACGCCATCATCGGCGACGACAACTCGGTGACCGGCGGAATCATCGGCGCCTTCGGGCTGCTCGGCATCAACTGGCTGGTGGTGCGGGTGCTGTTCCGCTCGCAGAAGCTGACGCGCGCCTTGGAAGGGCGGTCAGCGGTGCTGATTCTGAACGGGCAGATCGACCGCAAGGCCATGCAGCGCGAACTGCTCACCCAGGAAGAACTGCTCGACGCGATCCACAAGCAGGGGTTTGAGGATTTTCACAAAGTACATCGTTGCGAACTGGAGCCCAACGGGAGCTTTTATGTGGAGGCCTTCGATCCTTCCATCGCCGACAAGCGGCATGAGGAGATGATGGAGCGGATTGAAGCGCTCACGCGGGAGGTGGCGGCGCTGCGGGGGCAGGCGGCGAAGGTCGAAGCGCCTTCTCCTGCGCAGAACTGAAAGTTCCATGCTGAATGGCATGGAATTTCTGGGCCGCCATCCTCAACCGGATGAAGGAAGTCAGGGGCGAATCAGCTCAACCGGCACATCCAGCTTGACTTGAGCCCACGCTCGATCCGCAGTCCAAGCGGTCGCTTGGTTCGTCTTAGCCAGCGCCAGGCAAGCACGATCCCCAAACGATAGCGCTCGATTGACCTGAGCGTATCCCGCAGCCAGTTCCGCGGCCGCCCGGCCAAAGGGAACCAGTTCCACGCCTGCGAGAGCGGCATTCAAGTCCTCTGCCGTCATCGTCTTGTTGTCGCGCTGAGTTCGAGTCAACACTTCGCACCAGTTCACCCAACTCATGGCGACCTTCACTTTTGCGCCAAGTTCGAGTGAATCAAGGAGTCCTTCGACGCGCATTCCCCCCGGTTCGTTCTGAATCATCGCCAGCACAGCGGCGGAATCGAGCACTATGCTATTCACGGGCGGCTTCCTCGCGCTTTTCGGCTAGAAACTCGTCCAGAATCCCGTCGAGGCTTCCGCGCTCTTTAATGATTCCTGCCCGAATGCTGGCCAGAGCCATCTTTCTGCTCAAGATGCGGATCGCGCCCTGATCGAAGCTCACAGTCAAGCGGTCCCCTGCCTTCAACCCCAGTTCCTTGCGAATGTTCGCGGGAAGCACGAGCCTACCACTCTCTCCCAAGACTACCGTTTCCGTCATCGGATGCCACCTCGCGGTATAGTATGCCACAAAATACGATGCGCGCCATTCCGTGAACGACGCATAGCGGCGGTCTCCTATGAGATAGGCTTGCCCTCTTCAAATGGTGACAGGCTCGCAATTGTAGGCAGACCAAATGCGTCCTCGTTGTCGCATGGATATATTTCCAATTCGGCCAGTTTACCGGCATCCTGGAACAGAAGAACGCCAACGCTGATTCCCTCGGCTGTCTGTCCCGAAAGGTCGGCTACAACCCGCTCCTTCGCAGGGATTGCCGCCGGAAGATCCGAAACAACCAGTGAGATCGATGGGCAGCCGCAACCACATGAGGGTTTCGCGCGCATTCCTTCGAGCTGAGGCAAGTAGGATTTCGATCCATCAGCCCCATGCTCGAGAATCCATCGAAGCAGTTTCTCTTCCACTTGCGTGAGCGGTCGCAGCATCGGATTTGTCATAGCCCCTTCATGCATACCTGAGCCCAGTTGATTGAGTTCAAGAAAGGGGCGATTCCGCAAGCATCGTTCTTCCAAAAACGGGGGTCGAAGGCAGTCCCCGCCCGTGATGGCAAATCACTCCCACTCGATGGTGCCGGGGGGCTTCGAGGTAATGTCGTAGACCACGCGGTTGATGCCGCGGACCTCGTTCACGATGCGGCTGCTGATGCGCTTCAGCACCTCGTAGGGCAGCGGCGTCCAGTCGGCGGTCATGCCGTCTTCCGAGTGCACCGCCCGCACCGCGCAGGTATAGGCATAGGTGCGCTGGTCGCCCATCACGCCCACGCTCATCACCGGCAACAGCACGGCAAAGCTCTGCCAGATCTTGGAGTAGAGGCCGGCAGCCTTGATTTCGGCCACCACGATCTCGTCGGCCTCTTGCAGCAGGGCCACGCGGTCGGGGGTCACCTCGCCCAGGATGCGTACTGCCAGGCCAGGCCCGGGAAAGGGCTGGCGGCCCAGAATCTCTTCCTGCATGTCGAGGTCGCGGCCGATGCGGCGGACTTCGTCCTTGAACAGGTCGCGGAGGGGCTCAATCAGCTTGAGCTTCATGCCCAGGGGAAGCCCGCCCACGTTGTGGTGACTCTTGATGGTCTGGCTGGGGCCCTTGACGCTGGAACTCTCGATCACGTCGGGGTAGAGGGTTCCCTGCACCAGCCAGTCCACGCCGCCGCTCAGCTCGGCGATGCGCGTGGCCTCGTCGTCGAACACAGCGATGAACTCCCCGCCGATGATCTTTCTCTTCTTTTCCGGGTCGGTGACGCCGGCGAGCTTGCTCAGGAAGCGCTCGCTGGCGTCGACGGCCACCACGTTCAGGCCGAGCTTGTCGCGCATGTTCTTCTGCACGGTAAGGAACTCGTTCTTGCGCAGCACGCCGTTGTTGACGAAGATGCAGGTCAACTGGCTGCCGATGGCCTTGTGCACCAGCACCGCCGCCACCGACGAATCCACGCCGCCGGAAAGGCCGCAGATCACGTGTCCCTTGCCGACCTGCTCGCGAATCGCGGCCACCGTGCTCTCAATAAAGTGCGCCGGAGTCCAGTCGCCGCGCGCCCCGCAGATGGTGAAGACAAAATTCTTGATGATTTGCGGCCCCAGCGGCGTGTGATGCACCTCGGGGTGGAACTGCACGGCCCAGATGCGGCGCTGTTCGTTGGCGATTCCGGCCAGGGCGTTTGCAGAGACGGCAATGCGGTGGAAGCCGGCCGGCAGCTCCAGCGCCTCGTCGCCGTGGCTCATCCAGACCTGGAGCGTGCCGGGAAGTCCAGCGAACAACGGTGTTGCGCTGTCTTCGATGGCCACTTCGGCGTGGCCGTATTCGCGCTTTGAGGCCGAGCGCACCTTGCCGCCCAGGTGATGGACGATGAACTGCAAACCGTAGCAGATGCCGAGCACCGGCACGCCCAGTTCCAGCAGCTTGGGGTCGGCGGCCGGCGAATCCGCGTCATAGACCGACGACGGCCCGCCCGAAAGAATGATGCCGATGGGTTTGCAGGCCTGAATCTTGCTGAGAGGCGCCGTGCAGGGCAGCACGACGGAGAAAACGTTCTGTTCGCGAATGCGCCGCGCAATCAACTGCGTGTACTGCGAACCAAAGTCGAGAATAACAATTGTCTGGGTGTCCACTCCCCAGTTTGGCAGGGGCGGGGTGGGGCTGTAAAGGCGGCCTGCCGCCCATTGCAGTTGGAAAGGTGCGCTATGATAGACCTGATTTCGGGGGAGTAACGATGGTAGATCTGAAAAGCTCTGTAAAGACGGCAACCGCCTTTGCCAAGGAAATGTTCCCGGAAGCAATGGATATCCGCCTCGAAGAAGTCGAACCCAAGCCCAACGGCGGGTGGACGGTGGTCGTCTCTTTCAGGACCCTGGAACCCGGAACATTGGCGGTCGTCATGGGCAATACCGAAGCGTCCCGTATATTCAAGACCATTGCAATCGACCCGCTGACCGGTGAGCCTCAGTCTTTGAAGGTCTGGAAGCAATGAGTTCGTACCTGGAGATTCTGATCGAAAAGTATTTGGCAAGAGGCATCCTGATCGACGCAAACCTGGCACTTCTTTACTTGGTTGGCTCCTACGACCTTCGGCTGATCGGTGACGGAAAATACAACAAGCTGTCGAAATACGTTGTCGAAGACTTCCAACTTCTGGTCAGGCTCAAGAAAGTCTTCAAGAAGGCAGTCACGACACCCCACGTCCTGACCGAGGTGAGCAACCTTACCAACGACCTGCCGGAACAGACAAAAGCTGCCTGCTTGAGGAAGTTCTACGAGACATTCGTTGAGATCGATGAACTTCCCATTCCAAGCCTCGAAGCGGCCCAAAGGCCCGAATTTCCGTTCCTTGGCTTGACCGACAGCGCCCTTGCCCTTGTCTCGGACCAGTTTCTGATCGTCACCGACGACGCCCGCCTTGTGAAAAAGCTCAATGATTCGCGGCTTGAAGCGCTCAACTTCAACCATCTGCGCTTGGGCTACTTGCTCGCCGTGTAGTTCGCAATTTATCGCCTTCCTCAGAGTGTTTCTACTCCTGCCGCAAGCAACCGGACCAGGCTTCTGTAGCTGCGGAGGGCCAGTTTCTTCGAGCGCGGCGTTGACAGTATCCGGGCACCGGCGGCGATGCCCGGATGCAGTCAATCCCTGGGAGTTTTCGGCCCGAGGAGGCCGCGAGTTACACCCATTGCTCGCCCAGCGCTTCCAGGTTCGCGGCGGCCAGATCTTCCGGCGTCATGGCGATGCGGAACTCGACGGTGGCATTGAATCCCAGAAACCACGGCTCGGCCAGGCGCGGAATGTCGGAGGGACTCTCGATGTTCACCACGAGAATGCCGGCGCGCTGGCCTTCCCGTTCTGTGAACCAGACGGCCTCCGGCTTGGCAGCATCGAGAATCTGCCTCATTCTCTCGCCCACGGTTCCGTTGCGGATGGCATGGTTGAAGGGTTCGACCGGCAGTTGAATCAGCATGATCATGCGCATGAAACACCTCCTCGCGCCGGGTATCGCGATTCGGCCGCGTGCGGCGCGGCACGGACTATAGCAGACGCCAAGGGCGGCGCGCCACCGGTTCCTTGCTCCAGCCTCAGGTGGCAAGCCGCAAGCGAAAACTCGCTCTTGCAACCCGCCCTCCCACACAAACCTCCCCCGCGAATTCCTACTCATCTGTCGTGCCGATCTCTGCCAATTTGCCTGCTTTCAGGCTTGCGGGTTTCGTTCCTGGTGATAACCTGCTATGCAATGCAGCCCACACTGACCGGCTGCACGAAGCTGAACCATGGCCACCATTGACGATCGCTTTATGCGACGATGGACGCGCCGGTTGATCCCGCTTCCATGAGGAAATCCAATGAATGTGATTCGTTTGCGCCCCCTGCTGCTTTTGACCGCGACCATAGCAATTGTTTGCGCCACCGCCTTCGCTCAGGGCGATGCCGCCAAACCCGCTCCTCCGGCCTCGATCAAGAGTCTCGATCTGACCGCCATCGACAAGACCGCGAATCCCTGCACCGATTTCTATCAGTACGCCTGCGGCAATTGGGTCAAGAACAACCCCATTCCCTCCGACCAGGTACGCTGGGCGCGGTCTTTCTCGTTGTTGCGCGAACTGAACCGCTACAAGCTCTGGGAGGAGCTGGATGCCGCCGCGCAGCACCCGCAATCGCCCTTGCAAAAGCAGTACGGCGACTTCTTTGCCGCATGCATGGACACCGGCACGGTCGAGAAGCGCGGATTGGAGCCGCTGCAACCGGCCTTGAAGCAGATTGCCGCGCTCAGCGACGCCAAGCAGCTCCCTGCCCTGCTGAGTCAGCTTGAAACGCACGGCACCCCGGACGGCTTTTTCGGCTTTTTCGTCGCGCAGGACGAAAAGGACTCCTCGAAACAGGTCGCCCAGCTTTTTCAGGGGGGTCTCTCGTTGCCTGACCGCGATTACTACATCGTCGACTCGCCGCACTTCGCCGCCATCCGCGCCCAGTACATCGAACACCTGAAGAAGATGTTCATCCTGGCCGGCGACACACCGGACGCGGCAGGCAAAGAAGCTGCGGCGGTGATGGAGATCGAGACTGCCATGGCCAAGGCCTCCACCAGCCGCACGGATCTGCGCCAGCCGGAAAACCGCTACCACATCTACACCGTTGCGGGCTTGGACAAGCTGGCGCCGGCCTTCGACTGGAATGGGTACTTTGGGACGGTCGGAATCGGCCACTTCGACACCTTGAACGTGGGGACGCCGGAGTACTTCAAGGCGCTCAACGGGCTCATTGGCAGCGAGCCGCTCGACAGTTGGAAGAGCTATCTGCGTTGGCATGCTCTGCACGGTCAGGCCCAGGACCTGCCCAAGGCCTTCTTCGACGAAAACTTCGCGTTCTTCGGGAAGACATTGCAGGGCCAAAAGGAGCCCCAGGCGCGCTGGAAGCAGTGCTCTTCGATGACGGATAGAGCTCTGGGCGAGGCTGTGGGCCAGGACTGGGTGAAGCGGAACTTCCCGCCCGCGGCCAAGGACAGCATGGACAAGCTGGTTGCCGCACTGGAGAAGTCTCTGGGCGACGACATCCGGACCTTGCCCTGGATGAGCGACGCCACCAAGAAGGCGGCCGAAGAGAAGCTGGCCCTGATCCGCAACAAGATCGGCTATCCGGAGAAGTGGCGCGACTATTCCAGCCTGAAGGTGGATCGCTCCGGTCTGATTGCCAATGCCCAGGCATCAGAGGTCTACGAGCGCAACTACAACTTCGCCAAGCTGGGCAAACCGGTGGACGAGAAAGAATGGGACATGACGCCGCCCACGGTCAATGCCGACTACGACCCCTCGTTCAACGACATCAACTTCCCGGCCGGCATCCTGCAGCCTCCCTTCTTCGACTTCAAGATTGACCCGGCGGTGAATTTTGGCGGCATCGGCGTGGTGATTGGCCACGAGATGACCCACGGGTTCGACGACGAGGGCTCGAAATACGACGGCAAGGGGAACCTGCGCGAGTGGCAAACGCCCGAAGACCGCAAGGCCTTTACCGAGCGCACCAACTGCGTGGCCAGCGAGTACAGCGGCTTTGAGGCGGCACCGGCCGTGGGCGATACGCCGGCGCAAATGCTGAACGGCAAACTGACCTTGGGCGAGAACACAGCCGACAACGGCGGCCTGCGCATTGCCTATATGGCCCTGCTCGACACCCTGGCGGCCGAAGGCAAGTCCATCAAGGCCAAAATCGACGGCTACACCGAGGCACAGAGGTATTTTCTGGGATTCGCGCAGGTGTGGTGCCAGAACCAGACCGACCAGTCTGCCCGCCAGTCCGCACTCACGGACCCGCACTCGCCCGGCAAATGGCGGGTTGACGGCAGTGTGCAGAACTTCGACGAATTCGGCACGGCCTTCGGCTGCACGAAGGGACAACCCATGTACCCGGTGAAGTCCTGCAGGGTGTGGTAGAGAAGAGGGATTAGGGATTAGGAAACTGTTTGCGAGTCCGATTCTGGGGTTCCCAGGTCCCAAAGGCGGGACCTGGGGCACCCGGCTGGCTTGCTAACACGCACGAACGCTGACTCGCTCCCGAGTCAGCGTTTGTGCGTTGACGTTTGGGGGCTGGTGCGCGTCAAAACAGAAATCGCACCCAAAATCCGGTTTCAGCCCGGTTGGGATTCAAAACCTGTGTTCGTTGGGCCGGACCTGGCTTGGAAACCGTTTGTTTTGCGCAGTCTCCGTCTGAAACTAGGCACAATGAACCCTTGCCTTTTACAATGCAGCAGGGACCCGTCCCAACCCAGCTATGCTGTGGAACTAGCAAACTTGGCGGCACACGCCTGACCAGGATGAAGGAATCGC
>CAZLMY010000070.1:0-28720 GCA_964560845.1 uncultured Occallatibacter sp. | reverse complement strand
CGATGCTGGTGCGGTCTCCGCCTAGGAAGCCGGGTTCTGTGACCGGCATTTCTTCGCCCTCAAGCTGGCTGGTGATGCCCACCACGGCAATCACCACGTCAGCGTCCTTGGCCGCTTCAATCGCCTTGGGGGACACCTCGTTCTCGACCTTGGCCCAAATCAGCTCTGCCTGGCGCTTGCCGTTGTTGCTGCCGTAGGTGATCTCAAGCGCGACCTTGCGGCCCTCCTCGAGATGAATGCGGCCGATGCCGGATGCCGGCCCCGACCCGCCGCCAAAGGCCACCGCGACCTGCTTGCCATCGGCCGTCAACCTGGCGAAACCCTGGCAGCGAATCCCCAGCAGATAGTCGCCCGAATCGGGAGGAGTAAGCGATCCCGACCAGCGCACGCCAAAGCTCTTCCTGGCGGCCACCTCGGGCGGCAGGTTCTTGTCGTCCAGCCTCAGATTCGGCTCCGTGCGGCTCACCAGCGGCGTGGTGCTCGCTCCGGGAGCGGGCCGTCCGCGCATCATGCCTTCGTTGTACTCGGCCTTCAGTCCCGGCTTGCCTTCCGGCGTGGTCAGCAACACGTCAGGTACCGGGTCCCCCTCGGTCCGTAGAAACTGCGTGCCGGGAACAAAGGTAATTGCGGCGCCGGGAAACTCCGCCTTCAGACCCTCCAGCACAGACACAATGTGAGTCGGCTGGCCGGCATAGTTGCCGATCAGGGGGCGGGTCTGGTCGGCAAGCGGGCCAACCACTGCAATCTTCTTGACTCCGGCCTTCAACGGGAGGAGGCCGTCGTTCTTCAGCAGAACCATGGACTCGTTGGCCAGCCTGCGCGCCTCAACACGGTGGGCCGCGCTATCCAGTTCCTTCTCGTCGATCTTCGTGAAGGGAACCATCTCCGGCGGATCGAACATGCCAAGCTTGATGCGCGCGGTGAACAAGCGAATGAGCGCTGTGTCGAGAACGCTCTCGGGAAGATAGCCCTGCTGCACCGCATCGATGTAGGCTTTTTCGACCGGCTCACCAAAACGCTCGGTGAAGGTGACGCACTCGTTGTCCATACCGCGCATTACGGAGATGGCCGCGCCCTGTGCCTGGGTGGGCCGATAGCGGTGGTTGGCGGCAACATCCCTGACCGCGTCGCAGTCCGAGACCACATAGCCCTTGAAGCCCCATTTTCCGCGCAGCAGGTTCTGAAGCAGGAATTCGTTGGCGCAGGCCGGCTCGCCGTCGATGGCGTTGTAGGCACACATCACCGAACCGGCCTTGCCCTCGACCACGGCGGCGCGGAAGGCCGGCGTGTAGGTGTCCAGTTCATCGTGGCGGCTGACGTCCACATCGGCAAAGTGGCGGGTTGGCTCGGGGCCGCTGTGCACGGCGTAGTGCTTGGGGGTGGCGATGGCCAGATAGTAGTTGGGGTCGTCGCCCTGCAGACCGGTCACGTAAGCAACGCCCATGCGCCCGGTGAGGAAGGGATCTTCGCCGTAGGTCTCCTGACCGCGTCCCCAGCGTGGATCGCGGAAGATGTTCAGATTGGGCGACCAGAAATCCAGGCCTCCCATGATGCCGGTGTGGCCCTCGCGCGCATTCTGCACGTGCTTGATGCGCCCTTCGATGCCGATCTGGCCGGCCATGATGTGGATGCCGGGCGCGTCGAAAGTAGCGGCCAGGCCGATGGGCTCTGGGTACTCGGTGACGCCTTCGTTGATGACCCCATGCAGCGCCTCGCTCCACCACTGATAAGCGGGAATGTTCAGTCTCGGAACCGGCGCCGAGTTGTTCTGCATCTCCGAGGCCTTTTCTGCCAGGGTCATGCGGTGCACCAGGTCGGCGGCCCGCTGCTCGGCCGGAAGCTTGGGATTCAGGAAGGAATTGCTTGCTGCTTCCTGGGCGGAGGCCCGTTGGGGAAGGGCGCCAGCCAGAAGCGTTGCGGCGCACGCGACGATGCACGGGACGATGTGCAACCTGCGGATTGTCATGCGGATCTCCAAAGTGGGGTTGAAAGGAGTGCCATGCTTCAGCATGTGGGTGCGAATTGGGGTTTGCTGCGCCCTGGCACCCGGGGCTTGCCTGCCAGTCTCGCAGGAGTTCCGGCGGGACCGGCTATAAAGCGATTTATCGGGAAACCATACCAGTACCAGCCACGAATCGGCAACTTTACCGGATTGGGCGCCTTGGATTCGTCCGGCGCCTTGGCGGCGGCATTGCACACATTCCGCGGCCAGTCTTTTCAGTCGACAAACCGAAGAAAAGCGATTTACCATGTTGGCGGTTTCACATATTGCAATCCAGCAAGCATCCCGGCGTTCCAATAATTCAGCGCGAAATGCGCAATCCGACGATTTGTCGCGCGAAGCTGACAGCAGCGCTGAGAGCGCCGAGCGCGCTCCGAAAAGCCCGATTTGGTTCAAGGAGCCATCACCGAAGGAGAAAACAATGCCACAAGAACGAGATTCACTCAAGTTCAACCGGCGTGAAGCGATGTTGCTTTCCGTCGCGGCAGGGATCGGGATGGCTTCGGCCCGCGATGCCCATGCATCCGACGACGTGATGACGGCGTCGCATCAGGCGCCGGGAAACTGCACCACGCCGCGCAGCGCCATCGCCAAAACGCAATACGGCAAGGTTCGCGGTTTTCTCGATGGCGGTGTCTTCACCTTCAAGGGAATTCCCTATGGGCAAACCACGGCCGGTGAGAACCGATGGCTGCCGTCAAAGCCCCCCGCCCCCTGGAAGGACGAGTATCCGGCGCTGGTCTATGGCGCCAACTGCCCCCAGACCCTGCATCCCTGGGCAGCCGCCGAACAGACCTTCCTGCAGGAGTGGGACGACGGCTGGCAGAGCGAAGAGATGTTGAAGGTCAACATCTGGACACCAAGCTTGACGGGCAAGCGCGCCGTCATGTTCTACATCCACGGCGGCGGCTACAGCTTTGGCTCCTCCTACGAACTGGCCGCGCACGAGGGTGCGCAGATGGGCCGGCATCACGATGTGGTGCAGGTCTCTGTGAATCACAGGCTCAATATTCTCGGCTTCCTCGATCTTGCCGAAATCGGCGGCTCGGCCTACGAAGGCTCCGTCAACGTTGGGATGACGGACCTTGTCGCGGCATTGAAGTGGGTTCGGGAGAATATCGCCAACTTCGGCGGAGATCCGGACCGGGTGATGATCTACGGCCAGTCGGGTGGCGGGTCAAAGGTCACCACGCTGATGGGCATGCCGGCCGCAGCGGGCCTCTTTCATCGTGCAGCGGTGCAGTCGGGTGGCGGCGGCAACATTCCGTCGAGGGAACAGCAGCGTGAAGTTGCGCGGGTCATGATGAAGGATCTGGGCCTGGCGCCGAACGATCTTGGCACGCTGCAGAAGATGGAGTGGTCAAAGCTCATCGCAGCGGGCAATGCGGCCGTCCAAAAGATCAACCCGCCCATGCATAGCCCCTTCGGACCCTTTTCCCCCGGGCCGCCAAGAGTGGGCTGGTCGCCGTGCGTCGATGACAGGAACATCACGCTGCGAAGCTTCTTCGACACCGCCCCCGAGACCTCAAAGAACGTGCCCATGCTGATTGGCTCGGTGAGCGAGGAGGGCAACCAGATGTCTTCACGGCCCAGCGAGGAGGAGTGGCGTGCGAGTCTGACCAAGGCCTACGGGGAACAGAAAGCATCCGCGCTGATCGCCGCGCTGAAAAAGTCCAATCCGAAAAAGGCCATCCGCACGCTCTCGTATATGTGCAGCGGCATCTCGGGCCTGAATAGCCTTCTGATCCGCAACAACGTGGTGAAGATGGCCAGGCTCAAGCACGAACTGAAGGCCGCGCCCGCCTATGCCTACTACTTCACTTGGCAGACACCCACGCTCGACGGAATTCCTGGCGCATGGCACACAGCAGACTTGCAGTTCTGCTTCGACAACACCAAACGCTGCGAGCAAGGTACCGGCAACACGCCGGAGGCGCAGGCGCTGGCTCGCAAAATGGCCACCGCGTGGGCGAATTTCGCGCGCACGGGAAACCCCAGCCAGCCGGGCCTCGAGTGGCGGCCCACCGATCCCGAACACAACCCGACCATGATCTTCGACAACGACTGCCGCATGACCGAAGATCCCGAAGGCGAAGCGCGCAGGATCCTGCTGAGCTAGTGTCTAGACCAAATGATTTGGTAATCAAATGTTAATCAGCGCGGGCGAGGACGCCCGCGCTACAGCCGACCAGGAGGTCGGCGCTACCTTCCCGGAATTGCCCAATCAAGCAGTCACGGTACTAGTTCCAGGGGGAGCACTGGCACCGACAGTTTCCCGGGACCGGAGCGAAGGTCCCGGGAGCCGCGTTCGCAACAGAACCATCCCAGGAGTCTCCAATGAAAGCACATTGCAAGACGATAAAGATCGCAACCCTGAGGGCGGGGTTGGCGCTGGCCTTGAGTCTGAGCGCTTACCCGGCCGCGGCGCAGAAGATTGTCGCCAACATCGACACCACCCAGACCGCTGCTCCGGTCTCGAATTACATCTTCGGAATGTTCATCGAGCACATCGGCAAGACCATGTACGGACCACTCTGGGCGGAGATGATCGACGACCGGAAGTTCTATTTCCCAATCGTCTCAAAGGACCCTGAGACCGGGGAACGGCACGATTTTCCGGGAATGCAGTTGCGCAAATGGCGGCCCGTGGGCGGCGATGATGTTGTCACCATGGACAAGGTTAAACCCTTTGTCGGCGAGCAAAGCCCGCGCATCTCGCTCGATGCGAAGGCGGGCCACGGCATCCGGCAGAGCGGCATCGCCCTCGTCAAGGGAAACCGCTACACCGGCCGCGTTGTGGTGAAGGCATCGCCCGGAACGCACATCGCGGTCTCGCTCGCGTGGGGCCAGGGGGCCAGTGAGCGCCAGACAATCGTTCTTGCTCCGCTCACTGAAACTTACAAGACAATTCCTTTCAGCTTCGCCGCGCAGGCTGATGCATCGGATGGCGCGATTGAGATTTCCGGCACGGGCTCCGGAAGTTTCCACCTGGGCGCCATCTCGCTCATGCCCGCCGACAACATCCATGGTTTTCGACCCGACACCATTGCGCTGCTCAAAGAGATCAAGTCGGGCTTCTGGCGTTTCGGCGGCAACTACACCTCGAATTACACCTGGTACAACGCCATTGGCGATCGCGACCAACGTCCGCCCGAGTGGGACTCTGCGTGGAGCCAGATGCAGACCAACGACTTGGGCATGGATGAGTTTGCCGAATTTTGCAAGCTGATCGGCGTGGAGCCCTACATCAGCGTGAACGCGGGCCTGGGCGATGCGCATTCGGCGGCCGAGCAGGTTGAGTATATGAACGGGCCGGTCAACACAAGAATGGGTGCGCTGCGGGCAAAGAACGGCCACGGTGAGCCGTATCGCGTGAAATTCTGGAACATCGGCAACGAGCCCTGGGGCCCGTGGCAGATTGGCCGGACCGATACACAGTACTTCATGCAAAAGCACAACGACTTCGCCAAGGCCATGAGAAAAGTGGATCCCTCGATTGTGCTGATTGCCTCCGGGGAGATGCTGGAAGACGGCAACGTGCCCGGACCCAAGCGCGCTCAGAACATCGGCAACCTCGGCCCGCTCTATTCCACCGACGCCGACTGGACTGGGAGCTTTCTGAAAAGTTGCATGGGCAACTTCGACGGAATGGCCGAGCATTGGTACGCTTCGCCCGGAGTGCACTTCGATCTGGAGAAGGCCAAGACTCTGGCACCGGATGCAAACTCGGATCAGGCCAACGTGAAGGTGACCCAGACCCTGCAGGAGTATGCGCGTTACCCGGCCAACATTGTGCGCGTCAAGGCGGAGGAATGGCAGGGTTACACGCAGAGATATCCCGCTATCTCCACAAAGAAGATCTTTCTTTCAATCGATGAGTGGGCCTATTTTGGCGGTGATTTCGGTCGCAGCCCCTCTTTGAAGCAGGCGCTTGCCTACGGAATGGTCTTCAATGAAATGCTGCGCCACACGGACTCCATCACCATGGCGGCGCACACCATGGGCACCTCGACGCTCGACTTCAACCAGACCGGCTCCACTCTGAATGGGCTGGGGCTCGTCTTCAAGATATACAGCAACACATTTGCAGGCACCGTGCCCGTGGCGGTCGGCGGGAACGCGCCGCAACCCGCGCCAAAGTACCCAATCGGAGGCGACCAGCCCAGGCAGAACTCCGGGAGCCCCACCTATCCACTCGATGTGGTTGGCTCGCTCTCGCCGGATCGGAAAACTCTGTATGTCGCGGTGGTGAACGCAACGGAATCGGCGCAGACGCTCGATCTGGAACTGGCGGGAGCACATGCCGCTGGCTCTGCCAAACTCCTTCGGCTCGAAGGCTCAGGGTTGAGCGCAGCAAACAAAGTGGGCAAGCCGGCTGAATTGGCGGTGAGGGAGACGACGGCGAGCGAACCGTTGACGGCAACCACAATTCCGCCCATCAGCGTCAGCATTTTTAGCATTCCGCTTCCATGATGAACCAGACGTCTGGTGGCACTACCGATCGGTCCGGGAGACTGGACCATGGGAAATGTTGGTCTCACCCGGAGCTGCCGCTCCAGCTTCCCAGTACATTTGTCGAACAGGTAGTTTCTCCTGTTCTCAATTGACTGAGCTCTCGGGAGCAACCATAACGATTGCTCCCGAGAATGCCCCTGTGACCAATTCTGCTCTGCGCAGCCCACATTCCAGTGGCATTGCCAGCGTGACAAAGTCACCGGACGTGCAACGATTGATCGCCAGCACCGCCGGTGATTCAGCTCGAGACATCCGTGACCACGCGATCCTGATACTGTTGGCGACCCGTGGCTTTCGCAGCAGTGAAGTGACTGGCCTGCGCTTGGCAGATGTGAACTGGGAGAGTGAGATAGTTTCGATCACACGTCCCAAACAACGCCGAGCGCACGAATATCCGCTCGTCAGCGCGGCCGGAGAGGCCATTCTGCGTTACCTTCAGGGGCACGTCCCTGCTGCGCGCAGCGGGAAATCTTCCTGACTTTCAAGGCACCGTTTCGTCGCCTTTCGCAGGGTGCGATCTATCATCTGGTCAGCACACGCCTTGCTGCACTCAGAATTCAAGTGCAACACAGTGGGCGCCTTGCCTGCGCCATGCCTGTGCTGGCCACTTGGTAGGGGAGAGGTTTTCGCTGAAGGAGATTGGCGATCATCTTGGGCACCCCAGTGCTTCTGCCACACGTATCTACGACAAGGTGGATTTGGCTGGGTTAAGGGAAGTCGAAAACTTTGATCTGGGAGGCCTACGATGAAGCTGGCTGCTCTCATCTCTCAGTACATTTCCTTATAAACAGGGCATTGGCATGCGGTTCCACACCGAGGCCCGCACCTTGAAGTCGTTCTGTCGAACCGTAGGCGACATCGCCGTCAGCGAAATTGCGACCGACCGTGTGCAGGCGTGTATTGCCGGCACGGGCCCCTTAACACGCTTTTGGCACCCCAAAAACTAGGTCCTCCGCGGCTTCTTTCGGTATGCATTAGCGCGGGGAGACGTTGGATGTTCCCCGCTTCCAAAGAGCATCCCCAAAAGCACCGGCTTTTGATCCCTGCATCTTCTCGCATGAAGAACTGCAGCGTTTGCTCGACGCCAGCGCCTGCTGTGGCGCCGCTAAATGCAAAATGCAACCTTACACTTGCCGCATGCTCGTCTTGTTGCTCTATGGAGCGGCACTGCGCATCATCGAGGCGCTGCACCTCACCCTCACCGATGTGGATCTGGATGCCAGGCTTCTCACAATCCGCGAGAGCAAGTTTTACAAGACGCGCTTGGTGCCAATGCGACCAGACCCCACCGGCGTCCTGAGATCTTATGTGGACCAACGTGCCAAGGAATACTCCCCCAAACCGGAGGCGGCACTGTTCATGACCCGCAATGGAATCCCGTTGGCGTGCTCAACGGCGGAAAATATCTTTCGCCGGCTGCGTGTCCGGGCAGGCGTGCTGCGTTACGACGGCAGCCGCTATCAACCACGACTTCACGATCTTCGACATGCCGCAGCTGTACATCGGTTGGTTTCGTGGTATCGCGAGGGAGCGGATGTGCAACGACTACTCCCGCAACTGGCTACTTATCTCGGCCATGGCCATAGCGCGGGTACACAACGTTACCTCCCAATGACACCGGAACTGCTTCATGAGGCCAGCACACGTTTCGAACGCTATGCCCAGGGAGGTCAGCAATGAACGATCACACGCTGCTGGGCCCTTGGGTGCGGCGCTTCCTCCTCGAATATCTCGTATCCGAGCGCAACCTGGCGCATAACACACAATGCGGTTATCGAGATGCCCTGATTCTCCTGTTTCCATTTGCCGCGGGGAAGCTTCATTTATCTGTCGATCGGTTGACCGTGCTGGACTTATCGGCGGACATGGTGCGTCCCTCTGTGGCCAGAGACCGTTAAGGAACTCAAGGCTCTCGTCGCAAATCGCCTCCCCACGGCAAATGTCCGTATGTGGTGTCAAGGCGAGCGGTCCTGCTGATTCCATGGAACTTGTCCGTCTGGCGCCACATAAATCCCGAGAACACATATCGCATCCGGCTCCTACCTCAGGTAATAACGCCCATGCGGCGCAGAGGAAATGGATGATACACACGCACAGGAGGAAGCCAGCGGTCTATCAAGCGCCGCATCCGGTCCCAAGGCACTCTGCCGTTTTGGTTTCGGTGCGACAGCGTCCGGTGCCACGCTTTCGGTGGAAATCAAAAAGGTATGTCGTCGTCTGAGATTTCTGTTGCTTGAGCGTATTCATCCGAGCCACCCGAAGGGCGCTGGTCGAAACTGGCAGCCGAGCTTGACGAACTGGCCGAGTTTGCAGAACGAGTGTACCCACCCTGCCCCGACCCGCCTGCGTTTTCATCTCTACCGGAAAGCAGGATCAGCTCATTCACGATGATTTCTGTCCTATAACGCTTTTGGCCTGACTCCTTGTCGTCCCAGCTCCGGGTCTGGATTTTGCCCTCGACGAAGATCTTGGTTCCCTTCTTCACATAGTCGCGCACAATCTCTGCGGTGCGGGTAAAGGCCACCAGATTATGCCACTCAGTGCGATCCTGCCAGTTGCCCTGTGCATCCTTCTGGCGGTCACTGGTAGCCAAGGTGAGATTGGCGACCATGGTCCCACTTGGCGTTGAGCGAATTTCTGGATCTTTGCCGACGTTGCCCAAAAGGGTTACCTTGTTGACGCTTCTTGCCATGTTCGTATGCTTGTTGTCCGATGCCAATTTGGCTTGTCTTTCGGACCCTTTCTGTAAATGGTTGTCTCCGTCAACCGACGAAAACCTCTGCATCTGTCCAAGTAGCGAGTTGCACAGCGAGCGCCGCTCAACCTTGAAGGCATGCAAGCCCTTCCTGTGAGATACCAGTATACTTCCGATTCCATCCAGTCGCCGTGCCCGGTCCTCGATTCGTTTGCACCCCTGTAGTGCCGCCCATAGCGCCCATATCCTTCAGTCTTCGACTTGGCGATTTCTCCCCTAGCGGGCTAACCCGGCTTCGTTGTGTTCTCCGCCAAACCAGGAATAGAGCGCTACTCCGGCAAAACAAAGCACTGGAACCATGTAGGCAGCCTGCAGGCCGCTTGAGTCGGCCAGCATCCCCATGAGCTTGGTCAACGCCGCACCGCCAAGGATGGCCATCACCAGCAGCGACCCGGCAGTCTTGGTCCTGTCCCCCATGCCCTTCAAGCCCAGTGCGAAGATGGTAGGGAACATGATGGACATGAACAGGCTGGTAGCCAAAAGGCACATGGCTCCCACCCACCCGGGCCGCATCACTGCAACCATGCCGAGAACGACGTTGACTGCGGAATAGGCTCCCAGGAGCGTGCGTGCCTTTACAAGTCGCATCAGCCAAGCGGAGCTAAACCGGCCCACGGCAAACGCCGCCAGCGTTCCGGTCAGCATATAGCCGGCAGCCTTATCGCCAACGCCGGTTGCCGACTCGACGTAAGGGATGAAGTAGCTCCATGTACCCACCTGGGCTCCGACGTAGAGAAACTGCGCCAGCACGGCCAGCACAAAATGCCGCTGAAACAGCGCTACATGCTGGGGTGGCCCGGCATCTTCCCGAGAGACGTCTTCGGCCCCGGCAGGAGGAAACCTGGTGAACGCCACCAGGATGGCCCAAAGCAGGACGATCACGCCCAGCACAAGGTAGGGCGTGACCACCCGCAGCGTTTCGGTGTGGAGATAGGCCTGATAGACGCCTTGCGCCTTCATGGTCGCGGTTTGCGCATCCGTCAGTTTCACACCTGAGAAGATGAACAGTGTGCCGATGAGCCCAGCGGTAATGGACCCCAGCGGATTGAAGGCTTGCGAGAGGTTCAGCCGCCTCTCGCTCGACGCGGTTGGCCCCAGTTGGGCGATGAATGGATTGGAGGCCGTTTCGAGAAACGACAGGCCGCTGGCAATCACAAACTGCGCAACCAGGAAGAAGCTGTAGAGGCCCATCTGCGCCGCGGGATAAAACAGCAAGCAACCTGTTCCCAAGAGCACGAGTCCGGTGATAATTCCGAATTTGTAGCCGAGCCAATGCATCAGTTGGCCGGCCGGCCAGGCCAGGAGGAAATAGCCCAAATAAAACCAGATTTGGATACCGGCCGCACCGGAGCGATTGATTTCAAACGACTTCATGAACTGCCGGATCAGGATATCGTTCAGGTTGTTGGGAATCGCCCACAAGAAGAAAAGCGCAGTCACCACCAAGAAGGGGACCATGCGCCCGACCGGAATCAGCGGAGCGTCCAAATCCTGCTGCCGAACTTTCTTCTCTGCGTCAAACGATCCCGATATGCCAGTAGAATTGCTCAAGATTCTATCCCCTCAAAAAACCAGCCAATATTCCGGCAACCAGGCATAAGGAAACGATTTCATTTTTCCCGTACGCACAAACTGCGGCAAATCGCTCCACCCTTTCTACTCAATTGCCGGTACGAATGGCAAATCCGGCCGGGCGGCTCGCAACCGCTTCCCGTTTTGGCCTTGTCCCGACCAGAGGTCATGCCGGGAGTGCTGGGACTCAGGACAATTCAGCCGAAGAGCGCATCCCGAAATCGCGCCGGAACACAGGGGGCGAGCGATTCGGATCGTGGCTCTTCCCTGCCCATCGACCGGTTATGGTAGATTGACTGGATGAATGATCGCAAATCGATGATTTGAGTGCTGTTCGGTGCTGAATTTGGAAGGCCGAAGCAAACCGGCATTCTATGCTCTGCGTTGCATCTTGAAAGGACAGCAGGTGATCGGGACCATGTCTTCGCTTGAAAAACGGCTGTTTCCTGCTTACGTTTTGTGTGGTCTGGCCGCAATTCTCTATTTACCCACTCTCGTCCCCATGCTTCCAACTGCATCCCCTTCTTATGTGTTTGGCTATAATAACCGGGCTGGCGTTGCGATTCTGCTCCTGGTGGTAGCCGCGGGAGCGATCTGGACCAAGGGAATGGGGCTCCCTTTTCTGGGACGTGCGCCCTCCAAACCAGTCCCTCTGAAAGTCCTGGGATATTGTCTGATCGCCGCGCTGGCGGGTTGCATTGCAATGTACGCGTTCGCTGGCCGTTTTGGAGGCTTTGGCGAGTCGGATTACGATCTAGACCGGTTGTGGATGCTCTCCAAGGGCAAGACACCCTATGTGGACTTTGAGTGGCCGTTTGGGGCTTGCTTTCTCTATCTGCCATTCTTTCTCAGAAACTTGCTTTCGCTCGATCTTGTCCAGGCATGTTATCTGTTCTGGGGTCTGAATGTGCTTCTGGGCACGTGGCTTCTTTATGCGATCGTCAACATGATCGATTATCCAACCTGCCACAAGACATCCATATTTATCTTGCTGTTCTGTCCCGTCACATTCTTATCCATTCTCAGCATGGGCACGCACACAACGTTGCTGCGATATAACTGCCCGCTCTTCTTCATTCTTGTGATTCACCGAGTATTCGATCGCGGAGGAATTGGCTGGAAGCTATTCTCCTGTGTTCTTTCGGTGCTCTTCACCATTATTCTTTTGTCCATTTCGCCAGAGACGGCGATCGCCTTCAGCTTCGCCTGTACGTGTATCTTCCTTTTGTCTTCTCCATCTTTCAAGGCGGAAGGTTTCCTGGTAGTCGCGGCCCAACTTTTTGCGCTTGCAGGAATCTTCCGTGCTGCGCTGAAGCTTCATGTCTTGGATACGGTGATGGCTTCAGGGGGGGGCGCGGACAGTTTGCCTATTCCATTTGCGCCCTACATACTGCTGTTCGTCTTCTCGCTCTTTCTATGCTCCTGCTATATTTTCCGTCGCTTCTTCGAGGGGCGGTTGCGAGACAACACCATTGGCCTGATTGCTTTTTCCATTCCAATGGTTGCTGCGGCCCTAGGACGATGCGACCCCGCACACGTCATCTCCAGCGGTGAAGCCGTTTTCCTGGTTAGCTTGTTCTATCTCTCCGACCGGGTGACGAGTTGGAAATGGTACAAGACTTCTTTTGTCGCAGTCATGATCGTTCTTCTGCCGCTGTCCTTTCTTTCCCTGTATCGGTCGTCCATTTCCAGGGTAGGGCGCAAATATCTGAGTGAGAGCAGCAACGATTCGACAACCGGATCGGTCTTGAACTACCTCGGTAAAAAATACATTGCCACGTTCGCCGGCCCGGCGAGACGAGCCAAATGGGAGGCACATCTCGCCAACGCGCGACAGTTCGCCGTACCGGAAAGAATTGATTTTTCTGCTGTCTATCCGTCATGGCACGGCGATTTTCTTGCGCCTTTCGGATACAACCCGACCGGTATTGGAAACTACCTGTCCGACCAAATCGATTATGGCTACTACGAGGGGACGGAAAACGCAAACACGATAGCCGCGGTGACAAGAAAGATCTCCGAAATGGAGGACAACCCTCAGCGGGCTCTCTTGCTGGCGGACTACTTCCATGTATTCTGCGAGGCCGACGCGGAAGGGGCAAGGTCGATGATTACGACATTGTCGGCTTTTCCCTATTTCGGACGAGCGGTTCACCTGCAGAGTGTCCACGCGCCAATGTGCAGTTACATTCTCGCAAATTACTCCTTGCGGGAAGTTCCAGAACAGAAGAATTTCGGTTACGGACTTTGGGTTCGCAAGGCAGCCCTTGAGCGCCAGTCGGCCCAATAGAGGTTTTCAATTCTGACGCCCCGGCCGCACCGTCGAATAGACACGGCTTAGACCAACTTGACGCTCCTCACTTACCGGTCAAGCACTGGGACGCGACCGCCTTCACCGCGCTCGCTGGCGCTGCACGCTTCAGGTAACGGTCACGTGAGATGATTGTCGGGCGCTCAACAAGGAAGTAGAACATCACGCCCACCGTCCATGTCGCCACAAGCACAACCGCAGAGCGGAAAGCCCCGCGCGTCAGCATGGGCTCAAGCATAGCCCGCAGCCATGGATCAAATGTCGTGTGTGTGAGATAGATACTGTAGGAACACAATGCGGTGCCCGTCACACACCAACGAACAAGCATCCCCGCACGGGACACCGGCTCCCATCTGAAGTCGTAAATGTACCGCAGCCAGGCAGCATAACCCAGCGCATACAGCATGAACAAAAACAAATCGAACAGCAGCGGTTGCGGATTCCAGAATGGAAGCACCAGAACCAGAACCAGAGGAATGGGCAGCAACCACCTGCACCATGTCCGGAGCCGGTCGAATACGGGGCGTTCGAAGACCAACAGATAAGACATCCACACTCCGACTATCAGTCCTTCAAAGTGCAGATGTGTTAAATAAAACCATTGGGCCGGTACGCCACCCGTAAGCCAATAAGTCGCCAGGCGCAGGATCAGAGACACGGGAAACAGCGCCGGAAGCAAGTATCTCAATGACTTGAGGCCCGCCCAACGCACCGACAGAAGCAGCACCATTGGCAAACAGAGATAGAAGTGCTCCTCGATGCAAAGACTCCATGAAACGCCGAAGCCAGCTACTCCAAGATAGTTCTGTAGAAAGACGCCGTAGTACCAAGGCAGCGGTCCAAAAGGGGGATGAAATGGCCGAATTGCCAAATAGAAGAGAATACCTGCGGCATAAGGCGGAAGTGTTCGCCACCACCGCGAGCGCCAGAGATTCCATAAAGTGAGGTTGTTATCGCGCAGCGAGCGGAAGCAGATACCGCCAATCAGGAAGCCTGAGAGCACGAAGAACAGCTCAACGCCGGAGCCCAGATTCGCGAACATATTTGCACCGGCAATCGGCAGTTTGAGTTCATGACTTAGGAAGACTCCGGTGATTGCCGCAGCCCTGAGTATGTCGAGGCCGAAGTTTCTTTTGCCAACACCCATAGCTCATTCACCCGTTCCGATTCGTCTACCTTACACTGGATATCGGGGAGATAAACCCAGCTTTCCAATGAAACGCCGTCACGACAAAACTGTTTGATCAATTTCGAGCTTGGCGCTCAAGCATTTCGGATGTCGGAGAAAAGAATTCGCTCATGCGCGGAATTCGAACGCTCAACAGAGCCACCATGAGCGAAACGGTGATCACCAGCAGAATCATCAGTCCCCTCTGCCGATAAAGCTTCTCTGGATTCTGGCAGGGGCTATCGTGCCTGAAGGCGAGCCGGAAGTACGCTGCCATGAGAGCACCGACGGCGGGAAAACACAGGATCAGTTCGATGCGGTAGCGAACGATGAATGCGCCAAGAAACAACATTGCGGTGGAAGCATAGGCCAACACCGAGACCAAGAGCGATTGCTCGCTATAGTGGGCGAATGACTTTCGATAACTTCCCGCGATGCTTGGATCGCCAATTTGACGGTATTCACTGAATCTCTTCAGTGCCATCAAGTATGCGCCAAACATCCAGTACGCCATCAACAGCGAGATAGGAGGCACCATGGCAGAGGTAACAAGGAACCATCCCAGCAGCATGCGGAGCGGGTTATTCACGGACTCGACCAGAACATCCAGATAGGGAACATCCTTGGCGCGCACCGGGGGGATGTTATAAGCGCAACCCATGGCCCAAAGCACTGCAGCCGTAATGAGGAATAGCGACGAAATTCTAGAAGCCAGAAACAGTCCTGCGGCCATCATCGCAAGCCACTGGACGTATGCTATGGGGGTATTGACCAGCCTCAATGCGGCAGGGCGATTCCGCTTGGTGGGGTGGAACCGGTCAAATGGCGCATCCAGTAACTCATTGATGACATAATTACTGCACGCTATCAGCGTTACCGAAACCATTCCCAGGATGAAGCGGACAGCCAACCCCTCCAAGTCACGGTGCGCTGCCAAGAGCGGCAAAAGAACTCCGGGAAGGACAAAGACATTCTTGATGGAGTGGTCGAGACGCATGATATAGACATGCGCCCGTATGCGCTGAGCCATAGACACTTTTGGTATTGCCGGTAGCGCAGCGTCCATTGAACTTCCTCCATGGCTAATTGCGGAATGCACAAGTATTGTCACGAAAAGCGGCAAGGAATGCAACTGGAAAGAGCACAGGTTTATTGCGCGGGCATCATGGAAGACATTTTCCATGGACGAAAGAGGGTATAAACTACAGGTACCTGCCTGAATTCAGCGTCTTTTGCGCTTGACTGCAACTCGTGGAAGTCACCTTGCAACTCTTCGCCACCGGTTTTCCTAGGATCATGGAGAAGTTGCATCTCCGGCCAAGATCCAGACTTTCCGATAGCCCGCCCGTGCCTGGGTTAGATACAAGCCCTGTAGCGCCAGCCATGCTATTCTAGATTGCTCGGATTGGCCAACTTGTCTTGAGCTGTTTTTCGCCCAACATGAGACGGAGAGAGGGAGCGGGATGAAACTCTTGAGTGCGGTGTCAGTTGATTGGCGATGGGGGCGAAATGCTTTTCTCCAGGTTCTGATTATGGCTCTTCTATTGCGGGTTGCTTGGGCCTTGGCAGTGCCAGTCGCGCCGGTGTCGGACAGTCACGTCTACGACTTGCTCGCACGTAATCTTGCCCAAGGACTCGGATTCTGCTGGGAAGCCGGCAATCCGACGGCACAATGGCCTGTCGGAACTTCGTTTATCTATTCCATCTTCTATCGTGTATTTGGTCTGAGTTACACGCCGATTATTGTCTTCAATATCATCCTGTCGCTGACGACCATCTGGCTTACCATGTTGCTTGCCGATCGTTGGTTCAATCGCAAGGTGGCGATCATAGCTGGGTATCTTTCGGCCTGCTGGCCGGTTGAGATCCAGTTTGCGACCATCCTGGCAAGTGAGTTGATCTTCAATTTACTGATGGTGACGATGCTGGCGATCTGGGCATCTACCAAGCTGAATCCCTGGTTCAAGGCGATCCTGATTGGTTTCGTCGCAGGTGCGGCGGTTTATGTCCGGCCCGTTGCGCTCTTTCTTCCAGCCATTCTGGGAGTCATTACCATCGTCAGCGAACGAAAACTCCTTCGACCCATCGCCACCACTGCTGTTGCCTGCATCCTGATGGCTTCGGTCGTTGCTCCCTGGAGTCTCCGAAATTCGCATGTTTTCGGGCGTTTCGTGCTCATGTCCAGCAACGGAGGAGGGGATCTTTGGCTCGGAAATAACCCCCTCGGGCAAGGGCGGGATTCGGATTTTCCTGCCTACACGATGAACATGCGGGATGTGGATCGCGATGTATATCTTGGGAAGCTTGCGACCACCTATATTCGGCAGTACCCCGGTCGCTTCGTGCTGCGCAGTTTCAAGAAGTTGTATTGGCTCTACGATCATGAAACGATCGGTGTCCACTGGAATTTGACCACTCTGGAGAATCTCTATGGCACACGGACGGTGTGGGCTCTCAAGCTGGTCAGCGATTTGTTCTGGTGGGTCGTCTTGCTATTGGGATTGGCAGGGACCTTGATGCTGATGCTTGAACGCGGTTCGATGGTGATCTTCAAGTCGCCGCTTCTTGTTGTGTGGGTTTACTTCAGTGCCGTGTACTCCATCATCCTGTCAACGGATCGATATCACTTTGGATGCTTGCCTTCGATCGCGATTCTGGCGGCGTTTGCCGTGTCCTCGATCTGGGAAAAAATCGGTTCAGGAACCCCAAACATTCTCCGTTCCGAAGCTTAGGCCACAGGCCTGGATGCTCAAAGCACCCGGGCCAACCACTTTCCGGTATGCGACAGCAGATTGCCCGCTATCTCTTCGGGTGTTCCTTCGGCGACGATCTTTCCACCGCCTTCGCCACCCTCCGGACCCAGGTCGATGACCCAGTCGGCACACTTGATCACGTCGAGGTTGTGCTCGATGACCAGCAGCGAACCGCCGCCGTCGATCAGCTTTCTGAAAGCTGTCAGCAGTTTGGAAACATCGTCGAAATGCAGGCCCGTGGTAGGCTCATCCAGGATGTACAGAACGCGGCTTGCCTGGGAGGGCTTGGCGTTGGCGTTGGCGGCGCGAACCTGCGAAAGATGCGCGGCGAGTTTCACGCGCTGCGCTTCTCCGCCGGAGAGAGTCGTGGCCGATTGACCCAGGCGAAGGTAGCCAAGCCCAATCTCATCCAGCACCGCCAGCTTTTCCATCAGCCGGGTCTGCCCGGCAAAGAACCGAAGCGCTTCTTTGACCGTCAGTTGCAGCACTTCATGGATGTTCTTGCCCTTGTACTGCATTTCAAGCACCTTGGCCTGATAGCGAGTGCCGTTACAATCCTCACAAGGTAACTCCACGTCGGCCAGAAACTGCATCTCTACCGTAACTGTGCCGTCGCCTTCGCAGGTGTTGCAGCGGCCGCCAGGAACGTTGAAAGAGAAATGTCCTGGCGTCAGGGCCAGCCGCTTGGCATCGGGTTGCGAGGCGTAAAGCTCACGAATGAGGTCGAAGCCCTTGATATAGGTGATGGGGTTGGATCGCGGGGTCCGCCCGATGGGAGTCTGGTCAACCAGCACCACATCGTTGAGCCGTTCCACGCCCGTCAAGGACTTGAAGACGCCAGATGGGTCGCTGCCGTCGCTCTGGCCCAGGGCCCGTGCCACGGCTCGGTATAGCACCTGGTGAACCAGCGAGGACTTGCCAGACCCTGAAACGCCGGTAATCGCCACCAGCAATCCCAGCGGAATCTCGACATCGAGCCCATGCAGGTTATTGGCCTGGGCGCCGCGCAGAACCAGCCGCTCCTTGCCTGGAGGCCGCCGCCGTGAGGGCACCGGAATGGAAATCTGCCCGGACAGATAGCGTCCGGTGAGCGAGTTGGGATTGGCCTCAATCTCCGCCAGGACACCTTCGGCCAGGAGCTTGCCGCCAAATTCTCCTGCGCCTGGCCCTAGATCGAGCAGGTGGTCGGCGGCTCGCAGGACATCCGCATCGTGCTCCACCACCAGAATCGTATTGCCGAGGTCCCGCAACTCTTCCAGAATCTTGATCAACCGCGCCGTGTCCCGGGTATGCAGGCCGATCGAGGGTTCATCGAGCACATAGAGCGTACCCACCAAACGTGACCCGAGCGAGGTCGCGAGTTGAATGCGCTGTGCTTCTCCGCCCGAGAGCGTCGAGGCCAGCCGGTCCAGGGTCAGGTACTCGAGGCCGACCGCGTCCAGAAAGCCCAGCCGCTGCCGCACCTCGTCCAGAATCGGCCCGGCGATCACTTCCTGCATGGGAGTCAGCTTCAGTGCGCCAAAGAATTCCTTGGCCTGGGCAATAGTCAAGGCCGCCGCCTGGCAGATATTCTTTCCGTTGATACGCACGGCACGGGCCTCGGCCCGCAACCGCTGGCCGCGACAGTCGGGGCACTCCGCATAGCCGCGATACTTGCTCAACATCACGCGCACATGAAGCTTGTACTTCTTGCGCTCCATCTCCGCAAAAAAGCCAAAGATGCCCAGGAAGCTTCCCTTCCCGCGCAGCACCGTTTCCCGGGCCGGCTCAGGCATCTCCCGCCAGGGAACATCGAGGGGGATGCCGAGTTCGCCAGCCTGCTTGCGCAGATCCGCGTACCACGGCTTGTATTTTGGGCGTTCCCAGGGATCGATGGCGCCTTCGGCCAGGGTCAAGCCCTTGTCGGGAATCACCAGGTTCAGGTCGAAATCCACGGTATTGCCGAATCCCTGGCAGCGCGGGCAGGCCCCGAACGGGTTGTTGAAGCTGAAGAGCCTGGGTTCGGGCTCCTTGCCGGGGCGATGGCAGCTTTTGCACTCGTAGGCACCGGAGAATCTGTGCCGCTTGCGCTCCGCCGTGTCGTGGCGCGGCACCTCTTCAAACACCACCTCGCCGGCCTCGCGGTATGCAATTTCGGCGGCATCCACAATGCGAGACCGATTCTCGGCGCTGACCACAACGCGATCGAGAAGCACGAAGACCGGCAGGGTGAAGTCCAGATCGAGAAGCGACTCCGGTGTGGAGAACTCGAAGATACTTCCCTGCTGATAGAGCCGGTTGAACCCGGAAGTGCGCAGTTCCAAAAGGCGAGCCTTGAGAGCCTCTGTGTGCAGGGACCCAACGTTGGCGACAGCGGTTTTGGACTTGGCTGCGGACTTGGGCGGCCTTCCAGGGGCCTTGACACCCTTGATTGCCGGCTTGACGGCAGGCTCGGGCTCCGTTGGCAGGACCGCATTCATCGCGGGAAACAAGGCCTGGAGCCGGGTTCCCTCCCCCAGCGCCAACACTGCTTCAGCCACTTCGTCCATGGAGTCCCGCTTGACGAGGCCGTCGCAGAAGATGCAGTGCACTGTTCCGCAGCGCGCGTAAAGCAGCCGCAAGTAGTCGTAGATCTCGGTCGCCGTCGCAACTGTCGAGCGAGGATTGCGGGTGGAGTTCTTCTGCTTGATGGCGATGGCCGGGGCCAGTCCGTCGATTAGATCCACATCGGGCTTCTCTATCCGCTCCAGGAACTGGCGGGCATAGGCGGAAAGGGATTCCACATAGCGCCGCTGTCCTTCGGCATAAATGGTATCGAAGGCCAACGAACTCTTGCCTGAACCCGAGACACCGCTCACCACCGTCAATTTGCCGTGAGGGATCTCGCAGGAAATGTTCTTCAAGTTGTGCGTCCGCGCACCGCGGATAATGATTGCGTCATTCAAAGGGAAGGCACCGGGAAGAAATGTTCCGGCCGTGCCCCTGTAGCCTCAGAGACCCTCAGGACACAACCGGCCATTCTTCATTATAGGGTGCGAATCCCAAGGCGCACTTTGGGCATTGAGGATATATGTCATTCGATTCAACTGAATGAATTCTTACCCCGTCAGCGCCTAGACGCTAATCATCCGCAGGCTTCATTGCGGGAGCGTTTTGGGGAAACGGGGTTGATGCCTGCTCGTTAAGGGCAGATGAATTGACATTGCTGTTGTGGAAGCGAAGAGATAATTCGTTGCGACAGCAGGTCAGCGGCTATAATTCCCGCCAATCATCTTTATGGGATTTCTGTTCATCGTATTCGGGATTGTGATCTTTGCGGTCTGGCGAAATATCCAGAACGCCTTGGACCTACTGCGCTCCGAGATGGAGGCGCTGAGCAGCGAGACTCGCTTTTTGCGGACGCAACTCGCCGATTTGCGACGTGCGGCTTCGAGTTCCGCAAGCCCGCCGGTCGCAGCAAAGGAAGTTCCAGCAAATCCACCGGCCAAGGAATCGCAGCCGGCTCCGGCTGCCAGGCTAGAGCCAATGCCGGACCCCATGCCGACTCCGGCAAAGGTCACGCTGCCCCCGCCCGTTGCGGCGTTCCGGCACGCGGCGCCGATTGTGCAGCCTGTCGAGCCGGTTCGACCAGTTCCGCCCGTGACGCCTGTTCCTCCGGTGGCGCCTGTGCAGTTCCCTGCGGCGGCGCTCCTGATCGAACCGGTGCAAGAACCGGTGAAGAGTGCGCCCATTCCACCGCCTCCGATGAATGTGCCGAGCCCGGACGAATTCGAAACAAGGGCTTCAGCGCGGGAACGAATCTTCAGCCTGGAAGAGCGCCTGGGAGCGAATTGGCTGAACAAGCTGGGAATTGCGATTCTGGTGATCGGGTTGGCGTTTTTTCTGGCCCTGAAACTGGAGACATGGGGACCTGCAGGCAAAGTGATCACCGGCTATGCGGTGAGCCTGGCGCTGCTGGCCGGTGGCGTATGGCTGGAGCAGAAGGCCATCTATCGCGTCTTTGCCCGAGGCGGTATCGGAGGCGGGTGGGCGTTGGCTTTCTTCACCACTTTTGCCTTGCACCATATCGCGGCAGCTCGTGTGCTCGATTCGCTGGCCGCAGACCTGGTGCTCATGCTGATTGTGGCCTCGGGCATGGTGGCGCATTCATTGCGCTACCGTTCGCAGACGGTCACAGGCTTGGCCTTCATGCTGGGCTTTGCCACCCTGCTCACCAGCCATTTGGAAGGCGCGGACGGGACCGTGGTATTCAGCCTGACGGCGAGCGTGGTGCTGGCCGTGGCCCTGGTGGTGGTCACCACTGTCTATCACTGGGCTTGGCTTGAACTGGCCGGCATGATTGCCGTCTATGGGAGCCACCTGGTTTGGCTCACTCGGGTGTTGCCCGACAATCGTGCGGCCTTTACAGAGTTCTGGCCCTCCACCGTTCTGATCCTGATTTACTGGATGATCTTCCGCCTGGCCTATGTGTTGCGCACGCCGCGTGACCAGAAAGAGGAGAATCTCTCCAGCCTCTCGGCGGTGTTCAACTCCATCGGCGTTCTGGGGCTGCTCAAATACCAGTCGGCGCATCCGGAATGGGCCTTCTGGGCGCTGATGGCTTTGGGCGCCGTCGAAATGGGCTTGGCATTCCGGGTCCGCAGCCGAAGGCGGCAAGCCTTCGTAGTGCTGTCGACCATTGCCACGGTGCTGCTCATCTCGGCGGTTCCGTTGAAGTTCCACGGCGTGAGCTGGCCGGTGCTGTGGCTGGTCGAGGCGCAGATTCTGGCCGTCTGCGGGCTGCGGCTGGGCGAACCGGTCTTTCGCCGGCTGGGATTGCTGGCAGGATTGGTGACCGGCGGAGTTTTGGCCTTTTACGACATCGTGCCACTGCTCTGGTTCCGGCTCAACTACCCGGATGCTCACCATCACTTGACGTTGACGGCGTCCCTAGTGCTGGCGGCGACACTCTATTGGATCCATGCGGAGGTCTATCCGCGACGCTGGCCGCAGATTGCGGCGGCCGAGGTCGAGGCACTGGCTCTGAAGGTCACCAGTTGGTTGGGCCTGGCCGCAGCCGCGACGGCGCTGTGGGTGGTGCTGCCGGATATGTGGGTCCCGGTGGGCTGGTTGGCGCTGGTTCTGATCCTGGCTGCCGCAGGGCACAAGTTCGGCGGCGTGGTGCTGGCACTGGAGGCCGACCTGCTGGCTCTCGGTGCGGCGGCAGTCCTGCTCTCCGAGCATATTGGGTCCCTGGTATTTCTTCGCCTGAACTATCCCGATCCCAGCCATCATCCTGCCGAAACAGCGGTGCTGGGATTGGCGGCAGCGGGCTTCTGGGTGCGTTCCGAAGTCTTTCCTCGTGTTTTGCCGAAGATCGGTACTGAAGGCACTGCCGGTTTCGATATCCGCACATGGCACGGCGCGATGTTGCCCTTCCTGAGTTGGCTCGGTGCCGGAGCCGCTGCGGCGGCTCTGTGGGTCGCTCTGCCCGATATGTGGGTTCCTGTGGGTTGGCTGGCGCTGGTGCTGCTGATGGCACTCGTTGCCAACAAGGCAAACGCCACACCGCTCGCAATTGAAGCCGATGTCCTGGCCTTGGTTTCGGCGGCAGTTCTGGCATTCCATCACATTGCGCCGCTGGTCGAGTTCCGCCTGAACTATCCCGACCCCAGCCGCCACCCCGGAGAAACAGCGATTCTTGCTCTCGCGGCCTTGGCATTTTGGGTTCGCTCCGAGGTCTTTCCCAGGGTGCTGCCCCGCGTTGCATCCTGGGGATTCGACCTGGCCGCCTGGCAGTCTCTTGTACTGCCGTCCATCAGTTGGCTGGGCACCGGTGTGGCTGCAGCCGCATTGTGGGTCGTGCTGCCTGCGTCTTGGGTGCCGGTGGGCTGGCTGGCGCTGGTGATTGTGCTGGGGCTGGCTGCGGATTGGGTCAAGGCGCAAACGCTGGCCTTGCAAGCAGATTTCCTGGCTGTAGCTGCATTGCTTGGCCTCTTCGTTTGGGATCTCTGGACCCAGGGACGATGGGGACATCAGGCGCCGCTGATTGCCGCTGTGGTTCTGCTCTATGGTGGGATGCGCCGCAAAACGGTGCCAACAGGCTCTAGCCCATACGTAGCCCCTGCCTATTCTTGGGCTGCTTCGCTGCTGCTGGCCTTTGTGGCTGCCGATCTTTCCTCTGGACGGTTTCTGATCCCGGTGTGGGCTGCGCTGGGGATAGCGCTATTTGAGATTGGCCGCTTCAGCCCCAAGGATTTCCTGCGCTGGCAGGGATTGCTGCTAGCGGCACTGGGATTTGCGCGCTACCTTGCCGGCGACCTGACCTCTGCCGGGCCTGCTGCACCAATCGCGATTCTCCCGGATGGCTCACTGGCCGAAATCCATCGCTTCAGCTTGACGAATTCTCTCTTGCTTGAAGTTCTTGTCCTCGCAGGAGTTGGCTACCTGTTGCTTGAGCGCACCCGCAACCGCGAAATCTGCACTCGAGCAGAACACATCGTCGGCTTGATTGCCGACGCGATGGGCACCTTGTCCATCGCACTGTGGTTTGCCTATCGCTTCCCTTCCACCTGGGTACCGGTGCCCGAAGGAGAGACCTGGGTCACCCCGATCTGGGCGGGCATGGCGGCAGTGCTGCTCGCACTAGCCTGGTTGCTGCGCCGCAGGACGTTTCTGGTTCAAGCATTGGTGTTGGTCGCCGCGGTCATAGCCCGCGCCTTCTTCCTCGACCTCATCGTTGACACCCCTACAGACTTCTGGCACGGGCCGCTGTTTCACCTCGGTGCGTCGGCATTCATCCTGCTGTCCGCTCTGCCGTTTGCGTATCGCCTAAAGGCTGAAGACCGCTTCACGAACCCCACCTTCGTGTTGCCGCCCGATCTTGCGATGCTGCTCCGTTTTCCGGAGCAAAGCTTCTTCTTTGCCGCTTTTCTGCTGGAAGTCGTCGCCCTAGCCATCAAGCTCAGTTCCGGGCACATCACCATTGCCTGGAGCGTGCTGGGGCTGGCAGTCTTTCTGTTCGCGCTGGCTGTGGGCGAGCGCAGTTTCCGCCTGGCCGGGCTCGGGTTGCTGCTGGTCAGCGTGGCCAAGATCCTGGTCATGGATGTGTGGCAGCTTTCGCCTTCGGATCGCTACACCACCCTCATCGTGCTGGGATTGGCTCTCGTGAGTGTCTCGTTCCTGTATACGCGGTTCGCCTCAGTCATCCGCAAGTTTCTGTGAAAGGGCCCGCTCGCCCCGCATTGAGCTCGTTGTGCAACAATTCCTGCTGAGATCGGGCCGGGGTTCCAATGCGGCTTGAGTCTGGAGACGACGATGAGAAGTCCGCTTTCCGCTCTTTCGCGGCGCGCATTCTTGAAAGCTGCAGGGGCCGCAGCATTGGTGCCAGCAGGCGCATGGGGCCAGAGCCGCCCGTCCGCTTCCAATCGCATCACCCTGGGCGTGATCGGCTGGGGCATGATGGGTCCCAGCAACACCAAGGCGTTTCTTGCCGAGCAGGATTGCCAGGTGGTGGCTGCCTGCGACCTCGACAGCCGTCACCTGCAGGCCGCCGTGGACACAGTCAACAACCGCTATGGCAACAAGGACTGCAAGGCCTATCGCGACTATCGCGAAATGATTGCGCGCGACGATATCGACGCCGTGATGATCGCCATTCCCGACCAGTGGCACGCGCTCGTAGCCACCGAAGCAGCACGCCGCAAGAAGGATATCTACGGCGAAAAGCCGTTGGCCCGCACCGTCGCGGAACAGCAAGCCATTGTGAAAGCCGTGCAGCAGAACAACCTCATCTGGCAAACCGGCTCGTGGCAGCGTTCGCTGCCCACATTTCACAAGGCCGCGGAGATAGTGCGCAACGGACTCATCGGCACAGTCACGCGCATTGAGGTCGGCCTGCCCGGAGGGCATCACGATTTCCCAGGCACCGTACCCGCTCTGATGCAGAAATTGGCGTCGTTGCCCGGCAAGATTGCAAGCCCCGCGGACATTGTGCCCGGCACACCGGCGTGGGACTTGGCCGTCTCCACACCACCGCCGGAACTCGACTACGATCGCTGGATCGGCCCATCGCGCATGGAACCGTATATCGAGGCGCGTGTTTACCAGAACTGGCGCTGGAATTACAATACCGGCGGCGGCCAGTTACTCGACTGGATCGGCCACCACGGTGATATCGCGCATTGGGGCATGGGATTCGATACCACCGGACCATCCGAGATTGAAGGGCATGGCGAGTTTCCCCAGCCCAATGCTGTTTGGAACACCGCCACGACTTACAAGGTCGAATGCAAGTATCGCAAAGAAGTTACGCAATACCCCGGCGACGTGACGATGGTTATTGCGGGCGGCGATCCTGCCATCAAGATGGGAACCAGGTGGATTGGAAGCGACGGCTGGGTATGGGTCGATCGCAATGGATTCGATGCCTCCAACCCAGCGTGGATCAAAGGCGATTCACTGCCCGAGGAGATGCGCAAGGTGAAGCTCTATGAGTCGCATGGGCATCAGCGCAATTTTCTGGACTGCGCCAAGTCGCGCAAGCCGACCATTGCGCCGGTCGAGACCGCGCATCACTCCACGCTGCCGGGGCATCTTGGACTTATCTCGATGTTAGTCGGCCGCAAGATTCAATGGGATGTGGAACGGGAGGAAATTCTGAACGACCCAGCCGCACGTGCCTTGTTGACGCGGCCCTATCGCGCGCCTTGGCATTTGGCCTGATAGGGCGCCGGCTCGATCCGCTCAGGATTGAGCCGGCGCTAGAGGATCGCCGCAGCCAAGGAATGCAGCGGCAAGATCTTGGAGACGCCACCAAGTTTGATAGCTTCCTTGGGCATGCCGAATACCACGCAAGTGGCTTCATCCTGCGCAATCGTCAAGGCGCCGGCTTGGTGCATCTCGAGCATGCCGTGCGCGCCGTCGTCGCCCATTCCGGTCATGATTACACCAATAGCATTGCGTCCGGCATAGCGGGCCGCAGAGCGAAAGAGCACATCCACGGAAGGGCGATGGCGGCAAACCAGCGGGCCGTCCTTGATCTCGACGTAGTAACGCGCGCCGCTGCGCTTTAGCAGCAGATGGTGGTTGCCAGGAGCAATGAGCGCCCGCCCGCGAATCACGGTGTCGTTGGTCTCTGCCTCCTTGACGGTGATCGCGCAGAGACTATCGAGGCGATTAGCGAATGCCCGCGTAAAGAGTTCCGGCATGTGCTGCACAATCACTATTCCCGGGGTATCGGGCGGCAGTGCCTCGAGAAACGTCTTCAGAGCTTCGGTGCCGCCGGTGGAGGCCCCAACGACGACAACCTTCTCTGTGGTTTCCGCCATGGCATGAGTGGCTGGAGAGAGAATGGCATCGGCCGTCAGCTTGGGCTCAACGGTCTGGCTAGGCCGGAGAACACGCATTTTAGCGGCAGCCGCGCCCTTCACGGCATTGCAGATGAGAATGCGGGAGTCCTCAAGGAATTGCTTGGTTCCAAGGCGAGGTTTGGTGATGATGTCTACGGCGCCATATTCAAGCGCTTTGAATGTGCTTTGCGCCCCCTCGTCGGCCAGGCTGGAACAAATTACCACCGGAATGGGATGTTGGCTCATGATTTTCTTGAGGAAGGTGAGCCCATCCATGCGCGGCATCTCGATATCGAGAGTGATTACGTCCGGTACTTCCTTGCTGATGCGTTCAGCCGCGACATACGGATCCGAAGCCGTGGCCATCACTTCGATATCGGGATCCGACGAGAGCACTTCTTGCAGTGTCTGCCGCACCACGGCGGAGTCGTCCACAATCAAAACTCGAATCTTCGGTGTGCCCACAACTGCCGCCTCTCGAATACATCTTGCGCTGCAAGGACCAACTGAGTCCCGGCTCAGCGATGTCGCTTGAGCAACACTTCTCCAGTTCCAGTGTGGAACTGGATGTTGACTCCGGTCCTGCCGCCAAGACTCGATGCGACTACGTCAAGCCCTTCTACGCTCAAGACCCTGAGCGCAGATTCGCAGTTCAATTTGCCCACTGTCGGCCGAGCAGCATCGGAGTTCATGAGCAGGACGTCGCCTCCCCCGAACAGCTTGACCAGCACTTCGCCGCGACGCGCGCCGAGGGCATCGAATTGCCGAATCAGGTCGCGAATGGCGAAGTCGACATAACGGCGGCTTGCCGCCAGGGTCAGATTCAAATGGCGCTGCGTCGGGATGTTTGGCAACATCGGATGAGCGAGTGCACCTAGGTTCAAACGAGGTGCCCAGAACACGACTCCGACGCAAGACCCAAGCAACGTGCGCATGATCGAAGGTTCTTTGACCAGGTGCGATTCGCCTGGCTGAACATAGATTTCCGGCAATGGGTCATCTTGATCCGGCATCGACTCTCCTGTAGAGCGCCGGAGCCACCGGAGTCAGTGGGAGATCCATGTCGTGCAGGGTCTCGGCGTGGCCTACGAACATATAACCATTAGGCAACAGATTCATTGCCAACCTCTTCAAGATACGCTCTTGGGTGGGCCGATCAAAGTAGATAATCACATTGCGGCAGAAGATTCCATCTGCCCTTTCCTCAAGGCCGTAGTCGGCATCCATGAAGTTGAGGCGGCGAAACTCGACTGTGTGGCGCAATTCAGGCACCACGCGCACACGGTTCGAGCCACGGTCGCGGCTGCGCATGAAGTACTTTCGCTTGAGCGTCGAGGGCACCGGGCCGATCACTTCCTCGGTATACACTCCTGCAGCTGCTTTTTCCAGCACCGTTGTAGAAATGTCGGTGGCCAGAATCCTGAACCGAAATCCAGGATGGGTTAAGGCATACTCGCTGAGCACCATCGCAAGGGTATATGGTTCTTCGCCGGTAGAGCAGCCGGCGCTCCAGAAAAGCATTTCGCGTCCGTAGAGATTGGCCGAGACCAGTTCGGGCAGCACACGGTCAACCAAAGCATCGAAATGAGCAGACTCGCGAAAGAAATCGGTCTTGTTGGTGGTTACAGCATCGATAAGATGGACGATCTCATCCCTGAGCCCCTGGTGCCCAAAGAGATAATCGCAGTAGTCCCCATACGACGCCAGATCCAACACCCGCAAGCGCCGCTTGATGCGTACCTCGAGCATGGTCTTGCGCTCGGTGCCCAGGTGAATGCCGGCCTGTTCGTAAATAAGCCCGCAAAGGCGTTTATAGTCCCGTGGAGAGATTGATTCGTCGCGATGGCTCATGGCTAGTAGCGGGTGCCGTGAGCACCCATATCCTCTCTCCGTGCCGTGCCTAAAAAGTCGTTCCTCAAATGGCTCGAGTCAAGCGGCCTGCCCTGTAGGAGCAGACCACAGAACGCAGTTTCAACAAAGGCAGGGAAACAGGGATCCCCGTCAAGCTGCGACTTCAACCATCTGCTTGCTGGGTTCCGGCGCCCGGACTACTGCAAGTTCCTCGGCGGAGAAGACGCGATCGATATCGAGGATCATAATGAACTGTGTGTCGCGCTTGCCCATACCCTTGATGAAGTCGGTGCGAATATGGGTGCCGATCCGTGGCGCAGGCTGAATCTGATCCGGTTCCAGGTCGATGACTTCCTCAACCGAGTCGGCCAATGCGCCGATGACGGTCGACTCGTTGTCGAGCAAAACTTCGACAACCACGATGCAGGTATTGCGCGTGCTCTCGGTCTTCGACATCTCAAAACAAAGCCTGAGATCGACGACCG
>CAZLMY010000069.1:0-28905 GCA_964560845.1 uncultured Occallatibacter sp. | reverse complement strand
GATGAAGTACGACATGGCGGGCGGCGCGGCCATGCTGGGCGCCATGCGGGCCATTGCCCTGCTCAAGCCCAAGGTGCGGGTCATCTGCATTGTGTGCGCGGCCGAAAACATGCCCGACGGCAAGGCGCAAAAGCCCGGCGACGTGCAAACGGCCATGCCCATTGCCCCGAACAAGCCCGGCAAGACGATCGAGATCATCAACACCGACGCCGAAGGCCGCCTGGTGCTGGCCGACGGAATCACTTATGCCAGAACCTTGGGCGCAACCCACCTGATTGACGCGGCCACCCTGACCGGCGCCTGCGTCGTGGCGCTGGGCATGGTCAACGCCGGAGCCTTCTCGAACGACGACGAGACATTTAACAAGTTCAACGCGGCCCTGGCCACCAGCGGCGAGAAGTTCTGGCGGCTGCCTCTGGGCGACGAGTACGCCGAACAAATCAAGAGCGACATCGGCGACATCAAGAACACCGGCGGACGCTGGGGCGGCGCATCGACCGCAGCGGAGTTCCTGAAGGTGTTTGCCGAAGACACGCCCTGGATTCACCTGGACATCGCCGGCATGGCCTGGATGGAAGAGAACAAGCCCTACATCGCCAAGGGACCGAGCGGCGTCGCCGTCCGCTCCATCCTGGAGTGGGTTCGGAGCTACTAACCACCACCTGCGGTGCGTCAGACGCTCGCCACCTGCGGTGGGGCAGACGCTCGCTTGGCGCTCGCAAGGGCTTCAGTGGCTGCCCCAGGTCTCAAAGGTGAGGCCTGGGGCGCCCGGAAATCTTCTTAGTCAGAGATGTTTTGGGTGCCAGACAGAAACTTACTTGTTGAACCAAAGACCGTTAATGTGGCGACCATGCCTGTCTGTTTCTGGTCTGGCGGCAGTACCAATGCCACCGTTGGAAATCTGCCCATTCTTCTGTATCGCTTTGATGATTCCGCCCCTGGCTGCCCCTTCACAAATACCGGTCGTCTCGTCCCGAATGTCGTATCCAGAATTTCTTTGATCTCGTTGAAGAGGGCAGCACCCTTCGGGTCGCCATCGCTATGTTTCAAGGGGATCACCATCATGCCAATTACATAGTGCTCATGGACGCGAGATTTAAGATTTCGATACGGGCTCAGTTTTCTGATCTTTTCGCCCCTTGCTTTCAAGTAGTCGTTAATAAGCCTACTCAAGCCTCTGTCAGTATTGAGATAGTGTCCAAGATTTGCAGTTGTCTTCGGCATTCTCACCCGCTTTGCTTCGAGGTAAAAGCTGAAGTCCCTAGCCCCCACCTTAAGTTCTGGAATCGATGCCCAAAGGTCACATCGGCCCTTGCTGCCGTTCCCCTCTGACCCCTGATCAAGTCCGGGCTTCTGCCTGGGAACCACGAACTCCTCGAGAACCACAGACAATGGGAACTCACGAATAATTGCGGCAGAAAGAGTGCTGACAATCGCTCGTTCGATCATTTCCCATGGGAGTTCCTGCTTCCCAAAAAGGATGCTTGTCCGGTCTCTGTGGAATTGGAGATACGTTGCCCAGGCTTTGCAGACGCCTTCAAGAGAGCCCTGAATTGCATCTTGATCCTGGAAGAAAGGGCCATATCCGGATGGATCAGCCATTACCGACCTATAGGTTTGAGCTTCAACTTTCACCGCGTGTGCTCCTTCCAATCTACTCTTTCCGGGCGTTGCATCGCTTCCGGAATTCCAAACCCGCTACGGAGTGCCCCAAGTCTATTCACACCCCGGTGATGGTCCCATCCTCATCCACATCGACAGAAACAGCGCGCGGCGTGCTTGGCAGGCCGGGCATCAGCATCATGTTGCCGGCTACGGCGACAACAAAGCCGGCGCCGGCGGATAGCGTCACGTCCCGGATGTTGAGCGTCCATCCGGTGGGCGCGCCCATGCGCTTGGGATCGTCGGAGAGCGAATACTGCGTCTTGGCGATGCACACCGGAAGGCCGGCGAATCCCCATTCCGCAAAACGCTGGAGCTTGGTGCGCGCCTCGTCGGAGAACGCCACATCGCCGGCGCCATATACCTGCGTGGCTACCTTGCGGATTTTTTCTTCGACTGAGTCTGCCAGCGAGTAAGCGGGCACGATTTTGGGCGACGGGTTGGCATCGATGGCCGCGATCACCTTTTCGGCCAGATCGATCGAGCCCCGCCCGCCCTTGGTAAAGGCTTCGACAGTGGAAAAGGCAACGCCGAGTTGCGCGCAATAAGCCGCAACCGCTTCGAGTTCCGCGGCCTGATCCGCGGGAAAGCGGTTGAGAGCAACCACGATGGGCACGCCAAAGCCGCGCAGCGTGTGGATATGGTGCGCGAGATTGGCAAAGCCGGCGGTCAGCGAATCCTGCGGGGAATCGGCTCCCTGCGCACGCAGACTCTGCACCGTGGTTACCAGCACGGCAACGGCGGGTTCGATGCCGGAGGCGCGCATGGCGACGTCGAAGTACTTTTCCGCGCCCAGATCGGCAGCAAATCCGGCTTCGTTCACCACAAAGTCGGCCAGGCGAAGCGCCATCTGCTGCGACAGAACGCTGCTGGTGCCGTGGGCGATGTTGGCGAACGGGCCGGTGTGCACCAGCGCGGGCGTGCCCTCGGTGGTCTGCACCAGATTGGGCAGCAGGGCATCGGCGAGCAGCGCCATCATGGCCCCGGTAACGCCCAGATCGGCTGCCGTGACGGGGTGGCCACTGCGATTGACTCCGACCACGATGGCGTCGAGGCGCCGGCGCAAATCGGCGCGGCTTGAAGACAGGCCCATGATCGCCATGATCTCCGACGCGGCGGTAATCACGAATCCCGATTCGCGGCTGGGGGCGTCGCCCTTCAGGCCGACGCCCACCACGATGCGGCGCAGGGCGCGGTCGTTCATGTCCAGAGCGCGGGGCCACGTGACAGCGGCGGGATCGAGATCGAGCGCGTTGCCATGGAAGAGGTGCGAGTCGATCATGGCCGAAAGCAGGTTATGCGCACTGGTGATGGCGTGAAAGTCGCCATGAAAGTGGAGATTGATCTTCTGGCTCGGCTCCACCTGCGACAAACCGCCGCCGGCCGCTCCGCCCTTGAGGCCAAAGACCGGGCCGAGAGAGGGCTCGCGCGAGGTCACGATGGACTTGCGGCCGATGCGTTCCAGGGCCTGCGCGAGGCCGATCGAAACCACGGTTTTGCCTTCACCGGACGTGGTGGGCGTGGTCGCCGTCACCAGGATGAACTTGCCGCGGACCGGAAACGCGGGATCGGTGAGCAGCTCGAGCGAGAGCTTGGCTCCATAGGCGCCGATGGATTCATAGTGGGCAGGCGACAGCGAGAGTTTCTGCGCGATCTCTTGAATGGGCAGCATAGTTGACCTGCACTATACACTGCCGGGGCCGGAGTGCGGCTGTGACGGCCGCACACTTGAGCTTCGAGCAGGCACTACATTGCTTCGGGGCTTTCGATGCCCAGCCAGCTCAGCACTTCTATCAACTCGCGAAGGGCTATGGCGGCCGTGGCCAGCAGGAACGTTTTGCGAGCCGGATCTTCTTCGGTGAGGATATGGTGCTTGTGATAGAAGTTATTGAACTCCTGGGCCAACTGGAAGGCGTGCTTGGCCAGATACGCCGGTTCGGAAGTGTTGATGCACTGCTCCAGCACCAGCGTGCGCCGCGCCGCGCGCAGCCACAGCCCCCAGATATCGTCGCCCTGGTCGCCGCCGAGGTAACTGCCGATGTTGAAGGAAGACGCAGTTGCCGCAGGGGCTAAAGCCCCCTCTTCTTTCTTTGCATTATCGGCACGACTGAAGTCATGCCCTAACACACTGGCTGGAGGATGCCGATTTGCGAAGAGGCTCTCCAATGCCGCTTCGGGCGTGAGCCCGGCTTTCCGGAATATGTTCCGCGCGCGGACCACGGCATACTGAATGTACGGGCCGGTCTCGCCCTCGAAACTCAGCGCATCCTTGAAGTCGAAAGCGATAACCGAGTTGCGCGTGAACTTGAGCATGAAATAACGCAGCGCGCCGATGGCGATCTGTTCGGCAATCTGCTGGCGCTCGGCGTCGTCGCGCCCAGTTTGGCGCGCATCGGTTTCGGCGCGCGTTGCCACAATCAGCTTGTCAATCAGATCGTCGGCCTTGACGCCGAAACCCTTGCGACCGCTGACTTCAATGTAAGGCCGCGCCAGGTCTTCCGCCGACACGTCGTAACCCAGCTCGACCGCGCAGCGCGGCGTGAGCGCCACCATCTCATAACTGAAGTGCGTATAGCGATCGGCCTGGTCGGTGTAACCCATCCCGCGAAGAGCCTGGATCACGTTGGCCTGCGGATCGCTCTGCCTTGCGTCGATGACGTTGTAAATTGCCTGCGCCCCGCCAAAGTGCGGATGCGGGTGCTTCGCACCGTCTTCCATACAAGATATCCAACAATCGTGGTCGGGATAAGTGAAGAACGGCTTATAGCCGAAGTCCTTGCCCAGCAGGCCGAACTTCCATAAGTGGTAGGCGATATCTTTGCCCACATAAGTGACCGTGCCGTTGGAGCGCACGATAACCTTGGCATCCTCGTTCGTGCCCTTCGGGCCGTCCTCGTTTTCTTCTGCGATATAGCCCGGCCGCGTCATCACCCAGCAGCCCTTGTTCTTGCCTTCGGTCTCGAAGTAGAGAACGCCGGTCTGCTTCAACTGCTCGAAGGCCGCATCCCAGAATTTCAGGTGCAGAATCTCGCTCTCGCGGGGCAGAAAGTCGTACTCGATTTGCAGCCGCAGCATGGTTTCAAGATGGCGGCGCAGCACCGAAGTCGAAATCAGCTCAGCGATCTCGGCCGTCTCGTTGCCGCCCTGTTCAATCAGGTGCAGTGTGGCATAGCGCAGTTTTTTGCGCTCGACATTCTCTTCCGCCGTTCCCTGCTCGTACCACTGCGAGGTCTTGGCATAGAGGTCCCAGCAGTAGTAGTCAAAGGCACCTGCGGTGCGGCCAACTGCGCCACCTGCGGTGCGGCCAACTGCGCCACCTGCGGTGGGGCCAAATGCGCCTTCGGCGCCAGCGACTGCGGTGCGGCGCTCGCATTCTGTAATCAGCGCGCGCACTTCGGCCACCGACTGGCCTTCCAGATGCAGAAAGCCCACCACCACATCGGCCACTTGCACGCCGGTGTTGTCGATGTAGTTCTGCACGTCCACCTTTTGCCCGGCGGCCCGCAGCAGGCGCACAAACGTGTCGCCCAGGATGGCGTTGCGCAGATGGCCGATGTGCGCGGCCTTGTTGGGATTGATGCTGGTATGCTCCACCAGCGAATGAATCTGCTTGGAGGGGACGGGTGCCCCAGGTCCCTCGCCTTTGGGGACCTGGGAATCCTCGCCTCCAGCAATCAGTTTGGCGCCGGCAGCGCGGTCGAAGCGGGCGTTGATATAACCGGAGCCGGCAACCTCAAAAGAGGCAAACCCGTCGAGCGTGCCGAGCGCGGCAACAATCTCCTGCGCGATGATCTTGGGGGCCTTGCGCAGCTTGCGCGCCAGTTCGAAAGCCAGCGGCGTGGCCAGCTCGCCAAACTGCTGATCCGGCGGAATCTCCAGCGGGATGGTGTCGAGCTGAAGGCCGTATTTTGCTTCCAAAACGCTGCGAAGGTGGGCGCGGAGACTCTGCTGCAATCGAAGATACACGGGAAAGAACCTCAGAAATCCTTGATTTTCAAGGTGATTTTACCACTTGCCTCCCTTGCTCTGTGCCGGGCTGAGGTGAGCAGATTGCAAAAGACTCTGCGGGACTGTTGTGATTCGAAGAATCAGGTATTCTGCCTTAGCCGATTCGCAAGAAAGCAAGTGCCGGCGAAGGCAGGGTGCCCGACTCGTGGCCTCCCAGGTCGCAGAAGCGTGACCTGGGGCACCCAACGCCATTGCCGAGAACCGAATGTCCCGAATGCCGTAAAATAGAGAGGATTCGGCACTTGTACCCTGGCTCCTGAAAGAGTAAAAGTGCGGAGCACCCTTCCTATGACCAATCCTGCCGAGAACTCAAACCGCTATTACCTGACCACGCCCATCTATTACGTGAATGCGCGGCCACACCTGGGCCATGCCTACTCCACCATCGTGTGCGACGCCATTGCGCGGCGCAAGCGGGCGCTGGGCATCGACACCTGGTTCCTCACCGGCACCGACGAGCACGGCCAGAAGATCGAGCGATCGGCCGAGCTGGCCGGGCGCACCCCGGCCGAGTTCGCTACCGCCATTTCCGGCGAGTTTAGCGGCCTGTGGAACCGGCTGGGCATGACCAACGACGACTTCATCCGCACCACGGAAGAGCGCCATATCCGCGGAGTGCAAAAGCTCTTCGCGGCCCTGCAGCAGCGCGGCTTCATCTACAAGGGCTCCTACACCGGCCAGTATTGCGTCTCCGACGAGGCCTATGTCGACGGGCCTCCGGGAACCGTTTGCCCCGACTGCGGCCGCCTGACCGAGACGGTGAGCGAAGAGAACTACTTCTTCAAGCTCTCCGCCTTCGAGCGCAAGCTGCTGGAGTTCTACGAGGCCAACCCCGATTTCATGAGCCCGGAGTCGACCCGGCGCGAGGTCATCTCGTTTGTGCGCGGCGGCTTGAAAGACCTGTCTGTCAGCCGCACGACCGTCTCCTGGGGCATTCCGGTGCTCGACGACCCCAAGCACGTGGTCTACGTGTGGCTCGACGCGCTGGTCAACTACATCACCGCCCTGGGCTATGGCTCCGACGCCCCCGAAGATCAAGAACGCTTCAAAAAGTTCTGGCCGGCCGACATGCACCTGATCGGCAAGGAGATCAGCCGCTTCCACTGCGTCTATTGGCCGGCGTTCCTGATGGCCGCGGGCATTGCGCCGCCGCGCTCGGTCAAGGCCAACGGCTGGCTTTTGTTCGACCAGGGCAAGATGTCCAAGTCGAAGGGCAACATCGTGCGCGCGGAAACGGTTGACACGGTTTTGGGCGCCGACGCCTTGCGCTACTTCCTGCTGCGCGAAATTCCCTTCGGGCAAGACGGCAATTTCTCGTTCGATGCGCTCGTCCAGCGCTACAACGGCGATCTGGCCAACGGCTACGGCAACCTGGTGAGCCGTGTCGTCAACATGGTGCACAAGTACTTTGGCGGGGTGCTGCCCGAGGCCGGCCCCGAAACTCCTGCGGAGGCTGCCTTGCGCGAAAGCGCCGTGGCGGCAATCGCGGCTTTTGGCCCGGCCTTCGATGCGCTGGACTTCTCAGAAGCGCTGAAAGCTCTTTGGACTTTGGTTGCGGAGACCGACGGCTACTTGACCGCCAACGCCCCGTGGAAGCGCCCTGCGGATCGCCCCGAAGGGGAGCATGTTGCGCTTCAAGCGCGGGTGCTGGCAACAGCAGCCGAGTCCATCCGCATCATTACCGCATTGGTCTATCCGATCTTGCCTGACTCGGCTGCCAAGGTCTGGCGTCAACTCGGCCAGGGCGAAATTGCCGAAGCCGCAAAGCAGGCATTCTTGACCAACGTCGCGTGGGGCGGATTGAATGCGGGCACAAAGTTCGGCGAGCCCGCGCCGCTGTTTCCCCGCGCGGAAAAGGATTGTGTGGAGCGTATGCAGAATCTGGAAGAAGAAAACACCCGCAGCGCGGTCGAGGCCGCAGCCCGGCGTGGAGCGGAGGGCGGTTCCGCCGCCACCTGCGGTGGAGCAGAGGGCGGCTCCGCCGCCATTGAGCCTGCACCGGCAACCGTGGCGCCTTCCGTGGTTTCCGTTCAGCCCCACGGAACCGGCGCGGCCGCGCCCCAAGCCCCCCAAGGAGAAAGCACCATGACCCAGCCCACCGTGGCTCCCGTCGATCCAGCACAGCCCGTCGCCACGACCCCCGTTGAGCCGGTGGCTGCCGAACTGGCCAGCAGCCGCCTCAGCACCACGCCCACGACTGCCCCCGCTGCTGGAGAAACGCCAGCCCCACCGCAGGTGGAATACATTTCGATCGACGACGTCATCAAGGTCGATCTGCGCGTGGCGCAGATCCTGGTGGCCGAGCGCATCCCCAAGGCCGACAAGTTGCTGCGCCTTGAGGTCGATCTGGGCTACGAGAAGCGGCAGATCCTGGCCGGCATCGCGCAATACTACGAGCCAGAGAAACTGGTAGGCCGCAAAATCGTCATCGTGGCCAACCTGGCTCCCCGTAAGATGCGTGGCCTGGAGTCCAACGGCATGTTGCTGGCCGCATCGCTCGAAGGCGGCGCGCCGGTCCTGGCCGGCTTCCTGGAAGACGTGCCCCTCGGCTCCCGCCTCAAGTAGCCACCTGCGGTGGGGCCAACTGCTCGCTTGGCGCTCGCTCGGACTTCTGTGCACGCCCTTGACCACCCCACGAGGCCGCGTGCCCCATCCATTTCGCGTTTTTTGCGAAATGGGTGGGAAACCACAAATCTCAACGCTCGGCGCCAGTTTTCAAATAAACGCCGCCCACACGCATTGCTGGTTGATTCCCCTGAAAGCTTGCAGTGAAGATGGAATTCGTATCTCCAGAATCCGAAATCAATCCAGAGAACGACAACGTGGATGTGTTCCTGCACCTGGACGACGGGCGAACCTACTCGTTCGTGGTTGCCACCCCAAACAACATCTACTGGTGCATGGACAACGAGTCCGTCAATTACTTTTTCGGCGTGCCTCCCCTCTTCGTCCGGAAGCTGACACGCAGCAATGTTGAGGTTGCCGTTGCTGCTTTGCTTGAGGACCCGCAATGGTTGGAAGTCTACGGCTCTCTGCAGACTTCTGCGCCCGAATAGGCGATCAAAGCCGCGTAGCCTTCTTGCCCATACACACAAACCGCGCTATCCTTACACATCGGAAGGCCCGCTCATGCGCACCAACATCGATATCGACGAGGATCTGCTCAAGCAGGCCATGAAGGCAACCGGGACCACCACCAAGAAGGGGGCGGTCGAGGCGGCGTTGCGCCGTCTTGTCGAAATCCGAGCCGAAGAGGCCGCCCGCAAAGAGGGTGTCCGGCAGCGACGGGGCGACAACGGGCCGTCTGCCGACGATGACTGGCTCGCCAAGTGGCTCGCAAGCGGCTGGAAGTAGGCGATTGAGCACAGCCGCGGATCGGCTGGAGGAAACAACGGATGAGGACCAATATCGAGATCGACGATGCGTTGCTCCGCGCGGCGATGGAGCTAAGTCCAAAGACGACCAAGAAGGCTGTCGTCGAAGAAGCTCTCATCCTTGCAGTCAAGCTCTACCGGCAAAAGCAGGCGCTCCAAAGGCTGAAGGGAATCGGCTGGGATGGCGATTTGGATGCCATGCGCCAGAGCCGCTTTCCCGATTGGGACGATGCGGAACAACCACTTCCCGGGGAACTGAAGGTTCCGGCAGCGTAGGAAGCGAACGGCGTGCGAGAGACCCAATGGTGATCGTGGATTCGTCGGTGTGGATCGATTACTTTCGCAACGAAGAGACGGAGCAAACTGCCTGGTTGAATTCCTCGCTCGGGCTGCGATCGGTGGGGTTGACGAACCTGATTCTGTGTGAGGTGCTCCAGGGCGTGCGGGACGAGCGCCGGCTTCGCAATACGTTGAACTTCCTTGCAGCCCTGCCAATTTTTGACCTTCCAGGAACCGGGATTGCCATTGCTTCCGCCCACAACTATCGGTTGTTGCGCGACCGCGGGATCAAGGTGCGCTCCACCATCGATTGCCTTATTGCGACGTTTTGCATTCTGGAGGGTCATCAGCTCCTGCACCGCGACCGTGATTTCGATTCATTTGAAGAACATCTCAAATTGGTTGTGGTGAAGGTCTAGCCCCATAGACAGCCAGAAAGCGACCCCGAGAATTTAGACTCTTTCTGAGGCTTCTTTGCTGATCGATTCCCATGCCCACCTGGATAGCGAACGCTACGCCGACGACCGCGAGGCCATGCTGCGTCGCGCCTTCGAAGCCGGCGTCGGCGCGGTGCTGGCCATCGGCATCGGCGAACAGGCTGCCGGCATGGATGGGGCGCTCGAGATCTGCCGCCAGTTCAATGGGCAGCCAGGCCTGCCCCGGCTATTCGCCAGCGCCGGCGTCTACCCGCACAACACTCCGGAGATTGACGGCGCGGTACTGGCCAAGCTCGACGGCCTGCTGGCCGAACCGGAGGTGATAGCCTGCGGCGAGATCGGCCTGGACTACTACCATGAGGGCGCACCGCATGCGGCGCAGCGCGCGGGGCTGATCCAGCAACTGGAAATCGCCGCGGCCCGCAAGCGGCCGATTCTGATTCACTGCCGTCCGAAAGACGGGGCCGCCGATGCCTGGGACGACCTGTTTTTGGTGCTGGAAGAGCATTGGCGGCACACCGGCCTCGGCGGCGTGATGCACTGCTTCGGCGGTGGCTGGGAGCAGGCGCGGCACTCGCTCGAAATGGGCTTTCTTGTCTCGTTTGCCGGGAATATGACGTATCCCAAGGCGCAGCCCCTGCGCGATGTGGCGGCTCGGCTGCCCCTGGACGGGATTCTGGTGGAAACCGACGCTCCCTGGCTTGCCCCCTTGCCCAACCGCGGCAAGCGCAACGAGCCTGCCTGGGTCGCCCGGACCGCCGAGACCCTTGCGGTCCTGCAGGGGCTGGAAGCCCAGGAAATTGCCGCCGCGACCACGAAAAACTTCTTCAGGCTGTTTGGCCTGAGGGCAGACGTGGGAAACTGATACAGTACTTCGTACTGCGGTCTCCGGCACTCCGTGCCGGGATCGAGGCAAGACATCGAGGATAAGAGAAACATGGCGCAGGAGAATTCGTTCGACATCGTCAGCAAGGTGGACATTCAGGAAGTGCGCAACGCCATCGACCAGGCGCTCAAGGAGATCCATCAGCGCTTCGATCTGAAGAACTCCCATTCCGACATCACGCTGGAGGGTAGCGACACCATTGAACTGGCCTCGGCCGGGGAGTACCAGTTGGAAGCCGTCAAAGAGATTCTGGGCCAGAAGCTGGTGAAGCGGGGCGTCTCGCTGAAGAACATGACCTACGAGAAGCTGGTGCAGGCCTCGGGCGGCGCCGTCAAGCAGACCATCAAGCTGCAGCAGGGCATCCCGATTGAAAAGGCGAAGGAAATCGTGCGCCTGGTGAAGGACTCAAAAAAGAAAGCACAAGCCAGCATCCAAGGCGATACAGTCAGAATATCGAGCAAAGATCGCGACGAGTTGCAAGGCATCATCGCCCTGCTGCGCGGCAAGGAACTGGGCCTGGAACTGCAGTTTACAAACTACCGCACGAACTAGGCGGAAGCGTGGAGACCGGCAGGCGCTTCCCCTGAGCCAGCCGGGCACACCATCAAGGGCACGAGCTGTTGGCACGGACCAACGAGAGCGGGAACCGGAGAATTTTGAGCACATTGGCGATAGCGACGGCGAGAGAGGTCTTCGATCTGCTGCGGGACGACCTGGTGGCGATCGAGCAGGAGTTGGGCCGCGATGCCGCCTCCGGGGTCAGCACCATCACGGAAATTGCCGAGTACCTGCGCGAGGGCGGGGGCAAGCGCATACGCCCAACCTTGCTGCTGCTTTCCTCGCACATGCTTGGCTACCAAGGCCACGGGGCCATTCGCCTGGGCGCGGTGGTGGAAATGGTGCACACCGCCACGCTGGTCCACGACGACATTATCGATGGCGCCAACATGCGCCGCGGGCGCCCATCGGCCAATACCACCTGGGGCAACGAGAAGTGCGTGCTGGCCGGCGACTGGCTCTACATGCAGGCCTTCAAGGTGGCCCTGGAAGAGAAGAACCTGCGCGTGCTCGACCTGCTGATCGGCTTGACGCAGCAAATGGTCGAGGGGGAACTGCTGCAGATTCAAAAGCTGGGCAAGGCCGTCTCCGAAGCCGAGTACTACGACCTCATCTTCCGCAAGACCGCCTGCCTGTTTGCCGTATCCATGCGGTTGGGCGCGGTGCTGGCCGGCGCCAGCGAGGCCGAAGAAGCCGGGCTCGCAGCCTATGGGCGGGCAGTGGGGCTCTCCTTCCAGATTGTGGACGATGTGCTGGACCTGACGGCGACCGAAGAAGTGCTTGGCAAGCCCGTGGCCAGCGACCTGCGCGAAGGCAAGGCCACGCTGGCGGTGATCCACTCCGCAGACCACGGCACCGCGGCCGACCGCCAAGCCATCCAGAAGGTCCTGGACGACCGCAGCTTCGAGCACGTGAGCCGCGAGCAGATTCAGGAGATCCTGGTGCGCAACGGGAGCGTGGACTATGCCATGAGCGTGGCCGACCGCTACGCCGAGCAGTCGCGCCAAGCGCTCAAACCCTTGCCCGAGTCCGAGTTCAAGCGAGCCCTGCTGTGGGTGCCCGATTTCGTGGTGGCACGGGACAAGTAGCATTCTCTTCGGGCTTAGGAGCGATGGGAGCCGTTGACAAGGCTGGCGATGCCGAGGAAACTGAGAGGCAAGCCATGATTCCTCGCGAGATATCCCGATTTACCGATTTGTCGATCCACGGTTTTCGTCGTCTTCTAGACGTGCAGTTGCCGTTGCGACCGCTGTCCGTAATGATTGGGGCCAATGGGACGGGCAAGACTTCCGTCCTGGACGTATTTTCCCTCCTGGCTAAATCCGCACAAGGGAAACTAAGCGAGTCCATCTCGGAATTCTCCGGTTTATCGAGTATTTTGACTTATGACCGGGCCGAGGAATTGCGTCTCGGGATTTCAATGTTGATCCTAGGCCATGAAGCATTGATGGACTACTCATTGAATCTCAAGCCACAATCTGTCGGATATTTAGTCAACGAAGAGCGGCTCAGCGAAAAGAATACTGGAGACCAGGATTCATTCCTTCGCATCTATTCTCGTGGCGCAGATGTCAACTACTTCAGAGACACACGAGATGGACAGGGGTTGTTTTATTATGAGATTCCTGGGGGGAGCGATCTTTCAAACAGGCCGCCGGGCTTGCCGAGTTCTTTAGACGGGCTGATCGAACTAAAAAGCCCTGTGCATCCCAATTGGGAATACAAGCCGCTGGAGAGCTCCCTGTCTCAGGTGCCGAAGATGTTCAGGCAGCCGGAGGAGTTTCGCAATCGGCTAGCCTCTTCGACTCTCTACCATGCACTGAATGTGGACCCGCGATCACCGGTGCGCTTGCCTCAACCGATGCAGCCCGCCACGCTTCCAGGCCGCAATGGCGAAGACTTAATTTCCTGCCTCTTCTATCTCAGGGAAACCGAGAGGAATCGGTTCGAGACTATCGAAGATACTCTTCGCTCTGCCTTCCCTCGCTTTGATCGTCTCGATTTTCCGCCCGTGGCTGCAGGAACTCTGGCCTTGGCTTGGCGTGAGAAGGGATTCTCCAAGCCTCTCTATATGCACCAGCTTTCCGAAGGGACGTTGCGCTTCCTTTGGCTGGCAACCTTGCTGCAGAGTCCCGGCCTCACTGCGCTGACTCTTATCGATGAACCCGAGGTCAGCTTACACCCGGAGTTATTAAGCCTGCTTGCGGACATGATGCGTGAGGCTTCAAGCAGAACGCAGCTCGTGGTGGCCACGCACTCGGATCGCCTCATTCGCTTCCTTCAGCCGAACGAAGTTGTGGTGATGGATGCGGATGAGGACGGGATGACTTCGATGAAATGGGCAGACGAACTCGACTTGGAAGCGTGGCTGCGGGATTTCTCCCTCGACGAATTGTGGAGCAATGGCCGTCTCGGGGCGCGCGCGTGAAAATCGCAATCCTGGTGGAGGGACGAACGGAGAAAGCATTTCTGCCCCGCCTGCGGGAATTTCTCAAGCCTCGCGTCACGGGCAACATGCCGAATCTCGACATAGTTCCGTATGACGGCAGGATTCCCAAGGAAGCAAAGCTTCGGCGCACGGTTGAAAGCCTGTTATCGGGCCGCAATCCGGCGCTAGCAGTGATTGCTTTGACCGATGTGTACACGGGCACGGCTGACTTTTACGACGCCGCCGACGCCAAGGCCAAGATGCGCAGTTGGGTGGGCCCGAATGACCGTTTCCATCCCCACGTGGCTCAGCACGATTTTGAGGCTTGGCTGTTGCCGTACTGGAGCGAGATTCAGAAAGTGGCCGGGCACAATCGAACCGCGCCGCCCGGGCCGCCGGAGATGGTGAATCACAACCGCCCTCCGTCATTTCACATCAAGGAAATCTTTCGGATTGGCACATGCAGGGACGACTATTCCAAAGTGCGCGATGCAAAACGAATCCTGCAAAACCAGGACCTCTCGATAGCTGCCGCCGCATGCCCCGAACTGAGGGCCTTCCTGAACACGATTCTTCAGTTATGCGGTGGCCAGTCAATCTGAACCCCTGGCGGGTCTGGCACTGTCTTACGATTTGGCCGGATATTGGACCTATTCCCTCAGGCTTCCAGCACAACCGTCCCTTGGTGATAGACGATCTTCCAGCCATCGGCGGTGTTTTCCCAGATGGTGGCTCGCCGGGTGAGGCGCTCGTTGTTCTGGAGCAACGTGAAGGTCAGCAAGTACACACTGTCGGCAAGCTTTCTGCAATAGAAGTCTCTCGTCTCCCAAACTTCGGTGTGCCCGGCGGCAAGGCGATGGTCGAGCACATCGAGCACGTATTTGCGAGAGTAGCGGCGGCCGGAAGCGCCCACTTCCCAGAAGTCCTCGACCGTCATGCGCTCCAATTCGGTCCGCGTCAAGCCGAATTCCGGGCGATGAAAGATGGGTTCGCGGCTGGCTAACTCAACCAGAATGCCTTCCAGTTCGGGTGCTGTCACGAGGGTCGGTTCCATCTCCTGGAACCAGGGTTCGAGCGCGCTCATGCGAAGAGAATAGCGGAACTGGTCGCATGGGTCTACAGCAGGTCCACGATGCTTTGAATTGAATTGAAATGGAGCGAGCATGAGGCACATCGGCGGTCCTGTCGCGATAAGTCCCCAGCTTGACTGCAACTTCATGCAGCCTCGACCGGGATAAGTTCATCTTTTACAAAATGTAACTGGATAAGCCTCGGGCGCTCGGATTCATCCTCAAAATGCAGGCTCGACGCTTCCAGAACATTTCCACGCAGTTCGTCCCAGGTTTCGGCCTCGGTAAAAATCGAGTAGCCCAGAGCCCGGGCCGTGTAACCACCCTCTTCAGCCTCACGTACCTCGAAGTTCGGTTCCATGGGGAATAGCATAACGGAACTGATCGCTCCCGTCTCTTCCATTGCCCGAATCGTCATTCTTCGGCCATCATGGCGCGCAGCGCTTCGGCGTAGTGCGGCGGCAGGGGCTTCTTGTTCAGCTCGGCGTCGCAGACCACGTGCACCGTCTCGCCCTCTGCCAGCAACTTCGGGTCTTCGCCTTCGGCCGCTTTGCGGAGGATGCGGTAGCCGAACTTGATCACCGCGCCCCGCAGCACCGTGGGCCGGGTTTCAATCAGGATCTCGTCGTCGTAGCGGGCGGGGGCGCGGTAGCGGCAGGTGGCCTCGACGACCGGCAGAATGCACCCGTGTTCGACCTCCAACATGCGGTAGGAAAGACCCAGCGTGCGCAGCAGCTCGACGCGGCCTATCTCAAACCAGACCAGGTAGTTGGCATAGTAGACGATGCCCATCTGGTCGGTCTCGGCATAGCGCACCCGCGCCGGGGTAATGACTGGCATGTGAAGGCGCTCCTGGAAGCATGAAGTTTCAATGCATATTTTTGCAGTTTTGTGTCAAGATTTCGGAATTGTGTACCAAGTTTTCCACGTGGAACACGATTTTCTTCCTGGTTTTTCAAGGTTTCGCCGGGTTTTCCACATTCTTGGGGCCTTGACAGAGGCCCCGGCCCCCCGGATTTCCGCATCGAAAGCGGCGAGCCCTTACGGCTTGAGGTGCGTGAAAGGTGGCAGCTTGGAGATGTCGTTGAAGATCACAAAGGCGAAAAAGGCGACCAGCACCACAAAAGCCGCCTGGTAGATGCGCTCTTTGATGTTGAGGCTGATGTCGCGGCGAATCACGCTCTCAATGACCAAAAGCAGAATCAGCCCGCCGTCGAGGATCGGGAACGGCATCAGGTTGAGAATGCCCAGGTTCAGGCTGATCTCCCCGGCCAGGTAGAACTTCGAGTACCAGCCCTTGGTTTCGGCCGCTTCGCCGGCCATGCGGGCGATGCTTACCGGGCCGGAAAGCTGCGAGACGGAGACCTTGTGTTCGAAGATGCGCTGCAGCATCTGCACAATCAGCAGGGAGCCGTCCGCGCAGAAATGGGTCGACTTGACCGCGGCCATCCGTGCGCCCAAAGGATCGTGACGAAGCGGAACGGGCACCACCACGAAGCCGAGTTTGTAACCGGTGTCGAGCTTGGCCGGATGCGCCAGGATGGGCGGCAGCGTGACACCGTTGCGCAGCACCACAAGCGAGATCGGCGCGCCCTTGCCCGCCTGCATGTAAGCCAGCAACGAAGAGACGGAGTGGAACGCGTGGCCGTCGACCGACTCGATCGCGTCGCCGCCGCGCAGACCCGCCTGGGCCGCGGGGGTTCCTGGCTGCACCTCGCTCACGCCAATGGGATTGGGCGTGTACTGCGGCAGCATGCCGGCCAGATCGTCCCCGGTCAGGGTCGCCGGCACTTGCATCGAAAGTTGCTGCGTCTTGCCGCCGCGCTCGACCACGACAGGAACCGTCTGGTTGGGATTCAGCGAGGCGCGTTCGAAGACGTTGTCCCAGGTTGGATTGTCCTTGGTGTCGAAATGCAGAATGGTGTCGCCCGGCTGGATGCCTGCCTGGGCAGCGGCCGAACCGCTGACCACCCACTCCACCGTCGTGGTCTTGACCTGGAAAGCCGCAACTTCGTTGATCCAGGCGAAGTAAAAGAACATGAGGACGAAAGCCAGGATGAAGTTGGAAACCGGACCGGCCAGGCCGATGAGCATGCGCTGCCAGCGCGGATGCGACGTGAATGCACCTGGATCGTCCGCCAGCACCTCGGCATGTGTGCCGGGCGCCTCCATATTCTGCTCGGGGCTTTCGCCCGTCATTTTCACGAATCCGCCCAGCGGCAGCAGACAGACCTTGTAATCGGTGTCGCCGTATTTGACGCCAAAGAGGCGCGGCCCAAAACCGATGGAAAATGCCTCGACGCGCACGCCGCAGAGCTTGGCGACGGCAAAGTGTCCGAACTCGTGGACCACTACCATGACGCCGACCAGGACGATGAATGCGACGGCAGAAACTAGAAATTCATGCATAAATGAACGATTATTCCTCGTTGAAGCGCGCGACCTAAAAGCGGGGACCTATTGCAGAAGAGCACGAGCCGTTTGACGCGCCTCACGGTCGGCGGCGAGCACCTCCGCGATGGTGGCCGGATGCGCCTCCGGCGTGGATGCGAGCACCGCTTCAATTGTACGCGGGATGCCCGTAAATGAGATGCGGCGCTCCAGGAAGGCCTCCACCGCGATTTCGTCCGCTGCGTTCAAGGCGATGCAGTGCGATCCGCCCTTTTCCGCAGCTTCAAAGGCCAGTCGCAGGCAGGGGAATCGTTCCAGGTCAGGCTGTTCGAAATCCAGATGGCGCAAAGCTGCCAGGTCGAACGTGAGCGTGGAAGCCGGCCGCTCGGGATAGGCCAATGCATAAAGAATGGGCAGCCGCATGTCGGTGACAGAAATCTGCGCCAGGATCGATCCGTCGACATATTCCACCAGCGAATGAACCGTGGATTGGGGGTGAACCGTAACCCGCACCTGCGATGCCGGGACATCGAACAAGCGGCAGGCCTCGATGATCTCAAGCCCCTTGTTGAGCATGGTGGCCGAGTCGATGGTGATGCGGCGACCCATCACCCAGGTTGGATGCTTGAGCGCCTGCTCGGGAGTGACGGCGTCGAACTGGTCAAGCGGCAGATGGCGGAAGGGACCACCCGAGGCCGTAAGCCAGATAGTCTTAACCTCACTATGCGCGCCGACCCGCAAGCACTGATGGACCGCGTTGTGTTCGCTGTCGATGGGCAGAATGGGGACGTTCCGCTCGCGGGCGGCGCGGATGAGGATCTCGCCGGCTGCCACCATGCACTCCTTGTTGGCCAGCCCCACGGGCTTGCCCGCCAGGATGGCGGCATGAGTGGCTTCAAGGCCGGCCACGCCGACAATGGCTGAAACCACAAAATCCGCATCGGGCAAGGTTGCGCAGGCTACCGTGCCTTCCGTTCCCCAGGCCACTTCGATCCCGGTGACCCCGGCCTGACGCAGCCGGGCGGTCATTTCCCCGGCCAGTTCTTCCGTGGCCATGGAGACGATTTGCGGACGCCAGCGGATGGTCTGCGCCACGGCTTCATCGATGTTGCGCCCAGCGGCCAGCGCCGCCACCTGGTAGCGCTCGGGAAACTGCTCGACGATGGAAAGGGTGCTCTGCCCGATGGAGCCGGTGGAACCGAGAATGGCAAGTCGTTTCATGGTGTTCTTCAATGCCCTGGCGGGCGCGGAGAGCGTCGCCGATTTGCCCTGGCCCCTTCGCAAGGGCCCGGGACTGAGTTGTCATAGGGTAGCAGCAGCGTCCGGCCCTTGCCCGGCGATGCAGGAACCCGGCGGCCTTAGAAAAAGCGCTGGTGCAGGATCTCCGCGTACCAGAGCATGGGAGCGGCCAACAGCAGTGCGTCAATGCGGTCAAGCACGCCGCCGTGGCCAGGCAGCAGGGTTCCGGAGTCCTTGACCCCGGCGGAACGCTTCAGGGCCGACTCGGCCAGATCGCCCACCTGGGCCGCGATGTTGACGATCAACGCCAGTCCCAGCCAGAACCAAACTGTCTCGGGAAAAGAGAGCCTGCTGGAATCCCACGCTTGCAACCACTTTGCCAGTCCCAATAGCGCGCCGGCAACCAACAGACTGCCGGCAACCGAGCCGAAGGCGCCTTCCCAGGTTTTGTTGGGACTGAGCGTTGGAGCCATCTTGTGCCGGCCCCAGGCCCGTCCGACGTAGAGGGCTGCGATGTCTCCGGCCCATACTACGCACATCAGAAAGATCAACAGCGACGGCCCATTGCTCTGTTCGCGCAGCGCCGGGATGGCAATCAGCGTGTACCCGGTGTAAAGAAGGCAGAAGATCGACGCCGTGGCGTCGGCCAGAACGCGCTCCACCGGTGAGTTGAAGGTGCAATAAACCAGCAGAGCCAGGCTCAGCAGCCCGAAACTGGCCGTCATTTGATCGGGCCATTCGAAGTCGGCGGCAAAGAGGGCAAAAATTGCCACCAGCACGGCAATGCGCGGCGGGTTGGCTGCGCCCTGCCTTGCCAAGCCCAGGAATTCCCATGCAGCCAGCGCGGACACCCCTGCGGTTGCCAGGGTGACCAGCCAAAGCGGCCCCAAAAGCAGCAGGGCCAGGACCAGCGGAGTCAATACAAGACCTGTAAGGATTCGTTTCATAACCAAGGGTGAGGATACACTGCCAGGCCAGGAGAGAACGGATTTCCCTCCTGCCCGGTGTCGAGCAAGACCGCTGCGAAAGCGGAATGGAACCACGGTTTCCCGGTTCCCGCTTTGACTTCGCTTCGAGAGTGGGGAGTCTCGGGTCTCGATCGGCCATCGGAACGCCGGCCGCACCGTTCAACCTGGAAACGGCGGTCGAGAGCCCTCTGCAGCCCCATACGCGAGGCTTAGGCATCGCTAAGTCTGCGCTTTGTATCGGGGCACGACTTCAGTCGCGCCACAAATGAGGGACGCTACAAGCGGTTCCCGGGGCCAGTCGTCCGCGTCCGATGCTCAGGCAGGCTTGCCCTCGTCCGAGCGCATGAACTGCAGAAATGCCTCTGTGCCTCCGCGCTGAGCCATGGACTCCATCATGCGGAAACGCAACTGTTCTGCCAACCACTTGGCCCGTGCCGTGGACTCGTCTTCGGTCGGAATTCTTTTTTCGTTCTTCAAGAGATTGCCTCCTCCTGTCTCTTCGTCAGCAAGCGCTCACAACACCACTGTGAAGCGCGAGAAAGTGGAGATTTGAAAGAACCAAGGTACCCAACCCATTTTGCGGCGAGACCGGCAGACGGCGGTCTCCGGGCAAAGCCGGAGGGTGGAGGTGCAAGATTCGTGCCTCGGCCGGTCGCTCGAGGGGACCGGGCGTGTCCAGGCTCCAGCGATTATCCACGCTAACTTCTTTACAATTGATAATCCAATCAAGACTAGGCATACTATGGTTATGGATACTAAGACGCGCCGTTCGCCGCTCGGCCTCATGATCCTGAGCATGCTCCACCTGGAACCTACCCACGCCTACCGCATGCAAAAGCTCCTCATCCAGTGGGGCAAAGACCGCGTGGTCAACGTCCGCCAGAGGGCCAGCGTCTACCAGACCCTGGACCGGCTGCTGCGTTTGCGGCTCATCGAAGTCCGCGAAACCGTCAAAACCGAAAGCCACCCGGACCGCATCCTGTACGCCATTACGCTGAAGGGACGGGAGAAGGCCAGGGCTTGGCTGCGGGAGATGCTGACCACCGTTGGCTCCGAGTTTCCTGAGTTCCCTGCCGCGGTCTCGGTCTTGACCATGCTGCCGCCGGAAGAAGTGCGACGGGATTTCGAGATCCGTTCCGCAGCCCTGGCCAAGGAACTGGACCGGCTCGAAGCCGAGCGGCGGGAGGCCGGAAAGCTTCCCCGGCTTTTTCTGTTGGAGAACGACTATCGCACGGTGTTAGTGACGGCCGAACTGAGATGGCTCGCATCGGTGATCGCGGGTTTCGACAACGGCTCGCTGGGCTGGGACGCGAAGATGCTCCGCGATGTCGCCGACACCTTCAAGCCGGTATAGGGATTATAGCGATTCCAGAATGACTGTACCCAGGAACCGCAGCGTTCAAGTCGACGCGACCACAAGGAGCGGCGACCCTGCACGATGCAAGATAGGGCACACCTATTCTGGAATCGTTCTAGCGATGAGGGAACAGGGATTCGTTCCTTTTCGCAGCCTGCCTGGTCAGTCCCCGCGGATCTAACTCGCGGCGATCTGGATGCGATCGACGTCTTCTTCGATTTCGCCTGAGGCCTGGCCCAGTCCGCCGTAGCGGCGCTCGCGGCGCTGGAAGTCCGCGATCGCCTCAAGCAGATGCAGTCCGCGGAAGTCGGGCCAAAGGCGGTCGGTGACGAAGATCTCGGTATAGGCCACCTGCCACAGCAGGTAATTCGACAGCCGCATCTCACCCGAGGTGCGAATCAGCAGGTCGGGGTCGGGCATGTGCGCGGTGTAGAGATGGCGGTGGATATCCTCCTCGCTGATCCGGTCGGGGCTCCATTGCTTGAGCTTCATCTCCGCCGCCAGCGAACGGAAGGCATCGACAAGTTCCGAGCGTCCACCGTAGTTCAGCGCCAGTGTGAGGGTGGTTCCGGTGTTGCGCGCCGTGGCTTCGGCGGCCCAGCGCATTTTGTCCTGCACTTCGTTGGGCAGCTCGTGGGTGCGCCCGATATAGCGGATGCGGACGTTGTTGTCCATCATGCGCTGCAGGTTGCTCTCCAGATAGGTCTTGAGCAGCCGCATGAGAAAGTTGACCTCGGCGCGCGGCCGGCGCAATTTGTTTTCCAATGAAAAGGCATAGAGCGTGAGCCAGGGCAAGCCGATGCGCGAAGCCGTCTCGGTAACCAGTTGGACGCTGTCGGCTCCCTGCTGGTGCCCCTGGAAGCGCTTCAGAAAGCGATGGCCGGCCCAGCGGCCGTTACCATCCATAATGATGGCTACGTGTTCCGGGAGCCGCTCGGGCTTGAGAGTGGCATAGACGGCGCGCTCCTCGGCGGTCAGTTCATGGATGCGCAGCTTGCCGGATGGGTACAAGGGACTCGCCTCAACAGAATTCTTGCAGCTTCCGGCCGCCCTTGATGGGAACACGCCGGAGCACGGAACACCACGATCCTGCCAAAGCAGCACGCCCACGAGCATTCCCAGGCCAGGATCAACATTCACCCCAGAAAAACTGAGGGTTGCATCATCGACCCTAGCACATGCGCCTGGGAGCCGCAATCGCTTGGATGCGGGTCCCGAACACAGGGGTAAAGAAGGCGGGCATCTCCCTCAAATATTCATCGCTGGACGGTCTCTACGCGATCCGCCGCCGGCCCAGGGCGGCATCCCGCACCGCGCCGTAAATCAGCGTCCGATGCAGCTGGTCCAACTGCGGCAACATCGCGGCGATCTCGGCCAGGAACGGGTCGGAAAGGATGGAGGAGACGTCTTCGTCGCGCACGCTGCGGGAGTCGCGGACCAATTGGCAGACCTCGACGTCCAGTGCCGCGGCCAGCCGCTCCAGCGAACCAAGCGTGGGAATGGCCTTGCCGTTCTCGATCTTGGAGATATAGGTGCGAGGCACCTCCATGCGCCCGGCAAGTTGGCGCTGGCTCAAGTGGCGGGATTTGCGAATCTCGCGCACCTGCCCGGCCACCTGCAGACCGGCCTCGGAACAGGACGGAGCCTCCTGGCTTGTGACCAGTTGGGGCGCCGCGGCCGGTTCCTCCACATCGAGGGGTTTGTGGCATTTCCTGCAAAGCGCGTTGCTGGTTCGGTACTGCACCAGACTGCAGTAGTCACAGCGCACAACTTCGCGTGTTTCCAAGCTGACCAGGTTGGTAGCCATAGGTTGTGTGCGGAGCGCCAGAGCTGGATCTCCGGGGTGCCTTTTTGCACCGCGATATGTGCTACTTTGGGGGGGATGAACCATAATTGTCAAGTACAAACTTAGGCTCAATCCTAAGATTCTCCTATCATACCCTGAATAAACCTGAGAAACGCGAACCAACTTATGCAACACGGAGAAAAAATGACCCTTGACAAACACTCGAAATTCGACCGCGAGAGAGCCTGGAACCTGCTGACCGAATGGACAAAAAGCGAGAGCCTTCGCAAACACGCATTGGCGGTAGAGGCGTGCATGACCGCCTGCGGCGAGGCGGAAGCCGACCGGTTGGGACTCAAGGGCCCGGAGCGTGAGGAACTTGTGGAGCTTTACGCCACCACGGGCCTGCTGCACGACTTCGATTACGAGCACCACCCGACGGCCGAGGAGCACCCGTTTGTCGGTGTACGAGAGTTGGAACGTCTGGGCTGGCCTGCGGCGATGCGCACGGCGATCCTGGGTCACGCGCAGTATTCGGGCGTGCCGAGGGTGACGCACCTCGACAAGTGCCTCTTCGCCTGCGATGAGCTGGCCGGTTTCCTTGTTGCCTGCACGCTAGTCAAGCCCAGCAAGGCAATTGCCGACGTGGAAGCGGCAAGTGTGCGCAAAAAATTGAAGGACAAGGCCTTCGCGCGGGGTGTGAATCGGGTGGATGTGATCCAGGGCGCTGAAGAGCTGGGCGTGGATCTGAATGCCCACATTTCATTTTGCCTGGAGGCGATGAAGCGGCGGGCGGCGGAGCTGGGGCTGTGAAAGGCAGGGGTCAGAGATCAGGGCTCAGCGATCAGGGGCGGGGCTCGCTGGCCCATCGGCAATTCAGCGCAAAAGCCAGTCCGCAAAGAGGAGAGACACCGTGAACAAGACGCCTAGAACAGACATAAGAACCCACTTGAAGATGGAAACCATCCTCGATTCGAGCACGCCGCGCAGATAGAACTCGCGGGGATTTCCCGGGTCGAAGCGAATAGAAACCGTCTGCCCCTCGTACAACTGGAAGAGCGGCGAGTTATCGCTGACCTCGTAGTCTCCGCCGAGTTGGTGTCCCTGCGCATTCTTCCACACAATTGCACACCTCGATCGCCATTCCTTCATCGACGCCGCGTTCGGATTCCTCTTGAGGTTCCTTGCGGTTGGAACCGCAACCACATTGACCTCGGCCAACTCTGCCGAGACTATCGTGGCCTCGGCCAGAACCCATTTGTCGTATCCGCGCAGCCGTTCCCATAACTCGATGATCATGATGCCCTTATCCTACTAGCCTTGCAAAACCCGAAAAATTGACTTGCATCCCGTCCCAGGCCGTGAAATCATAGCTCACTCTTACGGCCCCCCAGCCGCTGCTTTTTTATGACCAAGTTGCCTGGCACTATCCCGGATCCGAAAGACCGTTCCCGGCACGTCGCGCCGCGGAAAGCTCCTCGTAGCGTTGCGCATCACGTGCATCACCACCAGGCGGAAGAAGAAGAGCTCCATGCCCCGCCGGGGCTCCTTGAGATCGTCTGGCCGCTGGTCGGCGGGCTCATTCTGGGTTTCCTGGCGCCGACGCTCCATGCATGGGTGGCAACCCAACAGCCCTGGGTCATGTGGATCGTTTATCCTTTCCCGGTTCTTGCCGGCCGCCCCGAACTTGGGCTGAGCGACGAGCTGGCGCGGACCTTGCCCCAGATTCTCATCTACATCCAGTTCCCCCTCGAGGGCATTTACGGCATGTTCACGCTGAGGCGTCACGTGGCCTTTACTACCGTGATGGCGCAGATTTTCTTTGTCCATTTGGTGGGGGCCTTCGTGTTCTGGCTAATGAGTCAGCCCGGGGCCAGCCACGGCATGTAGGTAACTGGAAACAGCGATCGTCCGCTACAGCGATTCCCCCATGGCCAAAGGCGCCGTCTTCGCCGCGAGAGAGTCGCGCCGCTACCACTCGGATGGAACGACACCGTTGCGGATGTGCATGAATCCCCTTCTCTGAGGCTGGTGATAGGTGTCACCCACATGGGCAGCCATTCGTGCGCTACGATAGGCATCTCGTGTGAGCAACTACGGGGACATTGCACCGCGGAAGGACAAGCCCATGACTCGCTACGATCACATTACCGTCCAATCTGCGAATGGGGTGAAGACCATCACCCTCAACCGGCCCGACAAGCGCAACGCGCTGAGTCCGCTGCTGATTGAGGAGCTAACGCTGGCGCTGCACGATGCGGAACATTGCAACTGCGGCGTGGTCATCCTGACCGGGGCCGGACCGGCCTTCTGCGCCGGCCTGGACATGGAGCATCTGGAGACCATGAACGCGCGCACACCGCAGGAGCATCGCCGCGACTCGGAAAACATGGCCCACGTGCTGCGCACCCTCTACGATTTCCCCAAGCCGGTGATTGCGGCCGTCAACGGGCCGGCCATCGCCGGAGGCATGGCGCTGGCCACCATTCCCGACTTCACGCTGGCCGCGCCGGAGTCCAAATTCGGCTATACCGAGGTGCGGGTAGGATTTATCCCGGCCATTGTGGCCTCTTTCCTGATGCGCCAGGTGGGCGAACTGCGCACCCGCGAGCTGCTGCTTTCCGGCAGGATTTTGAAGGCGCAGGAGGCACTCGAGCTGGGCCTTGTGACCCAGATTGTGGAGCGCGACGACCTGATGCAGTGTGCCGAGGCATTGGCGCGAACCCTGCTGCAGAACAGCCCTCAAGCCATGCAGGCGGTGAAGCGGCTGCTTTCGAAGCACGCCAAGCGGCGCCTGGACGAAGAGATTGAAGACGCCATTGAAGCCAATTCGCAGCAGCGTTCGAGCGAAGACTTCAAGGAAGGCGTAAAGGCCTTCCGGGAGCACCGCAAGCCGGACTGGCCCAGCCTGCGCGTCAAGGTATAAGAGCAGGGAACAGTTATCAGTTATCAGTTATCGGTAAACAGTTATCTGCGGGCCGGTGCCCCAGGGCTGGGGTCCCCGCGAACAGGTCTTTGTCCGTGGGGTAGAGCCGGGTGGCCCAGGTCGCTCGCTGTCAAGTGCCGGGACATGGGAATGCATGAACGACTCGCAGCCTCTCATCGTTCTCCTCCATCATCCGTTGGGATGGGTTGCATCCTTCCGGTAATGCCACGAGGACTGGCACCGGGGCAGCCACAGTTTTGCTCAACCTGGGCGGTTGACCGGCAACCGGGCAATCGCCCGTTCATCAACATAAGCTCCCCAACGATCCGGCGACAGGAAGATCCGTTCGGAGGTATTTCCTGCGAGACAGGACATTTTCCGGAGACATTGCAGCGCGGCGACCCCCGATTGCCCCATCCCGGCGAAGTCTTTTATAGTGATCCCACTTCCATGATCAACATTTGGCACGGCCTCAATCTCGCTCTTGCAGTTCTGCTGCCCGTTTCGGGCATCGATGTTGCACAACCAACCCCTGGCCCCATCGGCATCTTCACCGGTTCAACCGATATCGGCAAGACGCTGAAAGGCTCAACCGTCTTCGACCCGGCGACCGGCAGTTACCAGATGACCGGGGGCGGGGCCGATATGTGGGGCGCCGAGGATGCGTTTCACCTGACCTGGGTGAAGGTGTCGGGCGACGCGACCTTGACCGCCGACGTGCACTTCCCGGCCGGCGTGAAAGTGCCGCTGGAGAAGGCTGTGCTGATCTTCCGCCAGAGCCTCGATCCGGCCTCGCCCTACGCCGATATCGCCATTCACGGCGACGGTCACATCACCATCCAGTACCGGCATGTTGCCGGCGGCGTGACGGGCGATGTGGTGGCTCCGGAACACGGCGCGGTTCGGCTGCAGATTGAGCGCAAGGGGAACGTGTTCACCACCTCGACCGGATCGCCGGACGGCAAGCTCACTGCGTTCTCTTCGACCACCGTGGAGATGCAAGGACCGGTCTACGTGGGCATCGGCTTCTGCTCGCACAACGCGGATGGCCTGGCCGGGGTGACCTTCAGCAACGTGAAGATCGACCAGCCTGCAGGTGCGGCTGCAGCCAGGTAGATTGCGCCATATTTCTTCCCGGGCCGGCGCTTCCGCAAAACGGCAGGTTCGTCTAACGGTACAGGTAAAATCGGCGAATCCACAGGCTGCCCAAAGGGCGTGCTTTCTACGCAGCCTGTGGAATCCGGGTGGAGTGGTACCGGCGGCTGGCCCCGCGGTTGCGGTTGTATGATCGGTAACCAGAGCACGTGCTTTGCAATCGCTTTCCTTGAGAGGCTTGCTTGTCCCGTCGAGTCGAGTCGAATGGGCCCCGCTGGTTTCGTGGAGGCACACGTGAGTCAATTGGTATACGCAAAAATCAGGACCAATCGCAGCACCCTCATGCGGCACATCGAGACGTTTCGCAGGTCGAAAACCCCCTTGGAGTCGTTGATTGCGCCCAGGCCGCTGGCGGGGACCATGCAGGCTTCGTATTACGCACTGATGAGGCTGGAACACCAGTCGGCGCTCTACTCCTACTTTGCCAAGATCGGGAAGTTGGAGCCGATCGACGAGATGCATTATCTGGCCGAGGTGGGGACGATACGATATTCCTGGGGCGCGTGAGGGGTAGCGAGTCAGCTAGACAGCGAGTTAGCGGGTTAGCGGATGAGGATGGGCGGATGAATCGATGAATGACGTCAGCATCCGGTTGGGCAATGCCCTGGACCTGTTCCGCGCAATACCCGACGAGAGCGTCGACCTGATTATTGCCGACCCGCCATATAACTTGGGCAAGGATTACGGCAACAGCAACGACACCATGGACCTGGAGCAGTACCTTGCGTTTTCGCGGGCCTGGCTGGGCGAATCGGCGCGGGTTCTGAAGGCTTCGGGGACCCTCTATGCGTTCATGGGCGTGCGCTTCATCTCTTATCTGAACAACATTCTCGACTGCGAACTGCGCATGGTGTTCAATAGCTGGATTTGCTGGCATTACACGCAGGGGATGGGCAAGACGCGGGGGTTTTCTCCGCGGCACGACGATGTGCTGATGTATGGCAAGTCGGCCGATGCCAAGTTCAATTTGGACAGTGTGCGCGTGCCTCAGAAGTATTACCGCGAGCGCAACAACATGCGGGGAGCGAACCCGGGCGACGTGTGGTCGTTCTCGCATGTGCACTATTGCCACCCCAACCGGCAGGCGCACCCGACGCAGAAGCCGGAGGGGCTGATTGAGCGCATGGTTCTGGCCTCGTCGGATGAAGGCGACCTGGTGCTGGACCCGTTTGCCGGCTCGGGGACGACCTTGCGGGTCTGCCAGCAATTGGGACGGAACTGCATGGGGTTCGAGCTGAATCCCGAGTATGTGGCGATGACCGAGGAGCGGCTGGCGTTGCCGTTTGACGGGTTTGACAGCATCGATCCGAGGATGGAGCGGGTACCCTTGAATCTGAACGACGAGGTGCGGCCGGATTACCTGAGGAACCACAGAAACTGGTTTCTGAGCCGCCACGAGGCTTCGCTGGAGACGTTTCGAAAGGTTGTCAAAGACGTGTATGGCGAGGATCTGGCGCCGGTCGCGGAGGTTTCGCGGGCTGAGACGGCGGGGTCCGGTCAGATGAACATCTTTGACGATCGGACATTCACAAGCGGCAATCGTTGATCCGCAGCCAGCCACACGCCTACTATCCATCCAGGTCCGGAAGAGAAAAATGATCACAGAAGATACCCAATTCGATCAGAAACCGGGGACGGCCTCGCTGTTGCCCGAAGCAGACGAAGCTGCGCCGGAACTGATTTTGGAGGCTAGGCCCGCGGAGAAGGCAGTCGCGGAACTGACGCCGTTCATGCGGCAGTGGACGGCGGCCAAGCGGGAGAATCCCGATGCGCTGCTGTTTTTCAGGATGGGCGATTTCTACGAGCTGTTTTACGATGACGCGGTGACGGTGAGCCGCGAGCTGCAACTGACGCTGACGGCGCGAGACCGGGAGCGGCTGCAGCCCATGTGCGGGGTTCCCTATCACGCCGTCGAAGGCTACCTGACGCGGCTGTTGCGGATGGGTTACCGCATCGCCATCTGCGACCAGATGGAAGACCCCAAGCTGACCAAGAAGATTGTCCGGCGCGAGGTGACGCGGGTGCTGTCGCCGGGAACCGCGCTGGATAACGCGCTGGGCCAGGAGCAGAACAACTTTCTGGCGGCGCTGTTCGAGAGCGGCTCGGCGAAAGAGCCGGTGTGTGCCGTGGCGCTGCTGGATGTTTCGACGGGGGATTTCAGGACGGCGGAGTTTCAGGGGCCGGGGGCGCGGGCCCAGGCCGTGGATGCCATCCTGCTGGCGGGGCCGAGCGAAGTACTGGTTGCTTCGAGCGCGGAGTTGCCCCGGCAGTTGGAGGCGATTCGAGCAAAGACGCGGGTGGAGGATTGGGTTTGGACCCGGGAGTTTGCCGTGCCCCTGGTGGAACGGCAGTTGCAGGTTCGATCGCTGGAGGGCTATGGG
>CAZLMY010000068.1:0-29120 GCA_964560845.1 uncultured Occallatibacter sp. | reverse complement strand
TCCAAGGCCCAGGGCGACTGGGGCGAACTCATCGTCCGCAACCTGCTTGAGAAGGCCGGGCTGCGCGAGGGCGAGCAGTTCCGCGTGCAGGAGACTTTCGACGCCGTCGATGGGGATGAACGGCGGTCGAAGTCGCGGCCTGACGTGATCGTGAACCTGCCCGGCGGGCGTCACCTGGTGATCGACTCCAAGGTCTCGCTCAACGCCTATGCCGACTCAGTGAACGCGGTTACAGAAGAGGAGCGCAAGATCGCCGTCAAGCGCCACCTGGCCAGCGTACGCGGACACGTGGACGAGCTGACCGGAAAGCGGTATCACAAACTGGGAACGCTGGAGACGCCTGACTTCGTGGTGATGTTCATTCCCATCGAACCGGCCTTCCTGGTGGCCTTGCACGAGGACGAGGGTCTGTGGCGTCACGCCTACGAGAAGGAAGTTCTGCTGGTGGGCCCAACCACACTGCTGTTCGTGATTCGCATCGTGGACAACCTCTGGCAGCAGGAGCTGCAAGCCCGCAGCGTTCAGGACGTGATGAATCGCGGCGCCGACCTCTATGACAAGTTCGTCAACTTCGTGAGCGATCTCGAGGCGGTGGGCAAGAGCCTGCGCGGGGCCGAATCCAGCTACAGCAACGCCATGAAGAAGCTGAGCGAAGGCCGCGGCAATTTGATTCGCCAGGTGGAGATGCTGAAGAGCCTGGGCATCCGGACCAGCAAACAGATGCCGCGTGGGCTGCTGGACACTGCCGGCGTCGAGGAGCCGGAGCTTGAGCTGGCCCTGGCTGCGGAGGCGGAGACAAGGGACGGGAAGGAGTGATTGCTGCGGGCGACACCCGGCGCACGCCTTCCTCCGCAAAGTCGTCTCAGTTTGAAGGCGAAGCGGCCGGTTCCTGCAGAACTTCTTTCATTTTGAGATAGGCCGAGTTCGTCCAGCCGAAGCCGATGACGTTGACTTTGTATCCGGCGCTGACATGAACATCGGAGTCGCTTGAAACCACGTTGTACTTCTCGCGGATGGTGCCGTCTTTGGCGAATCCAGCGTCCACGGTGGCGTCGAATTTCCTTGCCAGCCGTTGCGCATCGGAGCGAAACCCGAAGGCGTCCAGGCCGGCTACAGCGATCCAATTCGTGGGCGCCCATCCATAAGGCTCATCCCACTGCAGCCCGCTGTTGAAGTTACTCATCGATAGCCCACCGGGCCGTTCGAACAAGTTGAGCTTGGCGACCATCTGCTTGGCTTCTTCTCTTGTAGCCACGCCAGCCCAGAGGGGATAGAGCGACGAGATATAGGCATAACTCGATGCCTTGGCGCGGGTAAAGTCGAAGTCGCCGAACACGCCTTCCTTGGGCTGCCATAGATAGCGCTGAATGGCTGTGGCGCGCACCTTGGAGCGGTGCTCCCAGCGGGCGGCGTCATCCGGTTTGGCCAGCAGGTGGGCAATGTGGTCCAGATCGCGTTCGTAGCGATAGAGCAGGCTGTTCAGGCATACCGGCGCGTAGTGCTGGGTGGCTCCATCGAACGGCCCAAAGCGGAAACCGGGGTCGAAACCCGACTCGCGCATGGCCCGGTCGCCCACGTAGAAGTCGCGCGACAGCCGGTAACCGGCGGCCCAGGCCCGGGCGCAGACGGTGCTGGCCTGCACGTCGCAACTGGTAAGTCTGAGGCGCGCCGCCTCGGCTGCGTCGGGATGCTCCGAACCTTTCACGAGATAGCCGTCGCCGCCCTGTCTGGGATGCGCAACTAACCAGCGAATGACGTCGGGATAGTAAGTGCTGTCGTCGGCCATCTCCGGCACCGGACCGTTTCCGTAGTCGAAGAACCGCGCCAGCCCCGTGGTCCCCGCTGCGTGCTCGGGGCGGGTCCAGGTGGTGTAGTCCTTCTCGGCCAAGGTGTATGCGCGCGCCAGCCAATCACGGGCCTGGATGCGTCCGTCCGGAGTTGCCGGAAAGCTGGCCGGATTCTCGTAAACCGCGCGAATCATCGAGGTAAGAAACGGCGGCTGGGAGCGGGTGAGATAGTAAGTGCGGTTGGCGTTCAGCACGGCGCCGTAGTGTTCGATCTCGAACAGGAAGTTATCCACCATGCCCTTGGCCAGCTTCTCGCGATGGTCGGCCTCAAGCCCCAGCACGATGAAGTAACTATCCCAGCCGTACATCTCGTTGAAGCGGCCGCCGGGAACGACATAGGGGTTAGGCAGATACAGGAGTCCCTGGGCAGGTAACTCCTCGGGCCGCACGTCGGCGATCTTCTCGATGCGCCGCGGCAGGGCGATGACCTTGACATGGCATTGCTGCGAGACGGCCGCTAACTCTGGAGGCGCCGGTAACTCCGCGGGCAAGTAAAGCACCGGGGCGGCGCTGACCTTGATGTCCACCAGCGAATGGCAATCGGTCATGGATCGGGTCAGCGTGTCCCACGCGCCGTGAATGTAGTTGAGGGTAGCCTCGGGGCCGGTCGCCGGATTGGAGGTTCCATCGGACTGCGCGCCTAGCGGCTGGGCGCTTGCTGCCACTGCAGCGACGGCAAGAGCCAAAATGCAAATCGACTTCATGGAGACTCCTTCGCGTACAGCTTGAACCCTCTGGAGTGTAACGCACCCTCAGCACCGGCCGCACGGCCTCGGGAACAGTTCCGGCAAGCGCGGTGTCTACACATGCACAGTGGTTCCGATGGGGATGAACGAAAAGCCGAAAACCGCGGTGACAGCTTATTGCCGCCGAGGTGAAGTGCCCTAAGCCCCGCTCGCCGCGCCCTAACTCGCGCGCAGAGCGGCCAGCCCGCCTGCGCTTCAAAAACGGCCTCTTGTGACTCCCGGCCGGCGCGGCTGACTTAGCTCGGGAGGCATGGCCATGTTTGAAGACTCCACTTTCGAATCCACAGGCAGAATTCGCACGCGCAGCCGCGGCTGGATGTTCGCGGCCTTCGCATTCAACGGGTCCATTCTGCTGGGCCTGGTTCTGATTCCGCTCATCTACCCGGAAGCATTGCCAAGGCAGCGACTGGCCTGCCTCATGGAGTTGCTTGTGCCGCCACCGCCGCAGCCGGTGCACGCGCAGCAGCCTGAGCATGTGGTCCAAATCAATAGGGAAATGACAGATATCGGGCTGGTTGCGCCGCGCCGGATTCCGAACACCATCTACGCGCCCAAGGACGTGGAGCCGCCACAAGTCGGCGGATTCACAAGCATGTCGGAACTCGGGCAGGGTGTCCCGGATAGCACTGGGAGCGCGTTTCACCAGCCCGCGGCCCCGGTGGTTCACGCCCCGCAAAACCATTCCGTGCGCGTCTCCGGCATGGTGCAGGAAGGACTCCTGATCCAGAAGACGCCACCGCACTATCCGCCCATCGCCGTGGCCGCCAGGCAGGAAGGCACGGTGGTTCTGCAGGCCTCCATCTCCAAGACCGGCACCATCGAAAAGCTGCGCGTAGAGAGCGGTCCGTTCATGCTGCGGCAGGCCGCGCTCGACGCGGTAAGCACCTGGCGCTATCGGCCCTATCTGCTGAGCGGCGAACCGGTCGAGGTAGAGACCACGGTGAATGTGGTCTTCACCCTGGGCCGCTGAGTGGCGCTACAAGGGCCCGGCCAGCAGCTTCTCGCGGGTCAGATCGTTCCATGTGGCAATGGCTTCCGGCATCGGTGGGCTCACCGCGCCGGGAGCCACGCCCTCAATCACCTGCTGCGGATCGACGGTGCTCTGGCGATTGCGCAGCGCCCCTTTGACCCAGCCGACGGCGGCCAGCCCGTCGCGTCCGGTAAACGTCTGTTCGATGTAAAACCATTTCTCGTCCCAGCAGACCAGGCGGGAAGCGATCTCGAAGCGCGAAAACACCGGCAGGGAGCGGCGATAGGTAACCCATACGGCTCCCACCAGCGGCGTCCAGCGCGAGCGAAGAATGTGTCCCAGCAGGCCGGTGCGGGCCAGCAGGTGGGTCCGCGCGTAGTCCATGATGCTCAAGTAGCGGGCATTGTTCAAGTGCAGGTTGAGATCGATGTCGTTGGGCAGAACCCGCATCCGCAGCCGGTCCTCTTCCACCACATCGAGCCGAGGCAGTGGGCTCAGGTGCTGGCGAATGGCCAAGGCCGGAATGCGTACAAAGCTGATGAAATGCGACAAGCCGTGCTCCCTCTACTGCCGGACTCTCCCGTTCAGTTTAGAAGGGTCGGCAACGGCGGTCTGTGATGGGAGAGGCAATTGTGGATTGTGCGCGTTCCATCCCTCAAATAGCCGCAAGTTCGTTACTGGCTTTCGCCCCGCATGTAGAGGATCGGCCCACCGGGGCGCATCCCCAGCGCAAGCCGCGCCGCCGTGCGTTGGTCGCAGGGAAAGACGGCGATCGGCGAAGCCAGCGCGAACTCGATCTGAGACTCGGCGGGAATCAGAGCGATGGAGGGCGGCGAGCTTGCGGCAATCGCCGTACCGACGGTTGCGCCCACGCCCGCTACAACCGCGTCCCCTTTGGCCCGGGCTGCCGCTGGAACCTTGTAACTCACCATGGGCACCGTCGCATCCATGGCCAGCGCCCCCACGGCCGCGCCGCCGGCAATCTTGTTGACGGTTGGGCGGGTCTTGCTTTGTCCAACGACCTTGAAGGGAGGGGTGTAGAGGGGATAGCTCCTGCCGTTCAGGTTCAGTTCGGTCAATTCAAGCGTGAGATTGGAGGCTCCCACGAGCCGCCCAGCCTGTTTTGCCGAAACCGCGGTTCCGTAAATCCGTGCTCCGCAGGGAATCACCAGGATTCCGTCAATCACCACATCGCGCGTCACGGTAAAGGGGAGCCTTGCGCCTGCCTTGGTGGTGCGCGAACTGATGGGCCCGTCCGTGGTGACCTGTAACGGCGTGTCTTCCAGCACGGTGATGGCGCTGCCTGTCGCGAAGCGCACTGCGCTTGCCGATTCGGGCGAGGAGGAGGACTCCACCCCTGCAGCGACTGGTGCACTGCTCGGTGAGGACGCGGCAGACCCGGCGGAGGACGCCGGCAGAGGTCGCGGCGCCTGCGAACATTGGGCCGAAGCGACCGGAAGGCCGAACACAAGGAGCACGATGGGCAGAAAAAATGCCGAGAGGGCGTTGGGGATGGCTGAAGTCTTGAGCGTCGATCTAGACACGGAGTGACTCCCTTCCTGTCGATTGAGTCAGGTCAAGGATAACGCTACAGTCGCGATTCGCGTGCGGGGGCTTCGACTGTTCGATTTTGCGCTTCTGGTTCGTGCTTTCCCAGGCCCGAAATCGGAGCCTGGGGCACCCGGCGATTCGGCATCATCCTAAAAGTCCGAGAACTGCCGCTCGATCTATCCCCTTCGTCGCTCCCAGCGTCCAAGCTTCGTCACGGCTGAACGCTGCGAACCAGCATTCATGTGTGCCAGGATTGACCGTGTAAACCATGACGCTGGCTCTTCCGTTGGAGAGTGTGTTGGCGCTGTACCAAACGAAGCAGCCCGAGCTGACTATGTCCTGAATCCTCCGGTGAAGATTCGGAGAGGTAAGCCGTCTGTCTGTAGAGTGTGGCAACATCGGCAGCGGGAATTCCCGGTAGTCATTGCCTTGCCGCACGTAAGACCACTGCCCCAATACCCGGTTTGGATTGAATGGAGGAAAGGTAATTTTGTCTTGGTAGAACTCCTCAAGAGCTGCGTCGAACCCCTTCATATGCTCGGGAAACCGGAAGTCCACGACCCCTCTGCCTGAGTATCCGAGCCATTTGTGATCGAACCAATTGTCAATCTGTATGATCCACAGTTGTTTTGGCGACTCCTGGATGAGCAGTCTATCAACTATCGAATTCAAAAGCTTGATGAAGTCGTTATCGTCTGTAATTCCTGGAACTATCTCGGCTGCCATGCGTTCATTATCGAATAGTCCAAATGGAAGCGCGTGCCTGGCGCATTCCCTCGTTCCCCTTGTGTGGTCGCCTTCGCGGCAATTGCGCTCTCACCTTATCGCGCCATGGCACTTGCCGCTGGCGCCATCCCAGTCCCATCGGCGACAATCCTTGATGCCATGGAAAATCTTTCACGCCGCGCCTTTTTGAAGACCGCCTCCGCTGCCACGTTTGCCGCAGCCGCTATTCCCTCGTTTGCCTCCGGAACCCGCAGCCAGCGCGTTTTTGTCGGGTCCGGCACGCCGGACGGCATCCTGGCCTACGACTGGGACTCCGCCGCCGCCGAGCTGACCCCCGCCGGCGTCGCCGCCAAGCTTCCGAATGTCGATTGGGTCACCTTCTCCCCGGACCGCCAGTTTCTCTACGCCGCCTCCGAGGTGGACTCGTTCAACGGCAAGCCCACCGGCGAGGTGGCCAGTTTCCGTGTGCTGAACGGAGAACTGCACCCGCTCTCAGCGCAGAACTCGGCCGGCAAGGGCACGTGCCACATCGCTTTGGACAAGACCGGCAAGGTCCTGCTCGCAGCCGACTACGGCGGCGGCAGCGCGGCCAGCTTTCTGGTGACCGCGGGCAAGCTGAGTGCCGATGTCTGGAGCGAATACTACTCGGGACACGGCCCCGTGAAAGACCGGCAGGAGGGCGCACACGCCCACTTCGCCAGCTTCTCGCCCGACAACAATTTCGCCTACATCAACGACCTAGGCAGCGACTGCATCCACATCTACAGCCTGAATGCGGCCAAGGCGGATCTCACCGAGGCGGGAACCTATCAAGCCAAGCCCGGCTCCGGCCCGCGTACCCTGCACTTTCACCCCAACGGCCACACCGCCTATTCCATCAACGAGCTGTCCTCGACCGTGGACGTGCTGGAGTGGCACAAGGCCGACGGGAGCCTGACCTTTGTGACCCGCATCGAGCTGCTTCCGGAGGGCTTTGACGGCCTCAGCCGCGCCTGCGACACAGTCATCGCCAAGGACGGCCGTTTCGTCTACTTTGCCAACCGCGACAAGGACTTTCTTTACAGCTTCCGCGCCGACGCCAAATCCGGCGCACTGACGCCCATCGGCCGCAGCAACTGCGGCGGCAAGATTCCGCGGAATTTCGTGCTCGACCCGACCGAGCGCTGGATGCTGGTGGCCAACCAGGACTCGAACCTGATCAGCATCTTTGCCCGCAACCCCGAGACCGGGGTGCTGGCCGAAGAGGGCAAGAGTGTCGCTGCCGCTACGCCGATGTGCATTCTGTTTGGTTGAGGACGCGGGGAGCGTCCTCAACTCTCCTTGTTCTTCTCGAAGAAGGTGAATCCCAGTCCGAAGACGCAACCCAAGATCGGGCCGATGAGCAGGAATCCCGTCACGGTGTTCAAGGAATGGACCAGCGCCTGGGTGGCAGGAGGGCCGATGGCCAGCCCCTGATATTGCTGCCAGGGATCGGTGGTCAGCGGCGGAAGGTTGCTGCGAAACGACTCGGCCAGCACCACGGTCGAGGCCATCAGGCAACTGACCATGGCGCTCCAGGCCCCGGCAAGCATGGCCACGCCGGCGCTACCGGCCAGCCGGGCCCCGCGAATGCCGGCGATGCCCCAAAGCAGGGCTGCGGCGACCGGCAAGCCAACTTCGACCCACACGGATGGCGTTGCGGTCTGGGCCCCGGCCGCGACCTGAACGACCAACAGCGTGCCTGCTCCGAGTCCAATCATGCTTGCGGTGGCCAATGCCTTCTTGCCTGCACCTTGCAGGCTGCCCACGACCCAGGGGATGAGGCCGACATATCCAAGAAGGCTGACAGCCGGGTCAATGGCGGTGGCGCCGTTGCCGGGAAGACTCATGACCAGGGACCACGGCCAAAGCCGCACACCAAGAAGCGCCAGGTTGGCCACTGCAAGCAGAATGAGCGGAGTTCGCAGCGTCGGCGGCGTTCTGGCGCGCATGAGGTAGGGGCCTCTCTTTACCTTTGACTGAGTCAAGGTACGGAAATAGATGGAATGGCTTGATTGTAGCTTCTTGCGGCGTACTATTGCCTGGAGCTAAGAAGCCCGGGAAGCGTTCCTCAGAGGCTAAAGCCTCTCTCATCTGTTGGTTTCATCGGCACGACTGAAGTCGTGCCCGGACGCACAAAGGCTTCCCTAAGAGTCTTCCGCGGCCTGTTTATGCACCCATCAGAGCCGCGCCGGAAAGTCGACCGCTGAGCAAACTCACGCTTGCAATTCCCTCAGGTGTCTTGGCCGGCTCGGGCGCTTCGGCAACGGGCACATGGGCCAATTCCCAAGCCGAGCGGTCTTTCAACAAGCGTGAAACCAGGGCGGTATGCATGGCGTGGCCGGCGCGCTCCGCAACCACATGGCCTTCAATGCGTTTGCCCGCAAGGGCAAGATCACCGATCAGGTCGAGCACCTTGTGGCGCACATACTCGTCAGGGAAGCGAAGCGGACCGTTTTCCGGTCCCTTTGGTCCCAGAATGATGGTGCTCTCGGAAGATGCCCCGCGGATAAGACCCAGCCCACGCAGGCGCTTTTCGTCGGCTTTGTAGCCAAAGGTGCGGGCCGGGGCAATCCAGGTACCGTAGGTCTCGGCGGCCAAATCGATGCTGGCAGTCTGCCGGCCGATGGGCGCCGGGAAGTCAATGGCGTATTGAATGCTGTAACCTGTGCCGGGATAGACGCCGATAAACTTGTTGCCCTCGCGCACCTCGATGGGGTGCAGAACGCGAATGGTCTCGCGGCGGCGGCGCTGGGTGCGGATGCCCACGTTGAGGAATGCCTGCACGTAAGGCCCGGCGCTACCATCGAGAATGGGCAGTTCCAGGTTGTCCAACTCCACAATCACGTTGTCGACGCCCATGCCGATTAGGGCGGAGAGCAGGTGCTCGGTGGTGGAGATGAGCACACCTTGACGCATCAGGCTGGTGGCGTAGCTGACCTTGGCGACATTGCGGCCGGTGGCGGGAATTTCGAAGTTATCCAGGTCTGTGCGGCGGAACACAATGCCCGATCCGGCAGCGGCCGGAAGCAGTCGCATGATGACTGGCGCGCCGGAATGAAGTCCGACCCCGGTGAACTCCAGTGGCTCGGTAATCGTCTGTTCCAAGTGTGCAGGATGAGCCAATAAACGTCTCCGCAGATGGGTTACGGGTGCAAGCGTTAGATTAGACGCGGGAAGCGAGTTGAGTACTGTGGCATTTTAGCCACACCTTGCACCATTGAGGCCACCACTGGAGCCGCTGAATCGATCCGCCGATCGCGATCTTCGTCGTAAAATCAGGAATCTTCCGGCTTTACCGCTTTGAAGCGGTGTTGAAAGGCTCTTCAAAATGGCTGTTGCCTCCGATGGTCCCATCCCGATGCGCGCCTTGCTTGCCGGGGCGCGGCGCAAGCAATCCGCGCTGCTTGACCTGACACAGCAACTGGTGCGGCAGGAGTCGCCTTCGGACTCAAAGGAGGCCGTAGATGCCTGTGCCGCCCTGGTTGCGGAGCACGCCAGAGTCCTAGGGGGCCGAGTGAAATGGCACCGCCAACGGCACTTCGGCAACCCGCTGGAGGTGCGATTCGGCCCCAGACCGTCCAAATCCAGCGCCGATCCGAAGGACCCTCTACTTCTGCTGGGGCACCTGGACACGGTCTGGCCGTTGGGCACGCTGAAAACCATGCCCTGCCGGCTAAGCAACGGGCGGCTGTGGGGACCGGGCACGCTGGATATGAAGGCCGGGGTGGCCATGGCTCTGACCGCCGTCGAGATGCTGAGCGAGGCCGGCCCGCTGAACCGGGAGATAGTGCTGCTGCTGAATAGCGAAGAGGAGGTGGGCAGTCCGGTTTCAAGGCCCGTCACCGAGCGGCTGGCGGCCGGCTGTGAGGCTGTCTATGTGCTGGAACCGGCACAGGGATTGGCCTATAAGACCGCGCGCAAGGGCACCGGCATTTGGCGCATCGAGGTGGCCGGCGTCGGAGCCCATGCAGGCGTGGATTTTGAAAAGGGGGCGAGCGCCATCCGGGAATTGGCCCGGCTGGTGGAAACGGTGAGCGGCTGGACCGATCTCACACACCGCCTGACGGTGAATGTGGGGGTGATCGGCGGAGGGTCGAAGACCAATGTGGTTGCCGCCGCAGCCTGGGCCGATGTGGACGTGCGCATCGCGCGCAAGGCGGACGGGGCGCGCATGGAGCGCCGCTTTGCCGGCCTGAAGCCGGCGGACAAGGCCTGCGTGCTGACCGTGACCGGCGGCATCAATCGCCCGCCCATGGTGCGCGGACGCGGGACGGCCCGGCTGTTTCGACAAGCCAGGGCCTTGGCAGCGGATTTGGGGCTGACGCTGGAAGAAGCTGCCACCGGAGGCGCATCCGATGGAAACTTCACAGCCGCTCTCGGTGTTCCAACGCTGGACGGTATGGGCTCTGTGGGCGAAGGTGCTCACGCCCGGCACGAGTCCATTGTGGTGGAGCACCTGGCGCCGCGAACGGCTCTGCTGGCGGCCATGTTGGCGAGTTGATCATCAGGCTCTCACGGGGTAGAGGCTTCCCACCCTTGCGACAAAAGTTCTCGCATGGATGGGGCCCCGGCGCTGCTGGCAAGTCGATATGAGTTGCGCCGCTAAGGGCGATGCAAGCGGTTCTGGAGGAAGAAAAAGCCTGCGGTGCCGAAGCCGATGAGGACCACCGCCCAGCGCAGGGCTCTCTGGTTGATCTTGCGGCTGAAGTGCGCCCCGAAGTAACCGCCCAGTCCCGCCAAAATGGCCATCACCAGGCAGAACTGCCATTGCACGCGGCCGGCCAGCATAAAGCTAATGGCGGGAATGCCGATCGATACAGCCGCCGTGACCACCTTCAGTGCATTCATTTCGTGAATATCGTGTACACCGCAGAAGCCGAACAGCGCCATGGACAGGAACCCGCCGCCAGCCCCGAAGTAGCCCACATAGACGCTTACGACTACCATGCCGACGATCAGCGAGACGTTGTAGCGGCGTCCGTCCGACAAGGTGGCCAGCCATCTACCCAGCGGAAAGCTGAGGGCGAACATGACCGCGGCAAAGAGCAGGAGCCAAGGCAGCAACTCGCGGAATCGCTGGTTGGGGGTATGCAGCAAGAGCCAACCGCCCATCCAACCGCCGATGCCCGAGGCCAGAGCCAGCGGGAGCAGACTCCATCCGTGGCCGCGCAGTTGCTGCCTGAAGGCCACCAGCGATGTGAGTTGGCCCGGCCAGAGCGCCACGGTGTTGGTGGCCTGCGCGGAGACTGCGCCCACCCCCACGGTGGCCGTGCTGGCCAGCAGCGCGGGCAGGGACAGAAACGAGCCACCGCCGGCTATGGTATTCAGTGCGCCTGCAACGAACGAGGCCGATGGGAGCCAAAGCATGCGGAGCAAAGTGAGCAAGGCGCTGACCATAACCCAATCTAAAGGCGGTCCACATAAAGAGACATAAGATTCGGGTCATCCGGCCGGAACGGTCCGAAGCAACAGGGTTTCGCTATTCCGCGGGATGCTATACGCCGGGAGTCCCTGATAAACTCCCGAGAAGAAGTAATCCGGAGTAAAACAACGCAATGAAATCTTCGATTCTAATTATCTTGATGGCGGCGGGTGCAACGATAGCAGGCGCCCAGACGACGCCTACGCCCGCAGCCACCGCTGCCAAACCCGCTGTGGCCACCGCCAAGTCGGCTACCGCTACCGCAAAGTCTCCCGCGACTGCAGCCAGGGCCGGCGCGGCCACGGCAACCGGCATCAAGTTGCCCCCCGGAGTGCCTCCGGTCAAAGGGCTGGTCAAGGTCCTCATTTCCCTGCGCTACCAAGACATCAAAATCGGCACCGGTCCCGCGGCCGAACCGGGCAAGCTTTACAAGGTTCATTACACGGGCTGGCGCGCGGCTGACGGTGTCAAGTTCGACTCCTCTTTCGACCACCCTGGCCCGCCGATCAAAGACAAGGACGGCAAGCCGGTGTTGGGCGAGGACGGAAAACCGAAGCTCGGCGATCCGCAGCCCATGGCTTTCCCGCAGGGCATGAACCGCGTATTTCCCGGCTTCGACAATGGCTTTGTGGGCATGAATGTGGGTGGAAAGCGGCGCTTGTTCATCCCCGCGGCCTTGGCCTACGGCAGCCATGCCATGCCTGACCGGGGCCCCGAACATCCTGGCATTCCTGCCAATTCCGACCTGATTTTCGACGTTGAGCTGGTAGAAGTGGCGGACATGCCGATGCCGCCGAACCACCCCGGCATGGGTGGAATGCCTGGCGGACGCCCGATGCCCGGTGGGATGCCTCCGCGGCCTGGAACTCCGGGAGCGCCTCCCGCAGTCAACGGCCAGGGCGTTCAAACCGCGCCCGCGCCTGGCAGCCCGGCTGTACCTGGGACCCCTGCTGTACCCGCAAAGCCAGCTACACCGCCTGCGGCAACCGCACCAGCGGCGCCAACCGCTCCAGCTGTGCCGGCACAACCGGCTGCTCCTGCTCCGACGCCCAGCAAGTAGCGACCGCCGAGTGCCCAGGTCTCGAATCGGAGACCTGGGCTGCAGTTTCCATCATTCCGATTTGGACCGGGAAGAATCAGACCGCGCTGGCAGGCAACTCCGGCGTAGCCGCAATCAGCTGCCGGGTGTAAGCCTCTTTCGGGTGGGCACACAGCGCCACTGCTTCGCCCGTCTCTACAAGCTTTCCCGCTTCCATGACCGCGATGCGGGTGCTGAGATAGCGCACCAGCGGCATGGAATGCGAGATGAACAGGTAGGTCAGGCCGAACTCCCGCTGCAATGCCCGCAGCAGGTTCAGGATCTGCGCGCCCACGCTCACATCCAGAGCTGACACCGGCTCGTCTAAAATCAGCAGCCGGGGCCGAAGCGCCAGTGCGCGGGCAATATTGATGCGCTGCCTCTGGCCGCCGGAAAACTCGTGCGGATGGCGGCTGAGCGCCGACTCATCCAACCCAACCTCAGCCAGAAGCTCGATGGCCTTGGCGCGCAGACTTGCCCGGTCTGTCTTGATGCCTGTCTCGCGGCGGTGGATCACCAGCGGCTCGGTCACGATTTCCAGCACGGTCATGCGGGGATTGAGAGCGGCGTAGGGATCCTGGAAAACGGGCTGCATCTGGCGGCGCATGTGCCGCAACTGGATTGCGGAAGCATGGGCGACGTCGATGCCATCCACGCGCACTGTGCCCTTGGTCGGCTCAACCAGCCCTAGAATCATGCGCGCCACGGTGGTCTTTCCGGAACCGGACTCGCCTACCAGCCCCAGCGTTTCTCCAGGCTCGATCGACAGCGATACGTTTTCGACCACCGTGCGCTGCTCGGTATGCAGGCCGGTTCGGCGTGGAAAGCTCTTGGAGACTGCCTCGACCTCGACCAATGCCATGGTTCGATGGTATACGGCGCCTGCGGTGCGGCTGAATTCCCGCGTCTTGCAGGCATCTCAGTCCCGGTGGTCTTGCGGCAGATCGGTGAGTTGGAACTGTTCCACCATGCCTTGCAGGGTCTTCGCCGTACTCAGCAAATCGCCTGTAGCGGCCACCACCTGCTCGGCGCCGCGGGAGCTTTCCCTGGCGCTTGTGGCCACCTGGCGCATGGTGTCGCTGACCGCGTTGGCCGCGTGGGACTCATGATTGGCCGCCTGCGCAATCTGCTCTACCCGCCCATCCACTTCCACGACCATCTCCACAATGCGGTCGAATGTGCTGCTGAGGCTGGCCACCGATTCGGCGCCTTGAGCTGCATGGATGCGTGCCATGTCGATGCCGCTGGCCGTCTGCTGCGTCTCGCTTGAGATGCTGGTGACCAGCGCCGCGACTTGTTGCGTAGCTTGAGCTGTGCGCTCGGCGAGGCGGCGTACCTCGCCGGCCACCACGGCGAAACCGCGGCCATGTTCGCCGGCCCGGGCGGCCTCGATGGAGGCGTTGAGGGCCAGCAGGTTCGTGCCGGCGGCGATCTCTTCAATCACTCCGACAATGGAGCCGATCTGCCGGGCGCTTTCGCTGAGGGCCACGATCCGGCTCACGCTTTGCTCGGTGTCCTGGGAGAGCCCCTGGATCTGCGTTGCCGCGGAAAGCACCAGTTTGCTTCCCTCGCGGGCGGCATCTGCTGCTGCGCGGGCCTGCTTCGAGGCATCCTGGGTATGCTCGCTGATGTTGGCGATGCCCCGGGAGAGATGTGCCACGGCCTCCGCCGCCCCTTCGGCGCTATTACATTGCTCCGCCATCCGTTCCACCGCTTCGTGCGAAATGCTGCGAATCTCGTCGGATTTGCCGGTGGTGGCCGCCGATCCGTCGCGCACCTGCAGCAGCGCCTGCCGCAGGCGCAAGACATACTGATTGAAGCTCGATGCCAGGGCGCCGATCTCGTCGTCGCGATCCGTCTCCAACAGGGTGTTCAGATCGGCAGTGGCCAGATGGTTGGTCAGGTTGCACACCGGGCGAAGCACCAGCTTTTTAAGCAGAATCAGTTGCAGAGAAACGATCATGCCGACCATCAAGAAGGTTCCAAGCGCAGGCAAGCTCAAAATCTTGATTTCCAGGCGCAGGACGTCGGTCTCGGGATAGGCCGTCAGCACCGTGTAACCCCAGGCAGGATAGGTTTCTTCGTGCATCACCCATCCCTTGGGGTCCTTCATCAGCGATTCCAAGGCCTCGCCGGAGATGCGCTTGCCGTGAAACACCGCAGCCCCGGAGGGCTTCAGCAAGGCCAGAAAGCCATGATCGAGGATCCCTGCCTGCTCAATGCTCTCGCCGAGCGCATTGATGGAGTCCAACCGGTACCCGGTGTACCACGCTCCGACCAGTTTGCCCCCGGCATCGACCATGGGCACATAGTCGGTAGTGTAGGGAACACCCAGAATCTCAACCACGCCGCTGAACGGCCGGCCCTGCGTTAGTTCGGCGTACGCCTTGCCGTTTGGGGCGAGCACTGTGCCTACAGCGCGCGACCCGTCGGGCTTCAACACGTTGGTGGTCACGCGGGTGAAATTGGTTCCGTCCCAGGCAAAAAGGGTGGCCGTGCCACCGGCCAATTGCTTAACATGGTCAACCATGTCGAAATTCAACACCTGGGATTCACCACCGAGGTGCAGGTCGGGAACGGTCTTTCCGGCCACAGCGGCTTCGCCCTTGATTGAAGGCACGCCTTTGAGGCCGCCCTGATCTTGCAGGATGTGCATGGCGCTATCCACCTGTGCGCGGGAGAGCTGGTCGATGGTGGCAATGCGGCCGATGGCCTGGGACGATTCGCGGCTAGCTTGCTGCGCGGCATCGTTGCGTATCCAGGCTGAGGCAATGTGCCAGGCGAATCCGGCACAGAGCAGGCAGGCAATCGAAACTGCGATAACGGTGTAGAAGACCAGGCGCGCGCCGAGTGAAGAACGCTTCATGTGAATCAAGCCCTTTCCAACAGGGCGCAGCCGGTTCCACGAACGAGAAAACACAACACGCCTGATGGGACTATCGACGGGTGAGGGGGATCACATCAGGAGCCGAGGCCGCTCTCGAGAACCCTCGGGGACCATTTCAGGAAAACTGGCGAGGTTCAGGGGGTGTTCTTGTCGCCCTTGGTGAATAGCGGGATGTGGAAGGGGAATTCGGCATTGGACTGCTTCTTGGGCTTGGTGTTTGAATCTTCGCGCAGCACGGTCCGCTGCGAATTGATGCAGACCCAGCCGGAGCGCACCCGCTCGAACACATGGGTAAAGACGCCCTTTTCTTCCACTTGGGCCGAATTCACCTTGCGCCGCAGCGCATACGTCCCATTGGCCACGGCAATGTCGCCGAGCATGCGCACGGTGATGACGCGTTGATCCAAATGGGAGGTCTTGTCTTCACCCGTGATGACCAGGGCCAACTGCTGATTGCGCGTAGTAATGTCGCCGCTTCCCGAGACGTCCACAAAAAGCGGAGACAGCACCAACTCGAGGGCGTACTGGTCGTGCAGGTTGACGGCGTCAGACCAGGAGTCTTCGATCTTCTGGAATTCCCGAACCTCGGGGCTGGCAGTGTTGGTGACGTTGGGTTGGGCCGGCGCGGCAGGCGACACGGGAGTCTGACTGTGCACCATCGCGGCGCTCGAAAAAAGAAGAACAAGAGAAGAGCACAGAACAAAACGATTCATTTGCAGCATCCGTTCGCACCTTGCCTTAAATTGCGTTAAGAAAATCATAGCAATTGGACTCCACGAGCAGCCCGGAAGGGAGCGGCAATTCCCATTTCCGCCCCGATTGCATTCTAGCCGGTCATTTTACCGCAGGGCCGGTTGCTTCGAGTTTACGCCCTGCGGTTTAGCCAAAAAGGGCCCTTTGACCGGCTTGCCGAGCAGCGCGCGGGGCTTCTTGGGCAGCGGTTGGAGAGCTTTTGGGTCAGCTACCGCGTTGGGGAGAGTCGATCTCCCCCGTCGCTCCCGGGATCTCTGTCCCTTCGGTGTTTCGGAGCGGGCCGCAATTCCGGAGCCCTTCTGGACGTAAGTCTTTTATTTTCAACACGTATTTTTAAGTGTTTTCGGCGTAACTTGTTTATTTTCTGGTGAATACGGCGAAACAGGGGGGAGGGGTGGATAGGGTGGGTGGGAGTTCTTCCCGTTTTCATCCCCCAACAGCACTCGCAATGGGCTTCAATGTCTCTATTCTGCGCCAATTGGATTTAATTCTCCGCAAGGGATGGGGATTGGGGCTCATCTTTTTTTTGCGGGCTACGATGGCTTATTTTGAAGAACATTTTGTGAAAATGCGCGGAGCCGAATTCGAGGGGCGCAAAAGACTCAGGAGTTTTCCTAACTTGAAGAGAACCGGGATGGACGCGACAAGCAGGGCCGCCACCATTACGGAGTAGACCGCTGCCTTTTCGCTGGAGACGTATCCCTCCCGAAGGGCCTTGGTCACCAACAGAGACAAAACCGGCAGATTCAAGCCCACGGCCGTGACCACACCTGGCATATAACTGCGCCTTGCCACGGTAAGCGCAAGGTGGGGAACCGGAACGTTGGCGAGCATGACGACCATGCACCCGAAGGCAAGGTAGGTCCAGGCGCTCTGCTTCCCGGTCTCCACGCTCAGCCATGTGACAGCGAAGGCCAGGATCGTCAAGACGGCTGCGGCAAAGCGGAAGACGCCCGGCGACACGGGGGTACGCCAGAACCCAGTCCGTTTCGCCCAGGCCGGGAGCCATATGGCTTCTTCCGCATTGTGGAGGGTGGTGACGATCGGAAAGAGCCACTCAAGATTCTGGAAGGTCATGGTTCTCCCCCGAAGATTGCCGACAGCAGTCGTTTTTGAACAACCGTGCGGAATTGGGTGGGGCGGCGTGGCGCGACCCTATCGCGATCGCCTTCAGGCAATCCCCTGCATCCGGTTCAAAAAGCCCACGATGTACTTCCACACCAGGTAGTAGCCGGCCAGCGCAGCCAGGAAGCCGGGGACGATCAGGGTGTAGGGGATTTCGCAGGCCTGGAACCAGGTAGCGCCGTGGGAGCCGAGCACCAGCACGCCCAGGCAACTGGCCAGGGTAGCGCCGGCGGGGGCCAGCAGAAGCGGCAATACCGCACCGTGAAGCCCGATAGGCTGATGGAAGCGGTCGCGCGTAGCCAGGTAGATCATGTTCCACAGGCCGAAAAGCGACGGCACCACGGCCATGGGAAAGATCATGGCCAGCTCGATGGGAACCGGAACCTTGAGCACGATCCGCACCACGATAAACACGGTCAGAAGCAGCGGCAGCACCAGGGTGGGCACAAAGGCACCCGCCAGGTAGGCGCGAATATAGGGATGAGTATTCATGGCGTCCTCCTTGGGGACGATCAATTGCGGGCGAGGGCGTCCGCGGGTTTAGAGGTAGTAAAGGAGCACGGGAATCGCCGCCGGGAAGAAGCCGACAAAAGCCACGAGTCCAGCCACCAAAGCCCAATCGACCAACGGTGGAGGAGCGGGGCGCGCGTCCATTTTCCTCAGTACAGCCGGCCATAGATCGTGCTCTGGCTCAGGTTGGCCTTCCACGCGGGGCAGTGCCTGCTGCAACAGCGTTTTCATGCGAACATCCTGGTCGGAATTCATGGCGTGATTCCCTGCCTTTCCAGGTCCTTCCGGAGTAATCGCAGCGCGCGGAAGACGCGCACTTTGACGGCGGCAACCGAGATCCCCAGCGCTTCGGCAACATCCTTGTGCGGCTGCTCCTCAATCACCGCCAGTGTGGCCGCGATGCGCAGTTTTGGCGGCAGGCGCTGAAAGGCCAGCGCGGTCCTTTGCCGGATCTCCCGGGAGATGGCCGGGTCGGCGGTCGAGGGAGCCGCCAACTCCGTTGGCAATTCGCTCTGTGACCGGGCTGTCTTGAGCCAATCGAAGGCAGCGTGCGCAGCGATGCGACGCGCCCAGCCTTCAAAGCCTCGCGATGGATCGAAGCGGGCATGGGCCTGATAGATGCGCCAGAAGGTTTCAACGGTGAGGTCCTCGGCCGTAGCCGGATTGCGAACGATGCGCAGAATCCAGCCATAGACCGCGGCCCGGTGCCGGCGGAAGAGGGTCTCGAATGCGGCAATGTCGCCTTGCCGAAACTCGCCCAGAGCGCTGCTCGAATCGTTCCGCATTCGCCCTCTCCTTGCACCGCAGGCCAGAGTGCCTGTTTTCTGCTCGATGGAGGGTAATCCATCGAAATCTTTCGCTTCTATCTACCCTTACGCTCGCGCAAGAGGAAAGGTTACATCCTTGAGGGGATTGGATTGCTGGATGCAGAATGAGCCACCTGCTCGATTCGATCGCGGCGGCCAGGGAAATCTCCGGCCTTGGTACATCGGCGGGGTTCGTTAAAGCCTGTATAAAAACCGTTCCGCGGTGGGCAATAAGCCGTGAGAGCTCGTTCCTCAGGGGCGAAACAGGCTGCGGGGCGAAGGGCCTCTTTTCGGGGTAACGAACCAGGAAGGCATCCCTCGGGGGCTAAAGCTCCACTCATTCTAAGCAACTTACGGCACGACTGAAGTCGTGACCTGACACTTCTCGCCATCGAAACCGAGTTTTTCCGCAGGCTGTAAAGCCCTTCATGTTTTCAGCCGCTTGGGTGGGCCCAAGGCTCATGGAGACACGACGCAATTCGTGCCCTTTCGCACCAAAAGAAGTGTGTATCCAGCTTCTTAAAACTGCGTCAGACTTAGCACGTTGCCTTCGGGGTCGTGGAACCAGGCCACGCGGGCGCCGCTGGGGGCGGTCCAGATGCCGAGCGGGTCGGTATCGTTGACGCCGGGATAGCGCAAGAAGTAGACGCCGGCCTCTTCCAGTTGCTCCACGGTGCTCTGGAGCGACTCGACTTGCCAGCCGAGGACGGTAAACGGCGGAGGGTGGAGTTCGCTGACCGTGGTCACGCGGAGCATGGTTCCGTTGGCGTCGAAGACAAGGGCAAACGGCGTTGCTTCAACCACCCGCAGACCCAGGACTCCTTCGTAGAAGGCGCGGGCTCTGGCGGGGTCTGTGGTGGGAGCAAAAGCAACCAGCTTGGATGTACCGAGAATCGAGTCCTTGGCCATGACCTTCCTCCGTTTGCTTGCTACCGGCGCCCAAACCCTCGGGGTTTTACGGGAGGAGCAACCGGCAGGTGGGTCTTGCCGGCGGGATAAACCGCCAGAAAGCGGTCCGGCCCTTCGCCGGAGCTGGCCGTCTCCACGCCCTCGATGCCCCGGAACGCCATGTGCATCAAGCGGCGGTCGCGGCTGTTCATGGGCGGAAAGGCGTAGGGGATGCCGCTCTTGAGGACCTTCTCGGCCGCGGTTTCGGCGGTCATGCGGAGCTCCTGGGCCTGGAGGGCCTTGAAGTCGCCGGCGTCGAAGCTGACCAGGTCTTGCTCGCGCTGGTCGAGCCGCAGCATCTGCAGGGAAACCGTCTCCAGGGCGCGCAGCAGTTCGCCGTTGTGCTGGGTTAGCAGCGGGACGTCCGGGCCCGCCAACTCGACGCAAAGGGCGCCAGCGGGATCGTGCGTGCCGTCTCCGGCGCTGATGCGGTATTTGAGGCGCATGCCGCCCAGTTTGTTGAGCGAGGCGAGGAGTCCTGCGATTTTCTTGGCAGCTTGCTGAAGGTCGTCGATTGGCATAACTCAGTAGTATCGCAGAGCCGCCCCGAGGATGGAGCAGCGATTTGCGCGGGCCGCCGGTTTTGGGTGGCAGGGCTGTGAATTCGGCGCGATAATCGAGCAATGGCGTCCCTGCCCGTTTACGACGAACCCCAGCCTGGGCTTGTCTCGGTGAGCGAATACCTGCGCACCAGCTACCGTCCCGACTGTGACCTTGTAGACGGCCGGATTGAGGAGCGCAACGTGGGAGAGTACGAGCATGGCTTCCTGCAAGCGTTGCTTGCGCAGGTCTTTCTAAATCACGGCAGCGCGTGGGGAATTCGGGCTCTGACGGATCCGTGTGGCGGTCGGCGAACTATTTGCCGAGCTGGACAAGGCGTGAACCGGAACTGGAAATCCAGATAGCAAGCGCCCCGATTTCGCTTAAGCGGTGGGAGAATAGACGCATGTCTTCGACTGAGCCGTTTGTGCTGTCCGCTGCCGAAGCCCGTGTTCTGGGCGCATTGGTTGAAAAGGAAGTGACCACGCCGGAATACTATCCGCTGTCGTTGAACGCACTGATGAACGCGTGCAATCAGCGATCGAACCGGGAACCGGTGATGGATCTGGACGAAAGCGATGTGCGCCAGGCCTTGCACGGGCTGGAAGACATGCGGCTGGCTGGACGGGCCAGGAGCGCGGACGGGCGCGTCACCAAGTACGAACACTGGCTGGGCGAGGCCTTCAATTTCAATCGCGCCGAGACTGCGCTGCTGTGCGTGCTGTTGCTGCGCGGGCCGCAGACGCCGGGCGAGTTGCGCGGGCGCACGGAGCGGCTGCACCGATTCGACGAGATTGGCGAGGTGCTGGCCGGGTTGCAGAAGCTGATGGAGCGGGAACCGGCGCTGGTGGCCGTGCTGCCGCGCCAGCCCGGAACGAAGGAGGCGCGCTACGGGCATCTGCTGTCCGGGCCGGTGGAAGCGCCGCGCGCGGCAGCTCCCGACGCCTCAACGCCGCGGGAGACCGGGTTCTCCGCCGGAGCAGACGCGGGGCAGGAAGAGCGCATTGCGCAACTGGAAGTCACGGTTGCAGCGCTGCGGAAAGAAGTTATTGCGCTCAGGGAAAAGATCGACGATCTGTTTGGAGATGGGTAGAAGCCGAAGGGAACCGGTTTAGGGAACTGTTCCATCAGGGCCTGTTCGCACGTCGCCGTCGCCGCACGACGGAGGGGTGTGAACGGGCCCTCGTTGTGGGCATTTCTTTTCAGAAAAACGCGGCGAAGAAACAAGCGTGGACCAGGGGGTCCACGCCACAGCCGGCCAGGAGGCCGGCGCTACAACCATGGCCTGTGAGCAAGGTTGACCCGACACGCTCTTAGACAATTGCAAAGATGGAGGTTACATCGACACCCCGCCTGCGAGCCGGGGAGAAGCAAGAATCCACCGAATGCCGCATCAAACCAACGAAACGGAGGATCATTGCATGAACAAACCGACGATTCCGGTGGAAACTCGCGGACTGCACGACAGGTTTGGGCGCTTCTCTGCGGCGGCGTGCGCCTGGCTGGGATCGACATGGGCATTTCTGGCTGCGGTATTGGTGGTGGGCGCCTGGGTTGCCACAGGTCCGTTCTACCAGTTCTCGCCGGGCTGGGTGCAGACCATCGACGTGTTCGCTTCCATCGCCACATTCCTGATGGTCTTCCTGCTGCAAAACACGCAGAACCGCGATGCCCGCGCCATCAACCTGAAGCTCAACGAGCTGATCAGGGCAATGGATAAAGCACGAAACCAGATGATCGACATTGAGAGACTCAGCGATCTGGAACTGGACGAGATGCAGAAGACCTACGAGCGAATCAAGACCACGTGGTGCGATCGCCAGGCGCCCAAGCCTCCGGCGGCGACGGTCGATTGATCCGCTGTCGTCGCAGAGGCGAGCGATTCCGCCCGCTGGCGAATCTACCGCAAGCGAACAACCCCGCACTGGGGCTTGGCGTCAAAGCCATCTGACGTGGTTGGAAACGAGCAAGGGGCAAAGCCTCAGGAGGTGAAGGCGAATGCTTTGGACAATCTTTGTAATCCTTCTGGTGTTGTGGCTATTGGGCTTGGTCAGCAGCTACACCCTGGGTGGATTCATTCACATACTGCTGGTGCTCGCACTGGTCGTTTTGGTCCTGCAGTTATTGTCGGGACGCAGGCCTGTTGTTTGACCGCTTCCACGGCAGGCCGCAACCGATTCTAAATGTAAGTAAACCCCAAACAGGAAAGCCAAAATCAACCTGAAGGCAAAGCCGGCTAAGTCTTTGAATGAGTGGTAGGAGGACTTGATCGTTCCGGCTTCTGCAGATATATCCACGGAGGTGGATTCATGAACAAGGAACAGGTGAAGGGCACGGCGGACGACGTAACAGGGCGCGTGAAGCGGCAAGTAGGCGAGTGGACAGGCGACACGGACACCCAAGTCGAGGGCGCCGCGCAACAGGTCAAGGGGAAAGCGGAGAAAGCGTACGGGAACGTGAAAGAGGCCGCCAAGGACGTGAATGACAAGGCCAAGAAAGAGCACGAGCAGGCGCACCACGATCATCCCGCGAGCAGCCATCGATAGGGGCGGCTCAAATTCTGGAAGGGCGCTCGTCTATCCATCGATCGAGGCGCTCTCAAGACACATCTAATCTACCGGATTCCCACTCTTCTGCTTTTCGGAGAGTGGGAATCCATCAAGCTCTTGCAAGATTCGGCTGAATCGTTCGCTTTCAATTGACGGCGCACCGCGCAGGGCAACCTCTAGAACAATTCCCAATCGACAGGTATACTGAGGGCGTAGCGTGGCGGAATGGTTTGTGAGGACTTTTCGCCAAAGTGAGGTGCGTCTTCCGCAGGGACTCCGGTTCACTGACGTTCGACGTTCCACCATCGGAGACTTCCCGTTGGCGCGCGGTAGCTCGCGTCCTTCGAAGTCCCGTGGACGCCTTGAGTTGCGCCCTTCTGCCTAGCTCTTGTTCTCTCTGCGGCTCCCCTCTGCCGCAGCTATCCCTTGTGCCAATCTGCGCTGCCTGCTGGTCGGAGTTTCCGCTTCAGACCGGCCCTTCCTGCGCTTGCTGTGGCGACTCCCTCGACGCGCCGGCAAGCCTCTCCAGCCTGTGCCGCACCTGCCGTCTCGCTCCGCCCCCGTTTGTTCGCGCCGTGGCCTTCGGTCTCTACCAGGACCGGATGAAAGCGGCTATCCATGCGCTGAAATACGACCGGCTCCATCCGGCTGCGCGCACCTTGGGCAAGATGCTGGCTGAGGCCATCGCCCAACTGGCCGACCAGGCCCCGGCCGACATGCTGGTTGTTCCGGTGCCGCTGCATCGCGACAAATATCGCCAGCGCGGATTCAACCAGGCTCGCATCCTGGCCGACTACGCATTGGCATCGCTGCGCAAATCCCATCCCGATTGGCGGCTCGCTTTGGCGCCCAGCACGCTGCTGCGTCACCGCGCAACGGAGAGCCAGGCTGGGCTTACGTCCCATCAGCGCCGTTCCAACGTGAGCGGCGCCTTTGCGGTTTCCGATCCGGCCGCCGTGACCGCGAAGCACGTGCTGCTGATCGACGACATTTTTACAACAGGCGCCACAGCTCGCTCCGCCGCTCGCGCCTTGCAGCGCGCCGGAGCAGCTTCGGTGTGGGTGGCAACCCTGGCCCGTGCTCGCCGTACGAACCCCATTCATTCCCGCTCCAACGGCATCATTCAGGACGCGGATCACGACTCAGCACCTTCCAGCGATGCGCTGGACGCAACCTTGCAACGGATAAGGATTCATTCATCGCACGACCAACCATCTTTTTGACGAGGGGATAAGAGATGTCGCTGGGAAAAGCCATGATTCATGCCCGTAAGCAAAAATCGATCGTCAAAGCGGCGGCGCAGGCCGGAGACTACGCCGCCGTACAACCTGTAGCCATGATGCAGATGCCGGTTCTGGTGCTCAACGCCTCCTATGAGCCCATCAACATCTGCGGAGCCCGGCGGGCCCTGGTGCTGGTGCTCAAAGGCATCGCCCGCACCGAGGAGGAGCACGGCCTCACGCTTCATGCCCAGCGCAGCCGCATCGCCATGCCTTCGGTGATCCGGCTGCTGGAGTACCGCCGCATCCCGCACCAGACCCGGGCACTTTCGCGGAAAAACATCCTGCTGCGGGATCGCAACACCTGCCAGTACTGCGGCGTGGTGCTGCCGTCGGGCGAACTCACGCTCGACCATGTCATTCCGCGGTCTCGCGGAGGCAATTCCACTTGGGAAAACCTGGTGGCCTGCTGCCATGGCTGCAACCGGCGCAAGAGCAACCGTATGCTGAGCGACATCGACGACATGGCGCTGCTGCGGGATCCGCGCCCCTTCTCGCTGCACACCAGCCGCCAGATCATGCGGATGCTGGGCCGGGGAGACGATCGCTGGCGCAAGTATCTGTTCTATTGAGCCGAGGGCGGAGCCTATTGAACTGAGGGCGGAGCGAACTTCCTGAAGCAACCTGGGAAAGGAGCAAGGGAAAGGAACCAGGGAGTGGCCAGGCGCGTAGCTCCGATTGAAGCAAGACCCTTCAGGATCAACGCGGCGCACAAGGCGAGAACATGGGACAAGCCAAGATCCTCCACGTCTGGCAGTTGACGGATCGAGCCTGGACGTTCACCCGTGTCATCAGCGTGGATCGTCATGGCGCAGGCGAACGATTGGATTTAACCGGCCAAACGACGGTTGCCACAAACGCTTCCTGTCGCTCCGGTGCGGTATAGTCAAAAAGGAATGGCAACAACACCGAACAAGATCGCTACCGGGAAAGACACGGCGCAGGGGTTTGTCTATCTGCCTCTGATCGCGGGCTGGCTGGTGCCAGGCGCAGGTCATTTTCTGCTTCGCAAGTGGGGCCGTGGGGCTTTGCTGTCGGCCTCGATCCTGGGGATGTTCGTGATGGGTATCGCCATGCAGGGCAAGATCTACGGCGGCGCGCACGACATTCTCGACATGCTGGGGCTGGCCGGTGACCTGGGCAATGGCTTGCTCTATATCGTCAGCCGGGCGCTGGGATATGGCTCCGAGCAGGTACAGGTGACCACGGCCGATTATGGGACGCGATTCATCGTGGTGGCCGGGTTACTGAACGTGATTGCCGCGGTGGACGCGCATAATCTCCGCACGGGGAGGAAGGCGTGACTCATTTTTCCTCGGTGCTGGTTTTCGCACTTTTCGCCTCGGTTGTCTTCGGTATTACGCAGCGTGAGGCGCCAAAGCAGATGGTTCGCTACGGAATCTACTGCTTTGTGTTGTTCACAGGCTCCGCAGTGGTGCTGAGCTGGCTGATGTTCCTGATCGCCCGCTAGGCTGCTTCTCCTGGGTCCGGCTAACCTTCTTCGGGGGCTAAAGTCCCACTCATTCTATGGGCCTTATCGGCAGGCGACCCCGACCCTGAGGGTCCCCCGGTGCCCCGGTCGTGCCCAGACGCACCGAGCCTTCCCGAAGAGTTTTCCGCAGCCTGTGAAGCCCCTCGACCTTCAAGACTGTTTCTCCTCGAACGATCGCCGCGACCGCGGCCTATGCATCCTCGCGCCTGGAGGTTTCGACCCAGGGCCCGGGCATTGGACACAGCCAAGTCCGGGGAGCGAGAATTGCCAGCGCACGGGGAGAGCTTTGTGAAGACATCTTCTATGACACGACGGGACTTTGTGCGCCTGGGCGCAGGCGCGGTGGCAGCGGGAGCCGCAGTGAAAGCAACGGTGTTGGAGCCGCATGTGCTCGCGGCGCAAGAACAACCTGGCGGGCGCAAGATCCGCTTCGTTTCGATTGGAACCGGGATTCGCGGATGCGACCTGCTGCGCTCGGCGCGGCACGTGCCGACGGGCGAATGCGTGGGCACCGCCGACCTCTACGACATGCATCGGAAGGCTGGGGTTGAGGCCTGGGGCAGCGACATTCCCACCACCAAGGATTATCGGACTTTGCTGGACCGCAAGGATGTGGACGCGGTGATTGTGGCCGTGGCCGACTTCCAGCATCGGCGCGTGGTGCTCGACTGCCTGGCTGCGGGCAAAGACGTCTATTGCGAGAAGCCGATGAGCCATAACGTGGCCGACGGTCTGGCCATGGTTGAGGCGGTTCAGGCCGGCAAGCGGATCTTCGAAGCCGGAAGCCAGCGGGTCAGCAACATTGTCTACAAAAAAGCAGCCGAGATCTTTGCTTCGGGGCGGCTCGGCGCGGTGCGGCTGATCGAGGGCCACAGCGACCGCAACTCGCCCTCCGGTGCCTGGGTTTATCCCGTGGCGCCCGACGCCAGCCCCAAGACCATTGAGTGGGATGCGTGGCTGCGCGATGCCCCCAAACGGCCCTTCGACGCGGAACGCTTCTTCCGCTGGCGCTGCTTTGCCGACTACGGCGAGGGCGTGGCAGGCGATCTGTATGTCCACCTGCTTTCGGGAATCCAGTGCATCAGCGGCATGAACGCCATCCCCGCCCGGGCCTATTCCACAGGCAGCTTGACCCACTTCAAGGACGGCCGCGATTATCCCGACCTGCTGGCCACGCTCTACGACTATCCCGGCGTGACCGTGAATGTGCACTGCAACCAGAACAACGAGGCGGGCGAGCCGATCGTCTTCTACGGCTCCGAAGCCACTTTGACGATCAACGGCAACACATTGACCGTGACCCCGCAAGACACCCGGCCGCGCCCCGAGGGCTACGCGCTGAATGGCTGGACGGCGGCCGCCAAGCAGCGGTATCTGGACGAGTGGCACGCGGCCAATCCGGCGACACCCGCAAAGATGGCCGAGGCGGAGAGCTACACGGCGCCCCAGGGCTACGACGACACAGCCGACCACATTGCCAACTTCTTCCACGCCATCGAGACGCGGCAGCATGTTGTGGAAGACGAGGTCTTCGGCAACAATGCGGCCACGGCTTGCCACATGGCCAACCACTCCTACTTCCACCAGACTGTGGCGACATGGGATGCGGCGTCGAAAACCATCAAGGGGTAGGGCTTCAGCTTCTCGAGGCTTATGAAGTATCAACTGGTAATCCAATTTGAAGCCAGATCACTCGACGAATTCAACGATCTGGTGACCTTTGAGGAGGCCCTCCGCGGCAGCATCGGGGACTCCTCTTTCGTTGACGGCCACGATTTTGGCGGCGGGGAACTCAACATCTTCGTTCTAACCGACGATCCAGCTTCGGCATTTCTTGGTGTTCAGCAAGTTGCTCGAATAACGAACCTTGGACGGAAAATGAAGGCTGCCTATCGCGACCCGATGGGGGATAAGTACCATCTCCTCTGGCCTCCCGACCTCATGGAATTCAAAGTTTCATAGCAGCAGATCCTCGAGTCCAGGCCCAGAGAGAAAAACCTGTCTTTACTTTGTGTACCCATAGTGGGTATAGTTGAGGCGTGAATTGCACGATCCATTGCGGTCAAAAGTCCTTGAATTCATCGAGACGCCTGCCTTCAGCAGGCATCGCGAGAGCTATCTGGACGATGAAGCACTCAGGGAACTACAGCTCCACCTGGCCCTCTATCCAGAGGCGGGAGATATCATTCCGGGCGCAGGCGGAATACGCAAGCTTCGCTGGAAGGATTCGAGGAGAGGAAAGGGAAAGCGAGGCGGTCTGCGCGTCATCTACTATGTCTTTCTCGCCGACGGACAAATCTGGTTGCTTTCGTTGTTTGGCAAAGACGAAGCTCCCGATCTGTCGAAACCAGAAAAGGACCAGTTGAGGCGGGCGTTGGAGGCGGAAAGGGCGGCTCGAAAAGGCGAGGGTGGGAAATGAGCAAACTTGAAGACCCAAAGAGGGATGTTTTTGCGGAGCTCATGGAGGGTGTCGACGCCATGAGGCAACACCGAGAGGGCAAGGCAACGCTTCGGACACACAAGCTTGCCGCTGCGGAAGTAAAAGAGGCACCGGGCGCCGCGTATTTTGTGGCCATCCGCGAGAGGTTCAATGTCTCACGTGCAGTTTGGGCGAATATGCTCCGGGTGAGCCCTCGGACGGTGGAAAAGTGGGAACAAGGCGGCCAGGCAAGCCCGCTGGCAGCCACGTTTGTGGAATTGGTAGCCACGTATCCAGATACGATCGAGCGCTTGCAAAACCTACCAAGGCGCGTTGCCCGATCCAGTAAATGAGGGCGCCGGCCGGTTTGAAACCGGATTGAAGAGGAATGGGGAGAATCAGCGAATGACAAGTACGTCACGAAGGACGTTTTTGAAGGCTTCGGGAGCGGTTGCGGCCGCAGCTTGCATCGGCGTGAGCCGGTTGGCCGCAAGGCCGTTGAACAAGCCGATCGGGCTGCAGCTTTATTCGGTTCGCGAACAGTTGCCCAAGGACTTTGACGGCACGCTGAGCAAGGTGCGCGCCGCAGGCTACACCGAGGTTGAGGCTGCCGGTTACTACAATCGCACCGCACCGGAGTTCCGCAAAGCGATGGACCGGGCCGGGCTGCGCTGCGTAAGCACCCACCACCCCATGGGGCAGTTGCGCCCGCAGCTCGACGAGCTGATCGAGTACGGGCACCAGTTGGGACTGGATTACATGATCTGCTCCTGGACCGACCATCGCGACCCGGCGGCCAAGGGCCCCATGACGCTGGACGACTGGCGCTGGGCGGCGGAGGAGTACAACCGCATCGGCGAGAAGGTGAAAGCGGGGGGGATGACCTTCGGCTATCACAATCATGTGCCGGAGTTTCTCAACGCAAACGGGGTGGTGTTTTACGACGAGTTGCTGCGCCTGACCGACCCCAAGCTGGTGGTATTCGAGATGGATTGCGGCTGGGTCGCCGCCTCCGGGCACGACCCGGTGGCCTACCTCAGCAAGGCCCCCGAGCGCTTTCCGCTTTTGCACATCAAAGATATGGTCAAGGGCGCGAACGGCGAGATGCATTCCACGGTAATGGGCCGCGGCGTGGTGGATTACAGACCGATTCTGCGCGCCGCCACGGGCCTCAAGCACCCGATCGTCGAGCAGGAGGAGTTCGACATCGAGCCGTTTGAAGCGCTTCGCCTGGATGCCGGGTATCTGCATAAGCTCGACCTGTAACCGGCCTCGTCCTGAAGCCGGGCCTGCAGCCAGGGGTTCGGCTTTTTCGGGTAGGCTTGGCATATGAGCGTATTCGACGAAAAACGAAGCGAGCTGGAGCAGTACGAATTCATGATGGGCATGGAGCGTGGCCGGCTGGCGGTGGCGCTGGACCTGCTGACGGATTCGCTGATCCTGGTGGGCC
>CAZLMY010000067.1:0-29185 GCA_964560845.1 uncultured Occallatibacter sp. | reverse complement strand
TGGCAAGCGCTTCAGCTTCTGCGGCGCCCATCGGCGACATGATGATCATTGTCGGTGATGGATTCCTGGGGCACGGGAATGGCCACTGGTTCATGCTCGGTGAAGCTCTGACCGTTTTCCTGGCACTGATCGGCACCACGCTCAGCTGCATGAACACCGGCGCTCGCGTTACCTACGCCATGGGCAAGGACGATGAAGCTCCCGAGCACTTCGGCATTCTTCACGCCGGTTCGCTCAGCCCCCGCAAGGCTATCTGGACGTTGGCCACCATCTCCGCGGTTGTCGGTGTCATCGCTGTCTCGCTTGTCTTCGGCGACGCGGGCGCACCCACCGATGCGGCCATCGCGGCTCTGCCACACGGCATCTTCTCCAACGTCGGCTATCTCTCGCACGACCAGTTGGCGGCCCTGCCCAACTCGCTGCTCACTATCACGCTGACTTCAAACTTCGGAACATTCATCCTCTACGCGCTGAGCTGCTTGCTGTGCATCGTGGCCTACCATCGACGCCACGATTACAACATAGTGCGTCACTTGCTCATTCCCGGGTTCGGACTTCTGGCCAACATCGTCTGCATGGCCTTCTATCTCATCAGTCCGGTCTTCGGCCTCGGCACATTCAAGGAGCCGCTATTGGCGCTGGGAATCTCTGCTGCCTGGGGCATTTACGGCGCCATCTATTTCCTGCGCACTTCCAAAGCAAAGAACAAGCCGGTCTTGCTTACTTCACGGTGACCTCTTGGCTTCGGGGTGTCTAATCATTGAACGCGCTAACGTGTAGTCTCCGAAGCCGCCCAAAGCTTCGGAGACACACCGTTCCTCGATCCTGACCAAATGCAGGTATTGAGTCCTGAAGGGAATATTGTCGATCATCCAACCCATTGGGATCGAGAATGTCTGCGCTGCTCAGTCTAGGGCCGCACTATGTTTGTCTTGCCGATGCTTCTGGATTGCTTCGCTCAACTCGTCGAAACCTGCCTGCAATGAGCCAATTGCGTTTTCGACTTCGTCCAGGAAGCCGCGATTGGCCGCCTGTTCAATTTCGAATGCGATCTCCCGAAGTCGCTCACCGCCCACATTTGCGGCCGCTCCCTTGATGGAGTGCGCGTGACGTCCACAACCCTCCGCATCGCCGACAACGAGGAGTTCTCGCAGGGCCATAATTTGTAGCGGCATGTCGTCGAGAAAGACGCGCAGGACTTTCTCCCCCAGTGCCTCGTTCCCCATCAAGCGTTCCTGAACGCCCGCCCAGTCAAAGATCGTCGCTGCAGTGGTTTGGATTCGGCCGGGTACTCCGGCACTCTGTGCCGTGACGAGCCGCGGGGTTGCTGTAGCCGGCAACCACTGTTGTAGAGCCTCTCGTAGCGTTTCTGGAGAAACCGGTTTGGGGATGAACCCATTCATACCTGCCGCAAGACAACGGTCCCGGTCAGACTGCTGCACATTGGCCGTCATCGCCAGAATGGGAACCGAGCGATTCAATACTGCCGAGTGTGCATCTCGAATATGGGTTGTCGCTTCCACGCCATCCATCACCGGCATGCGCATGTCCATGAGCACGATGTCGTAGGGGATCGACTCGAGCGCCTTGATCGCTTCTCGTCCATCTCCCACCACGTCCGCGCGAAGACCGAGCATCTTCAAGATGCCCTGTGCCACCTGCTGGTTAATCACATTGTCTTCGACCACCAGGATGCGCGCGTTTCCATTTGGCAGTGGATGCAGCGACCGGCGAAAGGATCCGGGTTTCGATTGTTTAGGAATCGGCGCCCCGCTGCGTGCTTCAGAATCGACGATCATCGCGGACAGGGCGCGAAGCAAATCGTCGCGACGGATGGGTTTGTCGATCCATTGCAGCCCGCCCATTTCGCGGTAGCGTTGCGTATTGACATGCATGCCCATGGAGGTCATCAGCGCAATTCGCGTTCCGGCCAATCGCGCATCGGCGCGAATCGCACGAGCCAGAACCCAACCATCCATGTCCTCGATCTTCATGTCAATCAATGCAATGCGGAATGGATCGCCTTGCTCTCGCGCAAGCCGCAACTGCGCAAGGGCCTGCGGACCTGATTCGGTCTTGTCGACCCGCATGCCCCAAAAGCTCATCTGCTTATCGAGAATCAACCGGCTCGCGGCATGGCTGCTCGCAATCAGGATTCTTGTGGCACGCAGGGCATTCAAGCGCGCCACCGACTCTGCGCTCTCCACGGCCTGCTCACCGAGTCCGAGCCGCGCCGTGAACCAGAACTCGGACCCTTCGCTCTCTTTGCTATTGACGCCGATCTTGCCGCCCATCATCTCTGCCAGATGTTTTGAGATGGCCAGCCCCAGCCCGGTGCCTCCGAACTTTCGCGTTGTGGATACATCCACCTGGCTGAATTTCTTGAAGAGCAGATCTAGTTTGTCCTCCGGGATACCTATTCCGGAGTCCCGCACAGAAAAGCGAAGCAGGCAGTTTTCGGGGCCTGCATCCTCCAATGACACTCGCAGCACAACTTCCCCTTGCTGCGTGAATTTGATCGCATTGCCCAACAGGTTGGTGAGAATCTGCCGCAGCCGTCCAGGGTCGCCGCACAACCGCGCGGGCACCACTGGATCGACGCCTGCGATCAATTCGAGATCCTTAGCGCTGGCCTGTGTCGCAACCGATCCGGCAAGGTCATCGATGAGGGTCACCAGGTCGAAGTCCAAAGATTCCAAGTCTAGTTTGCTGGCCTCGATTTTTGAGAAGTCGAGGATGTCGTTTATCAAGTCTAAAAGAGCTTTGCCGGAGACGCGCACGGTCTCGGCATAGCGGCGCTGTTCGGCGTTCAGATCCGTGTCCATCAGCAAGCCGGCCATGCCGATAACGCCATTCATCGGGGTGCGGATCTCGTGGCTCATGGTCGCCAGAAACTCGCTCTTGGCGGTGTTGGCCTGAGCTGCTTCCAACGCCATCTGATTGGCGCGGCGCGTTTCCTCCTGAAGTTGTCGATTGCTTTTCAGCAGCGCAGCGGCTACTTCCTTCTGGGCCGTGATGTCCCAGGTCGTGCCAGTCATTTCCAGAGGCTTGCCTGCAAGGTCACGCTTCACCACCCCCAGCGCGCGAATGAAATGGATGCCGCCATCGGGCCAGAGAACGCGGAACTCGGTTTCGAAATCCCCTTCTCCCCGTAGAGCCGCGACAATCTCTTCCAGCACGCGCATCCGGTCTTCCACGTGAAGCGAGTTGGTCCAGGACTCATAGTTGAAACTGCCGCGAGAAGCTTCCGGATCCAACCCGTAAAGGCGGAATACCTGGTCGTCCCAAATCCATTTGTTCTGCGCCGGATCGTAATCCCAAACGCCCACGCCACCGGCGCGCGTGGCCAGATTAAGGCGCTCGGTCACCGCGCGCAGATGCTCTTCGCTGCGTCTCCGCTCGGTAACATCGTGCAGGATTTCGAAGACAAGCGGGCGCCCTTCAATATCGATGCATGTCGAATAGACTTCAACGTCGCGCACCTTGCCGCTAGCCAGCCGGTGCCGGAGGTTGTAGCAGAGCTGTTTCTCATGCAGAACGCGCAGGCGCTGAGCCGTATCCTCTTCAGGCGCCTGCAGGTTGATTCGGGACATGTTCATGCCAACCAGTTGTTCCAAAGGATAGCCATAGTAATCCGCAGCCGCCTGGTTGGCGTTCACGATGTGGCCGTCCTCTAATCCGGCAAACAGCATCACGGAGCCGTTATCTTCAAAGATGCGCCGGAATCGCGTTTCCGATTCGGCAAGCGCCACTGAAATTCGTCGCCGTTCGGTAATGTCTTCCGCATGAACAACGATATGAAGTGGGTCTCCTGCGCCGTCACGAACGAGAGAGATCTTCAGGCGGACCCATAGGATGCTCCCGTTGCGATGCCGATATCGCTTCTCCCACTCCAGCACTTCGTCGGTCGCGGCCAGCAAATGGTCGAGTAATTCGTGGGCTATCATTTCGTCATCCGGCAGCGCCAGGCTCTGCCACGGCAACTCGAGCAGTTCCTGCTCGGAGTAGCCAACCATGCGGCAGAAGGTTGGGTTGATCCTGGTCCAATGGCCGCTCAAGTCCCGGATGCAAATCCCGAACGGAGCTTCCTCAAATAGCTTGCGAAACTGCTCCTCGCTTTCGCGCAGAGCGAGCTTGGTCTGCCTGCTTTCGGTGATGTCTTCTACCTGCGCCACAAGATGACGCGGCGTTCCGTCTCCATTCAACGTCGCCGATAGCTTGACATGGGCCCAGATCACGCTTCCATCGCGGTGAAGGTATCGCTTCTCCACCTCCAGCGGCTTTGACGGCGATTCCAGCAGAAACCTCACCTTTTGGTGATAATCGGGAAGATCGTCCGGATGGGTAAGGCTCAACCAGTTCGTGCACAGGAGTTCTTCTTCCGAGTAGCCCAGCATCGAACAATAGGGAGCATTGGCCACCAGAAGTGTCCCCTCCACTGTCCCCAACGCGAGGCCGATCGGAGCATGTTCAAACAAGTTGCGAAACTGTTCTTCGCTGTCGCGCAACTTCTGTTCTGTTTTCAGTCGATCCCCAATGCTTCGGGCAATTCCTGAAACACCCACGACGTTGTTGTTCGCGTCCCGCACTGGAAAGATCGAGAACGATACATCCACGCCGCTGCCGTCTTTGCGCCGCATCAGCGCATCGAAGGGCGGAATCGTGCGTCCTTCACTTGCGGCTTTCAGGATCAGTGCCAGCTGCCCCATGCGCTCAGGCATCGCCAGATTGGTGACATTCTTGCCGACGATCTCGCTGGGAGTGTATCCCAGCAACGTCTCAGCCCCGCGATTCCAGGTCAGTATCGTTCCGTCCAAAGTCGCCGAGCTGATGCCGTCTTCCGACGATGCGACCACCGCCGCAAGCATCGCCTGGGCCCGTTCCGCTTCTTCCTGCAGGGTTACGTCGCGAAGCACCGTGGAGACAGCAAAGATCTCGCCCTGTTGATCGCGAATGGGCGACCACGTGTTCGATACCAGGATCCTGCGCCCGTCCTTGCGCATGGCCGTCCCGCGTTCCTGATGCCGGATCGCGCCCTTTGAAACATCCTCGATGAGCTGCCGCTCCCGTTCTCGTTGCTCCGGCGGCACAACCAGAAACCAGGGCCTCCCGATGGCTTCCATCGAAGAAAAGCCGAAAATCTCTTCGGCGCCATGGTTCCAGGTCAGAATCGTCCCGGTTAATGAGAAGGACACAATCGCATCCTCGGAACAATCGACCATGGCGATCAGGAATTGCCGTGCCTCTTCGTCGGCTTGCCATCCAGAAAGGTCGCGCTTGATGGCGACGTAACCCTCGATCTCACCCTGCGCATCGCGGATCGGAGAGATCTTCATCTCTTCGCTATAGAACGATCCGTCCTTGCGCCGGTTCACCAGCTCGCCCTGCCACACCTGCCCGGCGCGAATCGTGCGCCACAGCTCTTCGTAGAAATCCGCGGATTGCTGCCCTGAGTTGAAGATTGCTGTGTTTTGTCCGACCACCTCATGGCTGAGGTACCCGGTGATCGTGGTGAAAGCCGGACTGACGAATTGTATTGTTCCTCCAGGGTCGGCAATCACCACGGCGTTGCTGGAATGCTTCACTGCTTCCAACAGCCCGTCTCGAATAATCGGCTCTCCAACAGGTTGCAAACTCGACCTCGTCCAGAAATGGGCTATCTCGTCTCTATCGGCTACGACGGCCACACCCTGAGCGGGCGGTAGGAAAAAGTCCGGTTTCCGGATCGCGCCAGGTTGCGGCATCAACTCAAGAAACCGCAATATTTCAATGAGATGAGGATTCCATTTGCTTGGCCGGATGACATCGCGGGCCCTCCGCTGGCCGTTTCCCGACCGAAGTATCGTTGCAGCCCGCAAGAAGATCGATTGAGAAACCGCTTCCGCACTCTCGTCATCTGGAAAACGCCGATAACTTCGGTAAGATTGAGGAAAGGCAGAAAAACCTGAATGGACGAAGAAGCGGCGGGAACCGGTACGGCCCAGGTCAAGGATGCCGAAACCGAAAGTGGATGGCATTTTGTAGCCCGGCAACCGGTCATGGACCGGCTTGGCCGCGTACAAGGCTATTGTCTTCTTTCGAGGACCGGGCCGGGCTTGGCGCTGCCGGCGGACCGCGAACAGGCCACTCGGACCATGATCGACAATGCCTTGGTCTTCGGCGTCGATCAGCTGACACACGGTGCTCTTGCTTTTGTTTCCTGCACCGCAGATGCCCTTTGCGAACGCCTGGTTGAAGTCCTTCCCCCCGCGCATACCGTTCTTCACTTGCACTGCGACGCTGCACCCACACCGGAGTTGATTGCCGTTTGCCAGAGCCTGAAGATCTTGGGGTTTCGCCTCTCGCTGGGCGACGATTGCGTGCAGCCGGGCTATGATGCGCTGATCGAATTGGCCGACTACATCAAGATGGACTTTGCGGCTTTCGATGCCGGCAAGAGGCGTTTCCTCCAGACTCATGGCCTTTCGATGATGGCCGGGCTGATCGCCGAGAAAGTGGAGACGCAGGCCGACTTCCGGCGGGCCTGCGCGGACGGCTTCGGGCTCTTTCAGGGCTACTATTTCTGCCGCCCCGAGTTGGTCAAGAACCGCAAGGCGCCGGCCAACCGGCTGTCACAAATCAGAATCCTGGAACTGCTGCAGAGGGAAACAGTGGATCTGCAACAGATCGCCGATTGGGTCAAACAGGACACCTCGCTCACCTATCGCCTGTTGCGGCTGGTCAACTCGCCGGTTTGCGCAGTGCGTCAGGAAGTCCGCTCCATTGAAGCCGCTCTCATGATGGTGGGTGAACAAATGTTCCGGCGGATGGCGACGCTGGCCATTTCCAGCGCCATGAACTCCGGCAATTGCGCCGAGATTCTGCGCATGGCCTTTGCGCGCGCCCGCTTCTGCGAATTGGCCAGCCAGCAAAGCGGCTTGGATCACAGTGAGCAGTATCTGCTGGGATTGTTCAGCATGTTGCCCGCCATGCTGAATGTGTCCATGGACGAACTTTCTCCCACGCTGCCGCTGCGCGAGCCGATTCGCGCTGCCCTGCATGGGAATCTCAATCGGGAACGCGCCCCGCTGCAATGGCTTGAAATGCAGGAACTCGGCAACTGGGCCGCCTGTGACACCGTCGCCCAGGAGTTTTCTCTGGACACCAATGCGCTGTCGAATGCCTACTCCGAGGCCGCGGTTTGGGCGGAAGAAACCATGCGGGTTGTTCTTTAGGGAACGAACCTCTGATTAAGTCGAGGTGTGAAAGGGCACGACTTCAGTCGTGCCGATAAGGCCCATAGAATGAGTGGGGCTTTAGCCTCGGAGGGATGCTTTCCTGGCTTTTTGAACCCCGAACAACACTTTTTCCGCTGCCTGTTTAGCCCCTGAGGGAAGGTCGCGTTTTGCTATACAGACTTGCTCAGAGGCTCTTTAGGCTGCTTCTTTCTATGATCGGCGCTTTCGCCTCGCAAGAGCTTCAGGCTCTTTGGAATGGGCAGGCCTGGAGCGCGCCTTCCTGGCATCGAGAGGCTCCTGGTTCTCCGCACTTTCAGCCACACGCAGGTGGCGCTCCATCTGTTCTTGCGCAGCGACCGGATCGCGCGCCCGAATCGCGCGAAAAATCTCACGGTGCATTTCGGCCATCTCTCGCAGGTAGTTGGCCCGGCCGACGGTCTTGCGCCGCTTCTCATACATGGCCGAAGTGACGGTCTCCACAAGCGCTGCCAGGATTGGATTACCGGATGCCTGCGCGATGATGCGGTGAAACAGCACATCGTGCTTCAAAAAGTCAGCCGGAGAGTCGGCGATGGCAAACATCTCGGCCACCTGTTCGGCCAGTGCCGCGTAATGCTCTTCCTTGCCGCGCTCGGCAGCCAAAGCAGCCAGGCTGCCTTCAATGACCACGCGGGCCTCGAACATCTGCCAGGATTCAAAACCGTAAAGAGCGCTCATCAGGCTGAGAGAAGCCTTGTTGAACTCCGCGGGGCCGTCGGCGATGAAGGTGCCAACTCCGTGGCGCACACTCATCACCCCCATCGCCACCATGCAGCCGATGCCGGTACGAAGGCTGGCACGGCTGATTTTGAGGGTGCAGGCCAACTCCCGTTCGGGGGGGACCCGGTCTCCAGGCTGGATGGTCCCGTTCTCAATGAGCAGACGGATGTGGTCAACCACTTGCATGGTTCGATCCGCGGCGGAAGCCTCTTGCCTTGGCCAGGGCATAAGCGGCGATTCTCCATTGATTGCGCGCTCGAAATCGACAAGATGAGATTAGCATAAAGCAGGATTCTGCATGTATCATCTTCTTTTGGTTGGCGACTTGCGATCTGAATGTATATGCTAGTGGTCAGACCGCGTCCAATTCACGACGACTCCGCTTGCCAGCCATTGCGGAGCGCCAGTTGGCTGTCTCGGGCGCGGGCCAGTGTCAACCTCGGAAGTCACGGTTTGGCGCGCCTGTATCGTGAAGTACAGAGAGCGCAAAATTCAGTAGTGAACCAGGAGTGAACGAGCGATGAGTCATGGATTGAATATTCGCAAAGATGCGGAACTGGATTTTCTTTCGTTGGGAGCGCTGGTGCACCGGCTCGACACCGGGATCATTCCCTTCCGCAAGGCGACAGAGTGCAAGATCCACGTCAGCGGCGGCGAGTTCAATGTGGCCGCCAACCTTTCCGATTGTTTTGGACTGAAGACTGCTGTTGCTTCGGCCATGTCAGACTATCCGCTGGGCGACCTGATCGCCGAACGGGTGCGCGCCATGGGCGTCAAGCCTTATTACAAGCATTTCAAACACGACGGCGTGACGGGACCGAACATGGCGGCTGTCTATAGCGACCAGGGGCACGGCGTCCGTCCGCCCGTGGTGTTCTATAACCGGTCGAACGAGGCAGCCGCGCAACTGAAAGTAGGCGATTTCGATTGGAAGGCGATCTTTGCCGGCGGCGTGAAGTGGGTGCATTGCGGCGGAATCTTTGCGGCCCTCTCGCCCACCACAGCGCCGCTCGCCGCGGAGATGATGCGGGAGGCCAAGGCGGCAGGGGCCGTGACTTCGTTCGATTTGAACTTTCGCGAAAAGCTTTGGAAGATCTCCGGCGGCAACGAAAAGGCCGTCGAGACGATCGGTAAGATCGTTGAGCATGTCGATGTGCTGGTGGGCAACGAAGAAGACCTGCAAAAGGGACTGGGCATTCCGGGCCCCGAGGTGGCGGCCAAGTCGAAGCTCGATCCCAGCGTCTTCTTCGGTATGATCGATCAGGTGACAAAGAAGCATCCGCATGTGAAGGTGGTGGCCACCACGCTGCGCGAAGTACACTCGACCAATCACCATAGCTGGAGCGCAGTTGCCTGGGTAAACGGGCAGACGCACATCGCGCCCACTGCGGAGTTGGATGTGGTGGATCGGGTGGGCGGCGGCGACGGTTTTGCGGCAGGCTTCATCTATGGTTTGCTCGCAGGTGAGACGCCCGAGGAAGCAATCAAGCTCGGATGGGCGCACGGCGCGCTACTGACGACGTTCCCCGGAGACACCACCATGGCCACCGTTGAGCAGGTCCGTGCATTTGCGCAAGGCGGTTCGGCGCGCATTCAGCGTTAGTACCCATTTCAGAAAGAATCAGGAGAAAGCATGTCGGAAGCATCGTGTGATATTGGCCTGATCGGCCTCGCTGTCATGGGACAGAATCTGGTCCTCAACATGAACGACCACGGCTTCAAGGTGGCCGTATTCAACCGCACCGTCTCCAAAGTCGACGACTTCATCGCCAACGAAGCCAAGGGAACGCAAGTTGTTGGATCGCACTCCATCGAGGAGTTGGCTGCGCTGCTGAAGCGCCCACGGCGCGTGATGCTGATGGTGAAGGCCGGCGACACGGTCGACCAGATGATCGACCATATTCTTCCCCACCTCGAGCCCGGCGACATCGTCATCGACGGCGGCAATTCGCTGTTCACCGACTCCAACCGGCGCACCAAAGCACTGGCGGAAAAAGGCATCTTCTTCATCGGCACCGGCGTGTCGGGTGGCGAGGAAGGCGCGCGTCGTGGTCCTTCCATCATGCCCGGAGGCAATCCCGCCGCGTGGCCGCATGTGAAGGATATTTTTCAGGCTATCGCCGCCAAGGTTGAAGACGGAACCCCTTGCTGCGACTGGGTGGGCGAGAACGGCGCAGGCCACTACGTGAAGATGGTGCACAACGGCATCGAGTACGGCGACATGCAATTGATCTGCGAAGCCTACGATTTGCTGCAGCGCGGCCTCGGTCTCAATGCCGACGAATTGCACGATGTTTTTGCGGAGTGGAACAAGGGCGAGCTGGACAGCTATCTGATCGATATTTCCACGCAGATCTTCGCCAAGAAAGATGAAGACGGACAACCGATCGTCGACAAGATTCTCGACACCTCCGGCCAGAAGGGCACAGGCAAGTGGACGGCCATCAGCGCTCTCGACCTCGGTCAGCCGGTCACGCTGATTGGGGAGTCGGTTTTTGCGCGCTGCCTTTCGGCATTGAAGGATGAGCGCATCAGCGCATCGAAGATTCTGCAAGGGCCTGCAGAGAAGGCTGCTGTCGGCGATCGGGCGGCATTCATTGAAGATGTCCGTTGCGCCCTTTACTGTTCCAAGATGACCAGTTATGCGCAGGGTTACATGCTGTTGAAGGCCGCGGCCAAAGAGAATGGCTGGAACCTGAACATGGGCGGGATTGCGCTGATGTGGCGCGGAGGTTGCATCATTCGCAGCCGCTTCCTGGGCAAGATCAAAGATGCTTACGACAAGAACCCGGCGCTCGAAAATCTGTTGCTCGACAGCTTCTTCTCAACCGCGCTGAATCAATACCAGGCGTCGTGGCGCAAGGCGCTGGTTCACGCCATCCAGCTTGGTGTGCCCACTCCCGCATTCTCGACCGCGTTGGCGTTCTTCGATGGATTCAGGTGCGAGCGCCTTCCCGCAAATCTGCTTCAGGCGCAACGCGACTTTTTCGGCGCGCATACCTACGAGCGAGTCGATCAGCCGCGCGGCAAGTTCTTCCACACCAACTGGACCGGCCGCGGCGGGCGCACATCCTCTTCAACCTATAACGCGTAAACAAGAATGCAACTTCATTCCCGCTTGGCGGCGCAATGCTTCATCGCAGCGTCGCCGAGCGCAGCAACCCGCGAATCAAGTTGCACTTATTCCTTGATCTTGGCCACCAGCGCGCTATACAACGCTCCCGGCGGAATGAGCAACTGATGCGGTACTCCGGCCGGAACAATTACCACGTCTCCAACTGTGATGGTCTGGCTCTTCCCGCCCTGGACGCTTGTCCCCTTGGTTTCGCCATCGCTTCCTGCTCGCGCGTCCACAACTCTGCCGCCGGTTATCAACGTCGCGCTGCCTTGCTGCACAATCATCAGATCGTCATAGTGCGCATGAATCTCAGCGCCGCCGCTCGTGGTGCGCACCGATAACTTCACGGCAAGATTGCTATAACTCGCCAGCGTCGATCCGCTGCTGCCCGACGCCTTGGCCTGCGCAGCTAGTTGCTCCAGTTGCGCTTGTACAGCTTGTGCCGGAATCACTTCAGCCTTGTCGCCGGTGAGCGTAGCGACTGGAACGGCCAATGCGAGGGTTGCCACAATTGCCATGGAAATATTCATCGCAGACTCGCAAGCGGAGCCGGGTCCATATCCGCATAATCCTGATTCTCGCCGCCCATGCCCCAGCAGAAACTATAAGCCCGTGTTCCGACGCCCGCATGAATCGACCAGCCCGGAGAAACCACCACGTCTCGGTTGGCCATCACGATATGGCGCGTCTCTGTGGGCTGACCCATGAGATGAAACACGCGAGCATCGTCGGCCACATTGAAGTACATATAGACCTCGGAACGGCGGTTATGCGTATGCGCCGGCATGGTATTCCAGGCACTTCCTGAATGCAGGTGCGTTACGCCCATTACCAGTTGACAGCTTCTTGCGCCGGCAAGATGGATGTATTTGCAAATCGTACGATGGTTGCATGTCTCCGCGTTTCCCAGTTCGGTTGGATTGGCGTCTTGCTTGCGTACCAGGGCAACCGGGTAAGTGGCATGGGCGGGATAACTCAGCAGGTAGAAAACAGCGGGGGCAGTCTTATCCTTTGACTCGAAACCGACCGCGGCATTCCCGCGGCCCACGTAAAGAACATCGAGATTCTCAAGCTCGTAGCGTGTTTCTTCCACGCTCACAACGCCGCTGCCGCCGATGTTCAGAACACCCAACTCGCGGCGCTCGGTAAAGTACTCCGCGCGCAATTCTGGAAACGTCGGCAGGGCAATCGGGGTGTCCACCGGCGCTGCCATGCCGATCACGGCGCGGTCCGCATCCACATAGTTCAAATGAATCTTGCCCGCCTCGTAGAGCGCATTCAGCAAGAAGGTTTCACGAATCTCTTCGGTCGTCATGCGCGGGTAGCGCACCGGGTCAGCCATCAAAATCGTTTTCATTCTTCTCCCGCCATTGTGCCTTGTTTGTCGTCTCTTGCGCGCGGCCGATCGCGCCGCACGCCAAGACACTTTGATTCTACTGTTTCAATGTCTGCTGCGGATCCCAGTTATCATTGCCGCGAAGGAAAACCGAAGGCTCATATTGCCGGGCCTGCTCTGCGGTGAGGAAATGCGTGTGCGGATCGCGTCGATCGTGCTGCGCGCCGGGCCCCGTGGAATTATGTTCGGCATAGAACGCGGTTTCGATGGAGTGGGTCTCGCCGGGATGCCATTCGCGCCAGCCCGCCGGATCGATGTGGCTGCCCATCTCCGTATTGAGATAGATCACGGTAGCATAAGGTCGCCACGGACGGCCCAGATAGACCTTGCCGATCACGTCGGTTCCGGCTGTGAGTTTGCATCGATTGAGAACGAATCCGGAGTCTTCTTCGGGATAGTGCTTTGACTGCGCGGTAATGTAGCCGCCCTCATGGGCCGTGCTATGGATCTCGCAGTTGTCGAATACCGCCTTGCTATCGCCAAAGATGAAATCGACATTGCCGGCGATGTAGCAGTCTGAGAAATATTGCCGCGTCGGGATGCAGTTTGCGCCGTCCGGCGCGCAATTGCGGCTGCCGGCATACACCGTATCCTGATTTCCCAATAGGCGCACATTGTGGAAGACAGCCCGGTCGCCGATTACGCGCAGAGCCAGAGCCTGCGATCCGGCATAGAGCTGCGGATGGGTCCGGTTGTAATCGTTCTCGAAGGTGATGTTTTCGGCAAAGAAGTTATCTCCGGTCACATTCACTGTGGCCGAATGCAGAGTGCCTCCGTTGGCGCCCGCGCTGCGATCGTTCACCACAACCGTTTTCGAGGCGTCGCTGTTGGCGCTGCGTAGCCGGATGTTGGGCTTGTCGATGGTAAGCACTTCGCGATAGGTTCCGGGAGCAACCAGCACCAGTGCGCCTTCCTTGGGCGCTGCGTCGAGTGCGCGCTGAATCGAGTAGAAGTCGCCCGTGCCATCGGCCGCGACATATAGGGTCTTGTCTTCGGGTGGCACAATGCCGGCCATCTCCGGCGCCTTGGGCAACGCGGGAAAGGGAACAAAGCGCGCCTCGCAAGGCAGCGGCGTTCCGGCGGTCGAGCCCGGCGTCTGCTGAATCGCGACATTCTCTCCGCTCGGCTCCAGGTTGCCGCGCTTGCTGCCGATGGCGATTTGCGCATCCCGAACCAGCCAGGTGGAGTGCGCTTGATCGTCGGCAAAGACATTGTCGAGCTTCAGTTCCAGTTTATGTTCCGCGTCGAGACCTAGGAATGTATAACTACCGGCCGTAAGGATGTGAATATTTTCGAGGGTTATATCGCGATAGACGGGAAGCCGATCTCCGGCGAATGTAGTGTAGAGCGGCGTGAAGACCAGCGGGTTGGTGGTGTTGCGAATGCACACGTCGCGATAAATCAGATCGTGCACCAGACCGCCGCGGCTGCGGTCTGACTTGATGCGAATGCCGTTGTCCGCGCCGTCGATGGTAAGGTCTTCAACCAGCATGTGATCCACGCCGCCGTTGGTTCCGCTACCGATGGACATACCATGTCCGGTGTAGAAATGATTGTGCAGGACAGAGATATTCGATGCGGGCCCGGACTTGCTCGACTTGACCGCAACGTTGTCGTCCCCGGTATGGATCGAACAGTGCGCGATGGTGATGTTGCGCGAAGAGCCGGGATCGATTCCGTCTGTATTCCGTGCGGTCTTTGGCGTCATGATCTTCACGCCCCAGGCGGTAAAGCCATCCGTCTGATTGAGTGCCACATGGTAGCCGGGCGAGTTGCGCAGCGTGATGTTATAGAGGGTAAAACGGTCGGCGTGGCGTGCCACGATCATCCAGGGCACGCTCTGCGCCCTGTCGGTAATCTTCGCCTCGCGCGCCAGGTCCCACCAGGTTACATCCTGCCCCAGCAACTTGGCGCCGCCGCGTCCGTCAATCGAGCCCTCGCCCATGATGCCGCTGTCGGTAGCATCGCTGACTGTGATGAGTGGTTTGCATCCATGGCCCTTTTCCGAAACGATTCCGCAGGTTCCCGGTGCGAGATCGAAGACGCGCGGATCGCGCGAAGCCACCAGCGCGGTATTCGCATTCACCACCAGGGTGACACCGGTACGCAAGGCAAGCGGTCCGCTGATAAAGACATTCTTCTTTCCCTGGGCGCGCAACATAACCGCCTTGCCCGCTGCGCAGTTGTCGATGGCCTTTTGAATACGGTCGGTGCTCAGAGATTGCTCGTCTTTGGGCGCGATGCCTCCATCGTGCGCCGCGACATCGGCCTCCAGCGTGACGCAGGCGGAAGGGACATGCGGTTCCGTTACCGTGCGCGTATCCTGGGCAGACAGGCCTGATGCGAAGACCATCGTGAGCAATGCGGAAAGAACTGCGAGAGGATGAGAAGGCATTTGAGACTCCGATTGGCTCGGCGGCGTGCCGCGCCCTTTGACGGCATAGTGGTATGCAAGAGGACTGACCACGTGCACTCTCCAATTTACAGGATGAAAGCCAATCGTCGTCAAGAAAATCCGCCAAGACCTGGCTTGAAACGGGATGTTCCTTCTCAAATCAGGCAATGTGCGCTTTCAGATACAAGCAAAGAGGAGATCCATATGGTCAGACCTCGTGACGGGCAAGAATCGTTTGCGGCTTCGCCCGCTTTTCGCTTCAACCTACTTCTACCGCGGAACCTGCGACAGAATCCAGCGTGCGAGTTCCTTCCCGGCTGCGAAGTTGTCGTAGTCGGCGGGCAGTTTGCGGCCGTCGGTGTATTCGTTGTAAAGCCAGGGATCCACGGTTGCGAAAACCGTTCCTTTGCCGTACTTCGCCGTGGCCATCAAAATGTCTCCGCGATCGACAAGCTGGCAGGCGGCTGGGGCCTTGATCGAGATGGTGCAGATCTCTTTCATGTACGCCGTGTGCGCCTGGTGGAAGATTGGTCCGCCGCCTGCGATCGGGACTTTGCCCATCTCGAATTTGCTGCCCTGCACCTGGTTGCGCAGCACGGTGTTGTAGTGGATGCCGAACTTCTCGGCAAGCAAGTTCAGGTGGTCGATGTCGGCATTGGGCGGATCGTTTTCCATCAGCACCAGCACGCCTCCGGCTTTGACCCATTCCGCAATCTGCGTCGCGTCTTCCGGCTGCATGTAGTGCGGGTCCGGGTTCTTCACGGGGATGTCGGGCGAAACGATGAGGTAGACTTGCGCTCCGCGCAATGCGGCCAATGTGGGTTGCTTCAAAAGCGTAGTGGTCGCCGCGCCAAAGTTGCGCAGGATATGGCCGAAGAGCGAGTAGCCGCTGTTGGCCTGGTCGTTCCATTTGTAGTGAAAAGAAACTTTGTGGCCAAAGGCATCGGGCTTTGTCTGGCTGTTGTACCACGCGTCAAGCATGACCGTCTTGCCGCGCCCCAGCTTTGCATCCTGGGCAGTCTCCATCTCCGTGCTTGCCAGCAGAAACGCGCCTACGCCCTTGGGATCGTTCGATGCGACCTTCTCGCCAATGTAGTAAGAGTAGCTCCCGTCTCTGTATGGATCGCCTCCTAGTCCCGCACCCTTCACGGTGCCTGTAAGAGTTACGTTGCTGCCGGGACCGGTCTGAATGAAGTGGCTCAGAATACCCTGATAGCCGCGTTCGGCATCCGCCAAATAGTGTGCAGGCAGGTAGCCCATGCGCACAGCCTTGGCCAGCGAGTAGACGAACATGCAGGATGCGGACGACTCCAGATAGTTGCCCTTGGCCGTGGGTTTGTCGAGCACTTGATACCAGAGCCCGCTGCTTGCATCCTGGACCTTCACCAGCGCCGCGGCATTGCGCGCGAGCAGATCCAGCAACTGCTTACGGCCCTGGTCGCTCTGCGGAGAATAGTCGAGCGTATCCACCAGCGCCATCATGTACCAGCCCATGGCTCTGGCCCAGAATTCGGACGAAAGGCCGGTCTGTTTGTTGGCCCACCGTTCCTGCTTCGACTCGTCCCATCCGTGGTAGAGCAGACCGGTTTTCGGATCGCGAGCGTGATCCTCCATGAGCAAAAACTGCTTTGTCACATCGGCGAATGCATCGGGACGATGAGACAGCGCGGCGTACTCGGCATAGAACGGCTCCGCCATGTACAGCCCATCGAGCCACATCTGATTGGGGTATCTCTGCTTGTGCCAGAAGCCGCCCGAAGCGGTGCGCGGCTGGTGAACAAGTTGTTCGTAGAGCAGCGTCGAGGCTTTCAGATACCGCTGGTCTTGCGTAACGCCGTAGAGCAGCAGAAGCTGGCGGCCGAGCAGTATGTTGTCGAGTTGATACTCTTCGACTTTCCAAGTGGGAATGGAGCCATCGGCATCCACAAACTGGTCGACCGAAGCCTTGATGTATTTGAAGTAGCTTCGGTCGGCAGTGTTCAGCCACACAGCATCGATACCCTCCAGCAGCGTTCCCAACTCGTAGTTCCACGCCCAGCGTGCTCCGGCTGGGACGAACTTCCCGTCGGGCCAGCGCTCGATGGCCGCATTGGCTGCCCGTTGCGACCAAAGCTGCTCTTGCGCATGTAAACCGGTGAACGCGCCGCCCGCCAATCCGGTCAGCACGATGATGCCGGCGATTCTACAAGAAATGTTCATTTGTGCTCCGGATGATCTGCACTCCACTTATCGAAGCGATCGAGTGCGCGCTGCGCATCGGAATTGTACCAACTGTATTCATTGCGGCGTTCCTTCGACAACTCACTCACGCTGTCGTGAATCGACTTGTCCCGATCTCCAAAAATCGGCAGGTCAGTCCCGGCTTGATAATAACGGGCCCAAATGGCTCCCGAGCAAGGGGATTCCTGACGGTGGCCGCGGCCCGGCAAGGAAGGCATCTCAAGAGCGTGAAGCAAAGAATAGGCTGCCGGTAGAAGCCGGCAGCCTATTGTTCTTTTGCGGCAAAGGGTAGCTCAGAACTCGATGCGTGCCGAGAACTGCGCGGCCTTGCGGGTTGCGGCCGTAGTGCTTGTGACCTGCCCGAAGTTTGCGTTGCCAACAGCCATGCTGGCGACGCCGAACAGGGTGTGGTTGGTGACGTTGTACCACTCAGCCCGGAAGTTCAGCTTGGTGGCCTCGGTGATGTGGAGCGGGAAGCTGCGAACCATGGCCAAATCCAACTGGTAGTTGCCCGGTCCATAGATGTTGTAGGGCGCGGTGCGGGGTGCGTCGGCGAAGGTGTAGTCGTAGGGAGACGGCGTAGCCAGCAACGAGGTGATCTTGGCCGCGCCAGTTGGGGTCGCGGGAGGGGTGGGATTGATGAACGGTCCGGCAACGCCGATCTGACTACCGCTTTGCACATAGCCGGTGCTGGGGACGATGAAGGTGCTGGAACTGACCGGCGCGCCGCCGGATGTCGCATTGTAGTTAGCCCAGGTGACACCCTTGCCCCATTTGCCGTTCTGACGGGCTGAACCGGTGAAGGCCGGGTTCATGGTCGGCGGGCAGGTGGAGCTCTGTGCCGGATTGACTTGGCAACTTGCGCCCGTCAGCGGCAGCGGCGAGCCGGAGTAGGCTTGATAGACGCCGGAGAACTTGAAGCCTCCGAGAACGGTCCGCTCAAGGTTGTTTTGCGCGAGGATCGTTTTACCCAGAGGCCAGTTCCACACACCTGTGACCACAAAGTGCTGCGGCTGGTTGGAGGTGGAAACGGTGCGCTCGATGCGATCCGCCGGGTAAGTCGCGCTGGGATGATTGGCAACTGTCCCGGCGGGAATGGCATAGCCGGTGCGGAAGGTGCCGCCGTCGTCAATCGATCGCGAGAAGGTGTAGTTGGCGTTCATGGTGAATCCATGCCAGGAGCGCATGTTCAGCAACACCTGCAGTGCGTGATAGTTGGCGTTGCCAATGTATCCGAACGAGTCGGCGACCGTTTGGAACGGGTAGGGCTTCAAGAGCGTGCTCAAGGGCTGAGATGTGACGAAGTTGCTCAACCCTGTGCAGGCCAGGTTATAGGTTGCGCAATCCGCGGTGACGGTTGTGCTGGTTGTGCCCGTGTCGGCCAATCTCGGTCCCAGATTCAAATAGGTGGGATTGAGTTGGTTAGACCATTGTCCCCGGCCTGTGAGGCTGTCGGTCTGCAGAAAGTGGCCTTCGGAACCAACGTAAGTCGCGGTTGCTGTCAGGGCACTGCTCAACTGGCGCTGCAGGCCAAATGTCCAGTTGATGTACTCCGGTGCACGGCTGCCCAGGTAGGGGTCGTCATAGTTGAAGCTCGACGGGGTTCCTGTATAGCCGGAGGTCTTGGTGTAACCGGTGCCGTATTGCGGCCCCGATGCAACTCCGGCAGCAGCGCCATAGGTAGGAATCGAGCCCGTGCCACCTGCCTCAAGCCCTGGCATGGTGGTTTGATCGTTGGTTGACGAGAACGATGGCGCCGCTGAGAATCCCAGCGTGCCGAGGGTAGAAGCCAAGCCGCCGACCGCGTTGCCGTGGGTGAACATGACGCCGTAGCTGGCGCGGACCACAGTCTTGGAGTCCACTTGATAGGCGAGACCTAGGCGAGGCCCAAAATTCTTTTTGTAGTTGTTGTCGGGTGTCGAGCAGTTGCAAGTGCCTGTGCCGTTGCCGGTGAAATTCAGGGCGCCCTTCAGACCTGTGACGGGATTGGTCACAGTCGGATCGAAGAAGCTCTCCGCGTTATGCACTTCGGTGATGGTCGGGAAGTAGTCGTAGCGCAGACCCAGGTCGAGCGTGAGCTTTTGGGTCAACTTCCAGTTGTCCTGGACGTAAGGCGAGATGGCGCGGAAGCGGGCGCCAAACTCCTGTTGCAGATACTGCGTGAAGCTGCCTTTATCGGTTTGGCCGATGAGGAAGCTGGCGTAGGGCAAGCCGGTGCCGGATGCGACGGTATAGGAGCCTTTGGAGATTCCCGCGGTCTCGGTAACGGTTTCGGCAAGCGTAATCGGCGTCGATCCGCCAGGGGCGTTGATGACGTTATAGAGCAGCCAGGCAGTCTGGCCGCCGAAGGTGAAGGTGTGCTTCCCGACGGTCCACTCTACGTTGTCGAGCACAGTGCAGTTTTCGGCGGTGGTGACATTGGCAGTCGTGCCGCCCCAGTTTGTTGGGGCATCGGTGCCGGTGAAGGTCACAATGGGGAAGGTCTGCTGGGCTTGCCCGGCAGGTAAACCACCGATGCCCATTGCGGAGGCAGCGTAAGCCGGCGCCTGGTTTGGATTGAACGTGGGGCCGTAATAGCGCGCATAGCCCCACTTGACCTGGTTGACGAGGTGCGGGGTGAAGATATGGGTCTCTTCAATCACGCCTACGGCGGTCTTGGGGGCGTAGGTCTGTCCGTAATTGAATGGAACCGGGCCCACGTTTCTGCCTGCGGTATTCTGCCCGACGGGATTGGAACTGGCCTGACGGCCAACGGCGACTACGAAGGAGAGCATGTCCTTGGGATCGATGTTGTAGTCGAGCCGGTGGGTCATGGACCAGTTGGTGAGGCCCGTGGGGTTGGGCGCAATGTAGTTGCTCGTAACACCAGCCGAGTTGGGGACGGCCGGCAGGAACTTCTGCATGGCCACGGATATTGGAGAGAACTCTCTTGAGGGGATCACGTTGGGTGTGCCGATTTGCGTCGGATTACCGGCCTTTCCCTTGGTGGCGCCCGGGCCATAGCCGTACTGATAGCGGCAGAAGCCGTCCGTGCTGTTGGCTGTGCATGCGGCCTGGGAGGACGGGTCGTAGATGGCCACGCCTGTAGCGCTGAAGTCGCCCGCCTGCTCGCCGACCGTGGGAAACGTCATCGACGTTGGGGTGGCGCTGCTGTAGCGGAAGCCGTTGTAGTTGCCGAAGTAGAAAACCTTTTCTTTCCAGGAGCCGAAGGGAATCAGCGGGCCGCCGATATTGATGCCGTATTCGTTGCTATGCTCGATTGGTTTGATCGCCTGGCCCGTGGGTGTATTCGTGGTCTTTGCAAAAAATCCCCAAGTATCCAGTGCCGTATTCCGGAAGAACTCGTAGATCGAGCCGTGATACTTCGATCCGCCCTGTTTGATGCTGTAGTTCATCACGCCCTGGCCCTCGTAGATGGCCGAGTAGCCGCTGGTCTGCAATTGAAACTGGTCCACGGCGTCAACCGAAATAGCGGTCCACACATAGCGCGGGTCGCCGTTGCCGCCGGCGCGCACAAACGGCACGCCGTCGATATACACGGCGGAGACGGCGCCCTTGCTTCCCGAGCCGTTCACCACGCCCGTGTTGGTGGTGGCGTTGCCGTTGGTTTCATTGCCCTGCACGCCTGGCATCAGGTAAACAAAGTCGGTGGCGCGCCGCTGGTCGGCGTTGCCGTAAGCGCCCATTTCGATGGGCAGCTCGGAATACACCTCGTTCTCCATGGTGGAACCCAGCGTCGCGTTGCTGGTCTCCAACTGAGGGGGCTCGGTGGTTACGGTGACCTGAATATCCGCCCCGCCAACAGTCAAAACCGGGTTATAGGCCTGGGACTCCATGGCATTGACATGGATGTTCTCTTGAACCTGCTTTTCAAAGTTCTTGGCGCTCGTAGTGACGGTATAGATTCCCGGATCGAGGGCGGAGAAATTGAATGCGCCTGCGCCCGTGCTGGTGGTGGAAACGGAAATATTGGTTGCGGTGTTGGTGGCAACAACCGAAGCCCCTGGAATGACGGCCCCGGTCTTGTCTGTCACCGTGCCGGTGATCTCGCCTTTTCCTGTGAGCTGCGCCTTTGCGCCAAGCGGCGCCAGCATGGCAATGACCAGCAGAAGCCATGTCCATTCAATTGCGTGGTGGAGTCCGTGCCTCCGGCGTGGTGTTTCAATCGTATTCATGCGTCCTTCTACGGCCGTACTTTTCATTCAAGCCTCCAGAAATCGTTACGTGGGTCTGGCTCAGAGGTCGGTTCGACTGGCCTGTTGGGCAGGTCTATCGGGAGTGGTCTGACCACGACCCTAAAGCGCGATTAGTGTGCTGTACCGCAGCCCTTCCTGTCAAGCAAGAAATTCTGCCTTGAACGAAGCGAAGAGGAAGTCGCTATGAATGAGTCGTTTACGGCGTTCATTACGGTAATTTACTCATTGAACTGGTCTGACCCTCGGAGCAGGCCGCATTGTTGCCGCCGGACCCCGTGCTGCCTGCGTTCCTGATGCTCGAAAGCCATCGAACTCGGCCATATATGCCGCAAACCCCTCGCAACACAAGGCTTTCAGGTATCTCACGACTGTTTACGGGGACATTTCCAGACGGAACCTGCGCGGAATGATAGATATGTGCACGGGCTGGAAGTAATATTCCTATTGAACTGGTCTGACCTCGAACCCGGCCGGAATGAATGCCAGACGGAAAACAAACGCCTTGCGCCTCAATTGGCATCGCAAGCTTACCCGGGCCAACTCCTTAGTCCGATGAGGTGGGGGCGGGCTCCACAGCCTCGGGCAATTTCTTGGTCTTCGCTCCGGCTCTGCTTGACTTCCGCTCCGGGGGCCGTTCCATGTCTTGGGCGGATTGGGCCATGCGCAGATGCTGTTCCATCAGGTTCCGCGCTTCGGCCGAATTACGCGCGCGAATGGCACGGTAGATCAACCGGTGCATCTCGGCGGACTCGCGCAGATCGACCGCGCGCTCAACCGTCTTGCGGCGCTTGTCGTACATGGCCGAGGTGATCGTCTCCATCAGCGCAGCCAGAATCGGGTTGCCGGAGGCCTGCGAGAGGATGCGGTGAAACAGCACATCGTGTACCAGAAACTCGGCCGGATTCCCCACCGAAGCGAAGATATCGGCAACCTCCTCAGCCAATGCGGTGTGATGCTCTTCCTTGCCGCGCTCGGCGGCAAGGGCGGCCAGATTGCCTTCCAGAATCAAGCGCGCCTCGAACAACTGCCAGGTCTGGAACCCATGCAGCGCCCCCATCAGGCTGAACGACGACTTGCCGAATTGGGGAGGGCCGTCGGCTACAAATGTGCCAACTCCGTGCCGTACCTTCATCACGCCCATCGCCGCCAGATAGCCGATTCCGGTGCGAAGGCTGGCGCGGCTGATGTTCAACTTCAGAGCAAATTCCCGCTCCGGCGGAATCTTGTCCCCGGGCTTCAGCGTGCCATTCTCAATCAGAGAGCGAATATGGTTGACCACCTGCATGGTCCGATGCGTATCTGGTATTTCTCTTTTCATCTGCGGCATAGACGGCAGACACCTTCTTGCATTGCCTGAAATGCGGGGCAAATCGAGATTAACATTCCTGCCCCATTGGCGCGCCCGAAAAAATCTTTCACTTTCTGACGATCCGCGCCAACGTGTGTATACTGTGGTCTGACCTCTGCGGTGGTCAGACCTTACCACCCTCAGCGAAAGGGCAAAGCGCCTGTCATGTTGATTCACCCAGATCGCCTCTTTCCCTCCGAGCCCGAAGCGCGCAAGGTGGCCAAGGCCCTTTATGCACAGATACATGCGTTGCCCATCGTGAGCCCGCATGGGCATACCCAGGCTTCGTGGTTTGTGCGCAATGAGCCGTTTCCCGACCCCGCCACCCTGTTTGTCCAGCCCGACCACTATGTCTACCGGATGCTCTACAGCCAGGGCGTACAAATGGAAGATCTGGAGATCGGAGCGCCCGTGGTGAAGGACCCGCGCAAGGTGTGGCGCATCTTCGCCAGCCACTACCATCTGTTCCGCGGGACCCCCACGCGCTTGTGGCTCGATTATGCCTTTCACGAGCTTTTCGGTTTGGATGAGCGGTTGAGCGCGAAGACCGCCGACACTTATTTCGACGCCATCGCGGAAAAGCTCAAGAAGCCGGCGTTCCTGCCCCGGGCTCTCTACGAGCGCTTCAATCTCGAGGTGCTGGCCACCACCGATTCGCCGCTCGACTCGCTGGCCGATCACGCCGCTGTCAAGGCCTCGGGTTGGAAGGGGAGAATCCTGCCCAATTTCCGCCCCGACCCGGTGGTGGATCCGGAGTTCGCCGGATTTGCCGAGTCCATTGCCAGGCTTGGCGAGCAGACCGGCGAGAACACCACTGCGTGGGGCGGCTACCTATGTGCCCTGCGCATAGCCAGGCTGCGCTTCAAGGAACTGGGCTGCACAGCCACCGATCATGGGCATTTGACGGCCCAGACCGCCGATTTGCCTGCCGCCGAGGCTGCGGCGCTGTTCGACAAGGTGTTGGCGGGCAAAGCCGAGCCGGCAGAACAGGTTCTGTTCCAGGCGCAGATGCTCACCGAGATGGCGCAGATGAGCCTCGAAGACGGCCTGGTAATGCAGATTCATCCCGGCAGCACCCGCAATCACAATCGCAAGGTCTACCAGCGTTTCGGCCGCGACGTGGGCTGCGATATCCCCAGGCCAACCAATTATGTGGATGCGCTGCGCCCGCTGCTTGACCGCTTCGGCAACGAACCTGGCTTGACCATCATTCTCTTCACGCTGGACGAATCGACTTATAGCCGCGAACTTGCACCGCTGGCCGGGCACTACCCCTGTCTGCGGCTGGGCCCGTCGTGGTGGTTCAATGACAGCCCCGAGGGCATGATGCGTTTCCGCCAGCAGGTGACGGAGACAGCGGGCTTCTACAACACGGTGGGCTTCAACGACGACACGCGGGCTTTCCTGTCGATTCCGGCACGGCACGACGTAGCGCGGCGCATCGACTGTGCTTTCCTGGCAAGGCTGGTTGTGGAGCACCGTCTGGCAGAAGACGAAGCCGTCGAAGTGGCGCACGACTTGACCTATGGCCTGGTGAAGAAGGCGTACCGGCTGTAAGGAGCGGGACATGGCAGTGAGCGCGCATCTGACTACGCAAAAGGAACCGCCTTCCGGCGCGCGCATGGGCTATGTGCGCTGGACCATCTGCGCCATGCTGTTTGCCGCCACCACCATCAACTACATGGACCGCCAGGTACTTGCGCTTCTGAAGCCCACACTGATGCAGAGCGTCGCCAATCACGGCATCGGTCTGACCGAAGAGACCTTCGGCACCGTCATTGCCTTCTTTACCCTCTTCTATGCCATCGGACAACTTGCCGCGGGAAGCTTCGTCGACAAGGTAGGCACCCGCATCGGCTATATGGTCATCATGGCTTTGTGGAGCCTTTCCGCCATGGGCCATGCGCTGGTAAACTCCGTGCTCCAATTGGGCATTGCGCGATCCTGTCTCGGGATAGGCGAGTCCGGTAACTTCCCCGCCGCCAACAAGACCGTGGCCGAGTGGTTCCCGCAGAAAGAGCGCTCGCTGGCTTTCGGCATCTTCAACTGCGGGGCAAATGTCGGTGTCATCCTGGCCACACTCATCGTGCCATGGGTCACCATTCATTTTGGATGGCACTATGCTTTTCTGGTCACCGGATTCTTCAGCGCGTCCTGGATTCTGTGGTGGTACAGCAAGTACAAGAAGCCGGTGAACCACCCCACGCTGACCGGCGCCGAGTTGCGCTACATCTATCAGGAGGCGGCCGAGAACATGGGGCCATCGGTGCCCTGGGCCAGGTTGTTTGGTTTCCCGCAAACCTGGGCCTATGCCATTCCCAAGCTCCTCACCGATCCCATCTGGTGGTTCTATCTCTATTGGTTGCCGGGCTACTTCAGCGACAAATTTCATCTGAGCCTGGTGGGCCTTGGGTTGCCCATCCTGATCGTCTACAACGCATCGGCCATCGGCAGCATCTACGGCGGCTACCTGCCCGCGTCTTTCATCCGCATGGGCCTTTCGGCGGAGCGCGCGCGGTTGGCGGCCATGCTTCTTTGCGCCGCCCTCGTTAGCCCGGTCTTTCTCATCAATTACCTCCACGCCGACGATTTCGGCAAATGGGTCGCCATCGGGCTGCTGAGTCTTGCCGCGGCCGCGCACCAGGGCTGGTCGGCTAACCTGTTTACTACCGCTTCGGATATGTTCCCGCGCAGCGCCGTGGGGTCGGTCACCGGTATCGGCACCATGGCCGGAGCCGTCGGCGGCTTCCTTTTTGCGAAGCTGGCCGGCCACGTCCTGCAAATCTCGAACAGCTATTCAATCCTGTTCGTCATCGCCGCGACAGTCTATCTACTATCGCTGTTCATTAACGTCCTGCTCGCCCCGGGATTGAAAAAGGTGGATTTAACTGCATGAGTTTGTATTGCGCAACTGGAAGTGTCGATACCGATCTGTCTCCGCAGCAACTGCGCGATCTGCTCACCGAAAGCCTGGCCAAGCTGGGAGCCCGCAACAGCGTCCTTGCCGTTCCGCCCGACCAGTCGCGGGAGCACTCGCGCGCCGGTGAACTGACCGGCTACGCCTGGAACTACTACAGCGACCGGCTCAAGGCGATTCTGCCAGCGCTCGGAACGCATACCGCCATGCGCCCTGACCAGATTGCCCGCATGTTTCCCGATGTTCCTCAGGACCTGTTCCGCGTCCACAACTGGCGCACCGACGTCGAGACGGTCGGAGTGGTGCCGGCCGAGTATATTCGCGAGCAGTCCGAGGGTAAGCTCCACTACGAGTGGCCCGCTCAAGTCAATCGCCTCATCGCGAGTGGCGGTTTCGACCTCATCCTCTCCATTGGCCAGGTCGTGCCGCATGAAGTGATCGGCATGGCCAACTACAACAAGAACATTCTGGTGGGCACCGGGGGGCGCGAGGGAATTAACCGCAGCCACTACCTTGGCGCGGTCTACGGCATGGAGCGGATCATGGGCCGCGCCATCAATCCCGTGCGCAACGTGCTCAACTACGCTTCAGACCACTTTCTGCGCCACCTGCCCATCGTCTACGTTCAGACCGTGGTTGGCCGGCGACCCGATGGAGAACTGGCAGTCCGCGGCCTGTTCATCGGCGACGATGTGGAATGTTTCCAGTTGGCTGCCGAACTGAGTCTGAAGGTCAACTTCGAAACCGTCGACGAGCCGATTCGCAAGGCTGTGGTCTATCTCGACCCCCACGAGTTTCATTCCACATGGCTGGGCAACAAGGCGGTCTATCGCACACGCATGGCCCTTGCCGATGGCGCGGAACTGATCATCCTCGCGCCGGGCGTGAAGGAATTCGGCGAAGACAAAACCATCGATGGCTTGATTCGCAAATACGGCTATCGTGGAACACCGGCCACGCTCGAAGCGGTCGAGGCGCACGAGGATCTAGCCCGCGACCTCAGCGCCGCCGCGCATCTTATACACGGTTCGTCGGAAGGGCGCTTCAAGATCACCTGGTGTCCCGGACATCTAAGCAAGGACGAAGTCGAGGGTGTCGGATTCAGCTATGGCGATCTCAACGCGATGATGAAGCGCTACGACCCGCAACAACTTCTCAACGGTGAAAACCAGGTGGAAGGCGAGAAGGTCTATTTCATCTCCAATCCAGGATTGGGGCTGTGGGCACACCGCAGCAGACTATAGGAGCGATCATGGAAAACCGCAATTTGAAGCTTGGCAAGTATTCCCTAGGCACCGGCGATCGTTTTGCGCACCAGGCAAAAGCCCAGTTACAGGCCTGCGTGCAGGGTCTTGAAGCCGGCATCGAGGTGGTGCCGGTCTGGAACAAATCGAACCGCGAGCACACCATCATCGGCTCCGAACCAACATCGGTGCGGCAGGCAGCTGACTCCGCGGTCAACGATCTCGGCTGGAAACTCCCCTACTTCTGCGACGCCGACCACATCACCTCACAGACTGTCGGCCGCTTTGTGGATGCTTGCGATTTCTTCACCCTCGACGTGGCCGACTTCATTGGCCAGCCCGCAGCGCCGGACCAGATCGAGAGCTTTGTGAAGAAGCACCCCGAGCTGCTCGGCCGCGTTCAGCTCGAGGGCGTGGATGAGGCCTTCGAAATCACTGAGGAAGACCTCCGTCACACCGCACAGAAATATCTGGCAGCGGTCAAAAAGGCCGGCGAGGTCTACCGCACCATCGTGGAGACCAAAGGCGAGGGCAACTTCATCCCTGAAGTCTCGATGGACGAGACCGATAGCCCGCAGAGCCCTGTCGAATTGCTTCTCATTCTGGCCGCCATCGCCGACGAAGGCATTCCCGTGCAGACCATCGCTCCCAAGTTCAGTGGCCGCTTCAACAAAGGCGTGGACTATATCGGCGATGTAAACCAGTTCGCGCGCGAATTCGATCTGGATGTCGCCGCAATCGCCTATGCGGTCAAGCATTTTGGCCTGCCCCCGAATCTCAAGCTCAGCGTGCACTCAGGCAGCGACAAGTTCTCAATCTACGCGGCCATTCACGCCACCATGAAGAAGTTCGACGCGGGTGTGCACCTCAAGACAGCCGGTACCACTTGGCTTGAAGAGCTGATCGGCCTTGCGGAAGCCGGAGGCGACGGTTTGGCTCTGGCCAAGGAGATTTACGCTGAGGCCTTTGCCCATTGCGATGAGCTCTGCGCTCCCTATGCCACGGTAATCGACATCGACCCCGCCAAGCTTCCTTCTCCCGATGAAGTGCGCGGCTGGTCGTCGGAGCAGTACACTTCGGCCTTGCGGCATGTGCAAGGGGCGGCAGAATACAACAGCAGCCTGCGCCAGTTGTTGCATGTCGGCTTCAAGGTGGCAGCTAAAATGGGCCGCCGCTACCTCGACCTGCTCGAATCCAACGAAGCCGTTATTGCAAAAAACGTGACGGAAAATCTTTATTTCCGGCACATCGCGCCTGTCTTTCTGGGACGCACCAACTAACATGATTGCAAGCGCGGAAACGTCAAGCAGATCTGCGCACACGAGAATGGGAGAACGTAGTGACGACTCAGCTTCTTGGACTTGAAGGCAAAATTGCAGTTGTAACCGGAGGAACTTCGGGCATCGGGCGCGCTCTGAGCCTTGGACTTGCCGATGCCGGCGCCAACGTTGTGGCGACCGCTCGGCGCCAGCAGCAAGTGGACGATACCGCCACAGAAATCGAAGCGCGCGGACGCCAAACCCTGCGCCTGGCTTCGGATGTGTGCGAGCGCGCATCCCTCGAAGCCCTGCTGGCCGCCACCCTGGAGAAGTTCGGCAAGGTCGACATCCTCATCAACTGTGCCGGCAAGATCAAGCGCACGCCCACGCTGGATCTGCCGGAAGAGGAGTGGACCGACATCCTCAACACCAACCTGACCGGCACGCTGCGCGCCTGCCAGATCTTTGGCAAGTCCATGCTGGAGAAGGGCTACGGACGCATCGTCAACATCACTTCTCTGAACAGTTACGTGGCGCTTAGCGAGGTCGCAGCCTACGCGGCCAGCAAGGCCGGAGTGGCCTCCTTGACGCGCTCCCTGGCTGTCGAGTGGTCGAAGAAGGGCGTTACAGTCAATGCCATCGCTCCCGGCGTTTTTCTTACGGCCTTGAACGAGAAGCTGCTCAACAGCACCCCGCGCGGCCAGGAACTGCTGATGCGCACACCCATGGGCCGCTTCGGCAAAACCGAAGAACTGGTGGGAGCCGCGATCTATCTCGCTTCCGACTCCGCATCTTTCGTGACCGGCCAGACGCTGATTGTCGATGGAGGCTTCCTGGCCAGCGGCGTCAACCAGTAGTCTGCGCTGCAATGAAAATGGTAGAGAACGCAGGCGCTGCAGGTCCGGGACAGCAAAGACCGAGGCAGCAGGGGCCACGGTTTCTTGGGTCAAAGTCGAAAGAAAACCGCGGGATTCAGCTCCGGAAGAGGAATCCCCGCCCTCTTTCGCCGCCGAATCACCCCAGCGTCTTGGCCAATTCCGGGTTCGCTGTTAAGATTAAAAGGTCGTGGGGCTGTAGCTCAGCTGGGAGAGCGCCTCGTTCGCAACGAGGAGGCCA
>CAZLMY010000066.1:0-29606 GCA_964560845.1 uncultured Occallatibacter sp. | reverse complement strand
GGCCGTCGACCGGTTGCAGGCTCTTGTGGTTGAAGGCCTCCGTCAACAGCACCGCGGCAATGGCTTCCACCAGCTCGCCGTCGCTCAGGGGGCCGTGCTTCTTCTCGTAGGTGGCGATGCGGCCCTTTGTGTCTTCGACGTCTTCTCCGCCGAGGCCCAGAACCAGGTGCGCAATGGCCTGGCGCAGCAGGTCGTATTCCGCCATGTTGCGGGTCTTCAATACTGCTAGCCGGGCAACGCCCTTCTTCTCCAGCTCGCCGGCCTTGGCCACGAAGCGGTCGCTCTTGGCGTGGTAGACGGGGCGCATATAGGCCTCGGTGACGGCAGCGATGGAGCGGAGCACACTCTTTTCGCCGCAGCCGGCGCAGGCGCCGTCGCCCGAAACCAGGGCGTCGTAGTTGGTGCGGACCATCAGCATGTTGCGCAGCGTCGCGGTCTTGGAATCGGCCGGGTTGGCGGCGTTGAACAAGCCGAGATACTTCTGAGATGTGTCAGGCAGCAGGTCGAGGAAGCCGGTGCCGCTCTCGTGCTCGGCGTTGACTTCTTCGGTCTCGGGCACCATGCGGAGTGCATTGTGGTCGCCGCAAGCGGTAACGCAGGCCGCGCAGCCCTTGCAGAGATCGCTGACAAAGATGCTGAAGATGCCGCCGGAACCGGGAACCTTGCGCTCAGGCGACGAGAAGATGGCGTTCACCTTCTGGTAAGCCATGGGCACTTTGGCGATGATGTCGAAGAACTGCTGCTTGCCCTTGGCCGAGAACCCATCCAGCTCGTCGGTGACCTGGCGCAGGATGGTGGGCAGCGGAGTGCCGGTCTTCAATTCGGCAACCATGCGCTGGCGGGTGAGCTTTTCGATCTCCGGCAGTGCATTCAGGAGCTTGGCGCGGTCCTTGCTGTCGGCCACGTAGTAGTTCACCGCCGTTGAAAGCAGCGTGCTCAGATCCTGAGAGGTGTTGGGCAGGGCGGTGTCGGGGCAAACCGAGATGCACTCCATGCACTGGGTGCAGTTTTCCGGAATGTAGAGCGGGGTTTCGCGGCGGGCAACGTATTTCGATGCCGTGTCGCCGGTAGCCGCGGCAATCACGCCCATGGCTGCCAGCGGCGTGGCCGGCTGATCGTAGCCCAGGCCGGCGCGGAACTCGGCGTCGAAGTGGGCGATGCTGGTAACCGGTGTGCGTGCGGCCTGGCCGGCAGGCACCGCGGTAGAACGGCAGCCGGTGCCGCAGGATCCGCCGGCGGTGGCCAATTCCAGGATGGGCAACAGAGCCTGGCCGCGCAGGGTGGAGCGGTCGGCCGCGGAAAGCACGCCGATCGCGATCTCCTTCACCTGGTCGTAGCCCTGCATCATGACTTCCATGTTCGACTGCACCACGGCGTCACCGAGTTTGCCGAACTTCTTCACATATTGCTTATGAACGACTTCGCGATACTGCTCCTGCGTGATGCCGAACTCGCCCAGCAGGCTGCTGACGGCAAAGAAGGCGCCCAGGAAGGCGTTGCCCTGCATGCGCAGTTGCAGATCGCCGCGGTCGGTGGCTTTCTTGGCAATCGAGAAACCGGGCAGCGTGAAAACGCGAATGTTCTTGTCGATGATCTGCTTGCGGGCCCACAGGGGCAAACGCTCCCAGGCCTGCTCGCCCTCTTCGTCCGACTCCCAAACCAGGCTGCCGCCCTCGGCCATGCCGTCGAGCGGGTTGCAGTGCGTGAAGGCCTTCGGATCGCAGCACAGAACCACAGTCACGTGGCGCAAGTCGCAGTTGACGCGGATACGCTCTTTGGCGGCGACCATGAAATAGCTGGTGGGCGCGCCCTTCTTTTCAGAGCCGTATTTGGGATTGGCCGAGACGTGAATGACTTCCTTGGGATTGCCAAGCTCGTCCTTGAGTCCGTCGCGCTCGTAGATCAAATCGTTGAGATCGCCCAGAATGGCGCCCAGGTTCTTGCCCGTGGTGATGGCGCCCCATCCGCCGATGGAGTGGAAGCGAACGGCAACTGCGCCCTCGGGCAGCAGCGAAGGGGTTTCAGAACCGATGACGGCGTAGGGGTGATCGATCCCCAGCACGAAGAACGAAATGCCGTCCGCAGCAGTCTTGCCGTCTTTGCGGGCCAGGCCGGCGGTGGCGAATTCGTACGCCCCAAAGATGTGCTCGGGACGGAAGTCGCGCGAGCCCAGCCCGTAGGTGCCGCCGTAAATCTTGGGCACTTCTTCGAGCGTGATCGACGGCAGGTCCGCATTGGCCTGCACGGCCTTCGACAGCGCGGTGCGGATGTCGCGGCCCAGCGGGTTGTCGCCACTCAAAGCCTCATCTGTTCGTTCCAGGATGATGACGTTCTTTTTGCCGCGGAGGGCGGCCACAATGGCTGCCTCAGGGAAGGGACGAATCACGTTGACGTGAATCGAACCCACGCTAGCGCCGTGCTTCTCGCGCATGAAGTCGACAGCGGCCTCAATGTTTTCCGCAGCCGAACCGAGGGAGACAAACACCGTTTCGGCGTCGTCGCTCTTGTACTTGGAGATGAGCCCGTACTCGCGGCCTGTGAGCTCCGCAAAGTCCTTGTAAGCCGCTTCGAGAAACGCAAGAATCGGCTCGGCAAAGTTGTTTCTCCTGGCCACGATGCCGTTCATGTAGTGTTCCTGGTTCTGCACCGGTCCCAGCAGCACTGGGTTGGTCAGGTCCATCATCTTGGGCACCCGGCGGCGGGTGGGGCCAAACAGGCTGCGCTGGGCCTCGGTGGGGCAATCGATGATGTCGGCGGGGGAGCCGAGATACTCGCGAATCAGGCCGGACTCGTGCTTATAAAAGGTGCGCTCAAGATGGCTGGTAAGAAAACCGTCCATGATGTTCATGCCTGGCGTTAACGAAAGCTCGGTCACGCGGCGCAGAATCAGCGCCTGATCGGCGGCCTGCTGGGCGTCTTTGCCAAACAGCATGATCCAGCCGGTGTCCAGCGCGCCGTAAATGTCGTCGTGGCCGCAATGCACGTTCAGGGCGTGCTTGGTCAGCGCGCGCGCGCCCACTTCCAGCACCATCGTCGATCCCTTGCCGGGCGCGTGGTAATACTGTTCGACGCCATATACAACGCCTTGGCCGGAGGTGAAATTAACCACGCGCTTGCCGCAAACGGAGTGGGCGATCGCGCCGCCCTGGGCCGCATGTTCGCCCTCGGTTTCAATCGCTATCGTATTGTGCCCGAATACATTCAGATGTCCTTCGGCATAGGCCTGCTGAAAGAGTTCGCCGCCTTCGGTCGAAGGTGTGATGGGGTAGAACACGCCGGCGTCGGCGATCCGCGTCTCGGTGTGATACGAGACCAGCTGATTTCCATTTGCAGTGACCCGGATACCGGGATAGCGAGCAGCAACCGTCATAGAACTCCCTCCGAACGATCTATTTCTTTCTTTTTCAATGCCTTTGACGTGCAATGCAAGGATCGGGAGTCCAGGGAGGCTATCCCTGCGAATCCACTCTGCGCCTTGCTCCGACCAACGCCCGGCCCCAGGGGTAGAAATGGGCGCGCTCGTGCGGCCCAGGGAAATCACTTGCAAGTGTAACGGGCGCGATAGATGTCCGGGAACCCCAAGGGGAGGGTTTGTCCCGGCAAATGCTGCCCACACTCTAGTATGCTCCTATGTCCCCGAGACGGCGTCTTGAATGGTGAGATAGCACCATGCCGGCATGAATGAAAGCAGTTGCTCCGATCATTCCTGACGACTTCAGGCACTTCCACCACCCCCCCGGGCGGCCCCCACCCGGCCGAAGGCAGTCAGCCCCACCGCAGGTGGTTTACAGGCTGCGGAAAAACTCGCTTTCGTTGGCTAGAAGTGTCAGGGCACGACCGTGGAACCCTCTGGGTCGCGTGCCGATAAGGCCAATAGAATGAGCGGAGCTTTAGCCCCCGAGGGAACGCTTTTCGGGCCCTTCCTACGCACCCCGGTCCGTTTGCAGCCGGCCGAAGGCAGTCAGCCGCCCCGCAGGTGCCAGTCAGCCGCCCCGCGGGTGCCAGTCAGCCGCACCGCAGGTGCCAGTCAGCCGCACTGCGGGTGCCAGTCAGCCGCACCGCAGGTGCCAGTCAGCCGCACCGCAGGTGCCAGTCAGCCGCACCGCGGGTGCCAGTCAGCCGCACCGCGGGTGCCAGTCAGCCGCACCGCAGGTGCCAGTCAGCCGCCCCGCAGGTGCCAGTCAGCCCCACCGCGGGTGCCAGTCAGCCCCACCGCAGGTGGCAGGTGGTTGTATAGTGAGGCGTCTACAAATCAAAGCCAGGATTCGTTGCAAATGCAAGAAACTCAATTCGCACAATATCCAAGCCTGCGGGGCCGCGCGGTGCTGGTCACCGGCGGCGCCACCGGCATCGGCGCGTCCATGGTGGAGCATTTTGCGCGGCAGGGCGCCCGCGTTGCCTTTTTCGACATCCAGGACGAGCCGGCTCAGCGCCTGGTTGAAACCCTTACCCGGGAAGGCTGTCCGACCCCCTGGTATCTCCACTGCGATCTGACCGACGTACCGGCGCTCCAAAGCGCGGCCGAACAGGTTCAAAAGACGCTCGGCACCATCGACGCGCTGGTCAACAACGCGGCCAACGATCGGCGCCACGCCATCGCCGACGTGACCCCCGAGTTTTGGGATCGGTCCATCGCCACCAACCTGCGGCCGTATTTCTTCACGATCCAGGCAGTGCTCCCGGCCATGAAGGCCGCCGGCCGCGGCTCGATCGTCAACATGAGTTCGATCTCCTGGATGATCCCGTCAACCGGGGTGCCCGTCTACATCACAGCCAAAGCGGCCATCGTGGGCCTCACACGCACGCTGGCGCACGAACTCGGGCCCCACAATATCCGCGTCAACGCGGTGCTGCCCGGGGCCATTGTGACGGAAAAGCAAAAGCGCCTCGTCTATACCCCGGAGTACAAGGCGGAGATCGTGGCCAGCCAAGCCATCAAACGCGACATCCTCCCCGAGGACGTAGCCCGCCTCGTGCTGTTTCTGGCCGCCGACGACTCCAGCGCCATCACCAACCAGAGCTACATCGTCGACGGCGGCTGGGTATAGAGCCGGCCAGGCGCAGGATCGGGTGCCGGGTGCCCCGCCTTCACGACGTTTTTGTCATTAACCTGCATTTCTCTCGGCCATATCGACGTCCTGTAGCGCCGACCTCCCGGTCGGCTGTACTGGCGGCGTCCCCGCCGCCAGAGCGAACCCTCGTTCGCCCTAAAACTGCCCACACCGCGCCGGAGCAAACGGTGTCCGGCGTCGGTCGGGAGACCCACGCCACAGCCTGCCTCGCGAGAAAAGCGGTTAGGGTGAGAAAACTATTTGCGTGAACGACTAACCACTCCAGCCTCTTACAGTTCTTTATCGAGCCGCCCCAACACCGCCGGCCTCCGCAATGTCTTACTATGCTGCGGGGGGCTTTTCCGCCATGACGTTCGCCTTGAAACTCCGGTTCTTTTCCGTTCGACTCCTAATAGCATTTGCGGCAATCCTGCTGGCAACCGGCAGCGCCGCGGCCCAGAGCGCGGCCGAATCGGCCCGCATCGCCGCCACCCTGCAGCCCGAGTCGCGCGCCGTCCTCGACCGCCTCGCCACCCTCCGCGAGCTGCCCGACGGCGCCTGGAAGATGCACTCCGGCGATCTGGCCCATGGCGAGGCTCTGAACCTCGACGAATCCACCTGGCAGCCCATCGCCAAAGGAGCCAAGGCCCCCAACGACGCCGTCTGGTTCCGCCTGACCTACCGGGTCCCCGACACGCTCAGCGGCTACGACCTCACCGGCGCGCGCATCTGGTTCCAGTTCCACGCCAACGCCAACGGCCCCATGCCGCAAATTCTCTACTTCGACGGCCGCCGCGTGGCCATGGGCGACGACCTGGAGCCAATCGTCCTGTTCGACTCGGTCAAGCCCGGCGAAAAAGTCACGGTTGCCGTCAAGCTGCTGCACACCGTGGATGCCAAGCAGTTCAACGGCGCCTCCCTGCGCATCGATTTCCCCCAGAACCGGCCCAGCCCTGAAGATTTGCGTCAGGAGTTTCTATCGGCAGCCCTCCTGGTGCCCGCTCTGGCGCCCAACGACCCGGCGCAAATGGCCACTTTGAATAACGCCATTGCAGCCGTGGACCTGAAGGCGCTCGGTGCCGCCGAAGCGCCCGGCGCGGAGGCTCGTGCGCAGGCCCAGGCCAGCTTCGATGCCAGCCTCACTGCGGCGCACACCAAGCTCGAGGCCCTGCTGCCCCTGATGCAGAGGGCCACCTATCACCTCACCGGCAACTCGCACATCGACGCCGCCTGGCTCTGGCCCTGGACCGAGACGGTCGACGTAGTGAAGCGCACCTTCGGCACCGCCCTGCAACTCATGTACGAGTACCCGCTCTACACCTATACGCAAAGCGCGGCGGCCTACAACGATTGGATCGCGCAGAAGTATCCCGACATGAACGCCGAGATCGGCCGCCGCATCCAGGAAGGCCGCTGGGAGATTGTCGGCGGCATGTGGGTCGAGCCCGACCTGAACATGCCCGATGGCGAGAGCCTGGTGCGTCAACTGCTGGTGGGCAAGCGCTGGTTCAAACAGGCCTACGGCGTGGACGTGCGCATCGGCTGGAACCCGGATTCCTTCGGCTACACCTGGCAGTTGCCGCAAATCTACAAGAAGAGCGGCGTGGACTACTTCGTGACCCAGAAGATGGCCTGGAACGACACCAACCAGTTACCCTTCAAGTTCTTCTGGTGGGAGTCGCCCGATGGGTCGAAGGTGCTCTCCTACTTCCCCCACGACTACGCCAACGACAACCTGAACCCGGTGCGGTTGGCGCGCGACTTCTCCATTGCCCAGAAGCTCACTCCCGGGCTGACCAACATGATGGACCTCTACGGCATCGGCGACCACGGCGGCGGGCCGACGCGCGCCATTTTGGACGAGGGCTTCCACTGGGCAGATAGCAATCCGGTGAAGGGTTTGACCTCCAGCAAGTCCGTAAACGACCAGGTGAAGGGTACGGGCTTTAGCCCGTACATCGACGACCAGGTGAAGGGTACGGGCTTTAGCCCGTACATCGACGAAGCAAAATCGGCGGGGGCTTTAGCCCCTGAGGCGGCTTCGGATGTCCACGTCTTACCGCGCATCGAATTCGGCACCGCGCAGACCTACTTCACCGGCCTCGAAAAGCAGATCGCGCCGGACAGCCCGGTGTGGGACTACCCCTCCATCGCCAGGGGCTACACGCCGCCCCCCGCGGTGCCCGGCAAGGTCAGCATTCCCACCTGGAAGAGCGAGCTGTACTTCGAATATCACCGCGGCGTCATGACCACACAGGCCAACCACAAGCGCAACATGCGCGACGCCGAAGAACAAGTGCTGAACGCGGAAAAGTGGTCGTCCCTGGCATGGCTCGACGGCCGCGCGTACCCCGGCGCAGAGTTGACTGAAGACTGGAAGAAGGTACTCTTCAACCAGTTCCACGACCTCGCCGCCGGTAGCGGCATCGGCCAGATCTACAAAGACGCGCAGAAGGACTACGACGTCGTTCGCTGGTCGACGAACGAGATAGATGCTGGGGCATTACAGGCAGTCTCGGAAGGGATCAACACCAGTGGAAACGGAGTGCCCGTTGTCATATTTAACCCACTCGGATGGGAGCGTTCCGGGGAAGTCAGTGTCCATTTGAACGATGATTTTGTGGGGGCAAGGGATGAGGTGTTGAAGGTTTCCAATGTCCCGGCCTTCGGCTACAAAGTCATCAACGCATCTTCACTTACGGGAAGACAGCTTGAGCCGTTGATCAAACCTTATGAAATCAAAGATGACGGCAAGACAATCACGCTGACAAATGCACGCCTTCGCGTCTCGGTGAGCAAGGCAACGGGCTGTATGACCAGCCTGATTGAGAATGCTTCACCCGAGACTTTGGCCAAGGATGCCTGCGGCAATCAGCTTCAGTTCTTCAAAGACACGCCCAAGGACTACGATGCGTGGAACATCGATCCGGGCACTCTAGATGTTGCGCCCTCGATCATCGAGAAGGCAGACGCGGTAGAGCTTGTCGGCGCTGATTCCGTTCGCATTACCCGCCACTGGCAAAACTCCAAGTTTGTCCAGACCGTCAAACTTTCGCCGTACGCGCAGTACGTAGACATCGACAACGAAATCGACTGGCACGAATCCCATGTGCTGCTGAAGGCTGCCTTCCCGCTCGCCGTTTCGAGTGACCACGCCACCTACGAAATCCCCTACGGCACCATCGACCGCCCCACCACCCGCAACAACTCCTGGGAGAAGGCGCAGTTCGAGGTTCCGGCCATGCGCTGGGCCGATCTCTCCGGCCCCGACGCGGACGGCAAGATCCACGGGCTGAGCGTGCTCAACAACTCCAAGTACGGCTATGACGCGGCGGGCAACGTGCTGCGCCTCACGCTGCTGCGCTCCCCCAAGTGGCCCGACCCCGACGCCGACATGGGCCATCATCAGTTCCACTACGCGCTCTATCCCCACGCCGGCACCTGGAAAGACGCGCTCACCGTCCGCCACGGCTGGGAATACAACTACCCGCTCACAGCCGTGGTCACCACAGCCCACCCGGGCGCGCTGCCCGCCGAGCACTCCTTCGCCTCGGTCTCGCCGGAGAACGTAGTCCTCACCGCCGTCAAAAAGGCCGAAGACGCCAAGGGCCTCATCTTCCGCGTCTACGAGTGGGCCGGCAAGGCTGCTACAGTCGAGTTCCACGTGCCCCCGGGCGCAACCGGAGCCACCGTCACCAACCTGATGGAAACGCCCGAAGGCGCGCCGCTGGCCGTCACCGCCGACCTGGCCAAAGCCCCCGGCGATATGGTGAAGGCGCAAATCAAGCCCTACGAAATTCTCACCATCCGTGTCGACTACCCCAACGCCGGCCCAAAGGAGTAGGACGATTCACGAAGCGCATCAACGAATTTGTAGCGCCGGCCTCCCGGCCGGCTGTAGCGTGGGTCTCCCGACCCACGCCGGGCGCCCCATCCTTGGAGCGGTTTCATCGCGACAAGGGTGGGTGGCCACGAATCTCCAAGCTCTTCCTCTCGGCCGGAAGGAGCATCGGCTTTACAGGCTGCGGAAAAACGCTTCGGGACGCCTCTGTGTGCCAGGGCTCGACTTCAGTATTGGTAAACCCAATAGAATGAACGCGTCTCTGCGGACTGCGAAAACTCGCTCGGGTGGTAGCCCGGGACTGGTAGGTCAGGGCTTCAGCCCTGACATCGATGCAATGAAACCAACATGGCTGTAGCCCCCGAGGGATGCTTTTCAGAACTTCTGGGTCAAAACAAGGCCTTTTTCCGCAGCCTGTCGAGCCCTCCCAGCTACGCCTTTCGAATCCAGCAAAAAAATAACCCCAAATCGCTATCCGATGCGTAGAATTACCTCCGAGAGGCGCATGATAGAGGAGATCGATCTCCTGTTTGAGAGCGATTTTGGGCAGAAGGCGATGACCACCCCTACCTCTCCCCCCCCGGCTTTTCGCCCTATCTGATAGATAACAAATAGATTACGTCGAAAAATGCCCCACATGCGTATTGAAAATAAAGGACTTACGTCGGTCGACCCGTTTTTTTTTGTGCCTGATTGGCACTCGACGACCTGGGTTTGCCGTCTTTGGTTCCGGCCTCGCCGGGTTAGGCGACGGCCGATCCGCCCCTGCGGAACCGGTTGGGCAACGGGCCGCTCGCCACTTTGGTACTCTAACCGCAAGGAGCTTCCCCATGTTCTTTACTTCCCCGTTCTTCGTCGTTCCCGTCATCGTCATCGTCTTTGCAGCGGCCATCCTCTTTGCCACCAGCAGCAAGGAAGACGGCCACTCCGGCCACGCCTGAGTCCTCCAGCTTCAGGCCGCCTCTACCCTGCCTCGGAAGCGAGCCTCACGGCACGCGGCCGCCTCCGAGAGGCTCCGCGCCCATCGATTCTCGGAACCAATCCTCCAAACGCGGCGTATAACTGGGCAAGAGGGCGATACTCATGATGCGTGAAGCGACGAGTTTGCTGGCCGGACTGGCCTTGGTGGCCGCGATTTCAGGGTGCAGGGTGCACGTAGACAAGGGCGCCAATGGGGAAGATAAGACGGTGCAAGTCGACACCCCCTTTGGCGGCGTTCATGTGAATACCGACCAGACCTCCGCCTCCGACCTGGGCTTGCCGGTCTATCCCGGCGCCCAGCAGGTGAAAGGTGACGACAAGAACAAGTCGGCCGACGTTCACCTGGGCTTTGGCCAGTGGGAATTGCGTGTGCGGGCCGTCAGTTATGCCACGCCCGATTCCAAGGAACAGGTGACTGCCTTCTACAAGAAGGCCCTCACCCGCTACGGCGATGTCATCACCTGCCAGGGAAAGGTTCCGGTAGGCACTCCGGTAGCTACCACCGAAGGCTTGACCTGCGCCGACGACGACAAGGGCGCCCACGTCCAGGTTGACCATGGCGATTACGGCACCACCAAAGACAGCCTGGAACTGAAGGCCGGCTCCCGTCGTCACCAGCATATTGTGGGCTTCGAAAACCCCAAGGACGACAAGACCCGGTTCGCCCTGGTGGCCCTGGACTTGCCCGCCATGGTCGACAACAAATCCGAGAAGAGCGACTAGTTCGGTTCCCGCCGCGCTCCTGCCCTCAACGCCCTCACCGGCGTGCACGGCAGGAGCGCGGAAGCCAGATATACCGTTCTCCGTGAACGCCAAGTTTCTGCTACACTCGATGAAGCGCAATCACGGGGAAAAAGCGCCAGGCCGCGCCCCACGGATACGCTCTGCAACCCATGTTCGGGGAGTGGCTCAGCCTGGTAGAGCACCTGCTTCGGGAGCAGGGGGTCGGAGGTTCGAATCCTCTCTCCCCGACCATTCAAAACAAAAGAGTTGGCTTCAGTTTTGTAGACTGGAAAAAGCCAACGGCGCCTTTCCTGAGGGCGGGAACCTTCCAAGTTCAAAACGCCGACCGCGAGGTCGGCTTTTTCATCCTCAAATCGGCAAAGGCAACGCCTTCGGACCGGGCTTGGATATGGCTCAGGGGCAGCAAGCGTCGATTGATGATGTGGACTCCGACTCCGCAGAAGTACCACTCGATCGCTGCCGCGCCCTCTGCTTCGCCTTTGGCGGGCTCCAGGATTATAGCGATTCCAGAATGACTGTACCCAGGAACCGCAGCGTTCAAGTCGACGCGACCCCAAGGAGCGGCGACCCTGCACGATGCAAGATAGGGCACTCCTATTCTGGAATCGCTCTAGTGGCCGGTAGTCTCAGAAAGAATCGCTTCGTCGTCCACCCGGATGGTTTCCTGCTCGAAACGCTTGTCTACTTCCGTGTCGCCGGCCAGATAGAAGGAGTGGGTCACCGTAGCTTTGCCCTCTGAAACGTTGGTGATCACATAGCTGCAGCCCAGCCAGTGTGCCTCCGCAAAGTCGGTTGCCGACCACTGCGCGGGATGGTCCGGGTGGGAGTGGTAGAAGCCGGCGATCTCCTGGCCAAGGCGGCGCGCTTCCCGCTCGATCTTCACCAACTCGGCCGGGGCAATCTGGTAGCGGTTATGGGCGCTGTCAATCCGGGTGTTCCCGGCAGCAATAGCGGCGCCTACCCGCCACCCATCTGCCAGGGAACGACCCACCAATACACCACAGCACTCGTTCGGATAAGTCTCTTCGCCGTGGGCGCGGATCTGGTCGTAGATCGCGCGGGTCAGGCGCAGCACGCTCATGCTTCCTCCCAGAACCTCTCAGACAGATATTTCTCTGCCGAGTCGGGCAGCATAACCACAATCACCGCCGCGCGGTCGGCAGCAGCTTCTTCCTGGGCAACCTTCATTCCGGCAACGACGCCTGCTGCTGCGGAGATTCCCACCAGCAGCCCCTCTTCACGAGCCATGCGGCGCGCCATGTCGTGGGCCGCCTCGGTCTCCACTTCCAGCGCGCGGTCGGCCAGATGAGGGTTATAAATGGCCGGCACAATAGAGGTGCCCAGGTATTTCAGGCCCTCGATGCCGTGGAAGGCCGAGTCCGGTTGAAAGCTGATGGCCTGCATTAGCGGATTCTTCTCCTTCAGGCTGCGCACCGTCCCCATGAACGTGCCCGTGGTGCCCAGGCCGGCCACAAAATGCGTGATGCGGCCCTCGGTCTGTTGCCAGATCTCCGGCCCGGTGGTGCGATAGTGAGCCAGCCAGTTGGCATCGTTGGAGTACTGATCGACGTAGCAAAACCGCTTCGGGTCGTTCCCGGCCAGCTCGCGGGCCCGCCAGATGGCGCCATCGGAACCCAGGTCCGGGTCGGTCCAGTCCACCTGCGCTCCGTAGGCCTTCAGAACCCGCTTGCGTTCCGGGCTCACGTTCGAGGGCATGGCCAGCATCACCGGGAAGCCGAGTGCCGCGCCCAGCATGGCGAAGGCGATGCCGGTGTTGCCGCTGGAGGCGTCAAGCAGCGTCTTGCCGGGCGTCAGCAATCCGCGCGCTCGCGCGTCCTGCACCATGGCGGCGGCGGGCCGGTCTTTCACGCTGCCGCCGGGATTGTCCCACTCCGCCTTGCCCAGCAGGGTAATGCCGGGCAGGTTGCTTGCAGCGCCGAGTTGGATGAGCGGAGTGGCGCCGATGCGCTGGGGAAGCGAGGTGCCGAGAGGGGCGAGAATACGCGAGGTTTCCATAGGAAATTGCAGCCTTCGTTCGGATATGCGAGATTGAGAGAGCGAGCGGCCATCGGTAGAGGTGTTTCGCCGAGGCCTATTTGATTATCCTCGCAGACTGGAAAGCGCTCATGTTCCGAAAATCCCGCAATTCGAACTTCGACCAGACGATTGAGATTCTACGCAGCCATTCCTTCGACGTGGCGCCCTTCGCTGAGGTCGCCGGCGGGGTGTTGGTGAGCAAACACGGAGCCGGGGCCGTCCTCGTACCAGTCCCTGAGAAGAACGCAAGCGAGCCCGTTGCCATTGCCGTCAGCCCCGGAGTGATGGTGGCCGGCAAGTTGGGCCGGCTGCTCGACCGGGGCTATCAGAAGTTCATTAAGACTCCCCAATTCGAGTTTCCAGCCACGGCCAGCCAATTGCAGGCCATCCACATGTTCACTGAAGAACTCAATCGGATAACCGGAACCCTTGGCCTCTACAACGAGTCCCTTGGGACCACCAGCGACGTCTACGAATACGATCGATTGAAGGGCCGCGAAGCTGCAGGTGCCGCGCCAGTGCGTCCCTGGGATCGTGACACCGGACACTAAACCGCACCGCATAGGGAAAAGGACGTCCATGCACGAAGAGGACATGATAGAAGAATCACCGGCGGGGCAGCCGGATCGGCGCAAACATCCCCGGCATCCCGTGGACGATCCGGCATCCCTGTTGGTTGTGGACGATGGCTCCGACCTGCCCGGCCGCATTGTGGAGTTGAGTGCCGAAGGCTGCCGCGTGCGCACCAAGCCCCGCTACGATGCAGGCACGCCGACACGTGTAGAGGTCAATTTCAAGCTGAATGGAATCGAATTCCGCTTCCTGGGCGTCATCCAGTGGACCGACGACGAGAATCTGGTAGGCGTGCAATTCGTCAACATGACCGATCGGCGCAGGGAGCAGTTGCGGGAGATGGTGCATGAAGTCGAGGCCGACAACATCGCCAAGGCCGCACGAGAACTCGCTGAAGAAAAGGCGGAACAGGAACGAATGCTCCAGCAGATGGCGGACGAAGACGCTGCCGCTAAGGCCGCTGAGGCCGCGGCGCTTGAGCCGCCCAAGCCCGTCGACTCCCGCCGCATGGCGCGCTATCAGATCGATGGCGTGGCCAAGATTCACTTCATTAATCTTGGACTTTCCGTGCGCGGCCGGATCGTGGACCTCAGCCTGACCGGCTGCGGCATTCGCACTGACGATCCGTTCCCAGGCGGCATCATGACCCGCGTGGAGATTGAGTTCCAATGTGAAGGGCTGCTCTTCCGGCTGATCGGGGTTATTGCGGACATTCACGATCCCCGCCTTGTGGGCATCCGGTTTCTCGACGTAACCATCCGCAAAAAAGCGCAACTTGAGGCGCTCATTGAGGAGATTCAGGAGTTCCTGGATAGCAAGGCAATGGCTCCGCAAAAAAACCCGGAAAAGGACCCGGGCAAGGGAAAGGCCTGACCAAGGTTTGGAGCCTGTTAAGCACTTTCGCTAAGCCGAAAGTGCTTAACAGGCTCCGGGCCCGGGGTTATCTACCAGCCGCTGCGGCGGCCCGATACCAGGTTGAAGACCAGTACGATCAAGGCCAACACAACCAGGATGTGGATGAGACTGCCGGCGACGTGGAAGCTGAAACCCAGCAGCCACAACACCAGAAGAATAACGAAAACTGTCCAAAGCATCGAAGTCCTTTCAAAGTGCCCTGTGGCCGAATCCTCTGAAGGGGACCCGGCCAAAGGACGCTAGCGTGCAAAACCGCATGCTGGTTGGATGCAATGGCTGGCTGCCTCATCCTGGCGAGCATTTGTTTTTTTAGGGTTAAGTGGACTCACACCAACCAGACATCACTGTTGAATTAGCTCTAGTTGGAGGCAACTGCCTGGGCCTTCGCATTGCGAACGGCTTCCAGGAACGAGTGCGCTTCGGCAGGCACCGGTACTTCGCCGCGCAAAATCCGGCGAGTGGGAATGTCGCGGCCATACACCGCTTCGGTGGAGTCGTCGTCGCGGCGAATCGAAGCGCCGTTCAACGTGAGTCCGGCAAAAGCGCCACGAGCGCGCGAGTAGGTCAGAATCTCGGTATTCAGCTTCCAATCCGTATCGGCGGAAGCGTGGCGCCCAACCGGGCCGGCGGCCGCGGATGCGTCTGCGCCCAACTCGAACTTGCTGCCGATCAACTGTTCCATGCCGCGGTCGTTCTGGATGACCAAAACCAGATCCACGCCTTCGACGCCGATCTGCAAGCCCCAGCTACCGCCCGTGATGGTGAAGAACGCCGGTGCGCTCCAGCCGGCATCGGTGCGGCAGGTTGCCACGCCACGTCCGTTTTCCGCGCCGAACACAAAACCGCCCTTCAGCATGTGGGGAACTACGGCAATGCACTTCGCATGTTCCAGCACTTCTTCGGGAATCCCGTTGTCCGGTGCGGCCATGATCTCGTGCAAGACTCTGCCGGCGTGATCGAGGCGGTCGTTGGTTGCTTCGCGATTGCTGCCCGCCCAGGCGACGCTGGTCAAAGTCAGGATGGTTGCCAATGTCAGAAGTTTCTTCATGTAAATCACCATTTTCCACCCAGCGCAGCGTCCCTTGGGGTTTCGCTTGTTAGGCGCATCGGGTAACTCCTACGTTAGTTAGCGCGGAACCGGCGGTCTGAGCTATTGAGATCAGTGGATGAATTCTTGGGCTGTGGAGGCTCTTTTGAGAATGTTGAAAAACCAGAAAAAAACCGCTCAAACTGTGCAAAATGGAACAGATTTGACCCCCAACCTGGATGCGATGCTGGGGAGGGGGTGCGCTATGCTTCGACCCCCGGGGCTAGGTAGTTCGGGCTAATTCCGGGAGTGCATCGCCGCAATACCCAATAAAAATGCCAGGTTGGCGGCGGCAGTTTTACTGAAAATTGCGATAGACTCTGGGTGTCCGCTCTTCGCAAGTTCCTGTTTGCTGCGCCCTGTTTGGGAGAGGTCGTGCAGATGGTTGAACTGGAGAAACCCAAATTTGACGTTCCCGCTTTCCTCACGAGCGTTGGACTGGGGCGGAGAATCGTCCAATTGGCGCCCAAGCAGACCTTCTTTGTGCAAGGCAATCCCGCCGACGCCGTCTTCTATCTCCAAAAGGGCCGGGCCAGGGTCACGGTTGTCTCGCAGGCTGGAAAAGAAGCAACAATCACCATCATTACCGCCGGGGACTTTCTCGGCGAGGAGGCCCTCGCCACCCCTGGCGGCCTCCGGCTGGTAACGGCCACCGCTCTCACTGCCTGCTCCGCCCTGAAAATCGGGCGCGACGACATGGTCCGGGTCATGCATGAAGAGCATGCCCTTTCCGACCTGTTCCTCAAATTCCTGCTCGCGCGCACCATGCGCATCCAGGCCGACCTGGTCGATCAGCTCTTCAACTCAAGCGAAAAGCGACTGGCGCGGATTCTGCTGCTGATGGCGGAGTTTGGCAAGGCGGATGAGCCGGAGGCCTTCATTCCCAAGATCTCGCAGGAGACGCTGGCGGAGATGATCGGCACCACCCGCTCTCGCGTCAGCTTCTTCATGAACCGCTTCCGCAAACTGGGCTTCATCGATTACAACGGGCGTATCCGGGTCCACAAGTCGCTGCTCAACGTGATCCTCCATGATCGGCTTTCGGACGATCCCTCCGACAAACCCGACATCCTCGACGGCGCATCCAGCTAGCAGCCTTTTCGAGTTCTTAGCGCGAACGCACCTTCCGCCTGGCGCGCTCACGCTGCAGTTCCCGATAAAGATCGCTCTTCGATTGGCCCAGTTCCCGCGCCAGCCGCTTCAGAGCCTCTTTCTCGTCCAGACCGGCCTCGGCCTGCAATCGGGCCACGCGGTCGGCCACTTTCTCATGGACTGAACTCGCCGCGCCTGCACCGGCCTGCTCCGTGGTCCTCCGCAGCGGCTGCACCAGCAAGGTGATCTCGCCCCGGACGCGATCCCGGGCTGCCAGGTCGCGTCGTGCCTCGGCCACCGGGCCGCGCAGAAACTCTTCGTGGATCTTGGTCAGCTCCCGCGCCACCACCACAGGTAAGCCAGGCCCCCAAACGGCCTCCAGGTCAGCCAAGGTCTCCAAAATCCGGTGCGGCGCCTCGTAGAAAATCAAAGTGCGTGGCGTCCCGGTCGCTTCCTCGGCCAGCGCTTCAAGCCGGCTGCGCCGTGCGCCCGCCTTCTCTGGAAGAAACCCCACAAAGTGAAACTCCGTGGTTGGCAGCCCTGAAGCGACCAGCGCGCTGAGGCCTGCATTGGCGCCCGGGATAGGGATCACGGGTACGCCCGCGGCGATGGCTTCAGCCACCAGCCAGCTCCCCGGATCGCTGATGCCCGGCATCCCGGCGTCTGAAACGATAGCAATGCGGCCGCCGGCCTTCAGGGCTTCCAACAACTCCTCGGTGCGCTGGCGCTCGTTGTGCTGGTGGCAGCTTACGCTGGGCGTTGCTATCTGAAAGTGGTTGAGCAGCTTCTGTGTCTGCCGGGTGTCTTCACAGGCAATGCGGTCGGCGCGCTTCAGCACGTCCAGCGCGCGCAGTGTGATATCGCCCAGGTTGCCGATGGGGGTTGCGACCAAGTAGAGGCCGGGGGCGAGAGGCGCTTCTCCCACCCCATCGACAAAAACCTGTCGCTGGGGGCCCCGATTTGGATCGTTAGCCATGCCGGGCGTCAATCTCCGGCTTCAATGCGCTCCAGGCGCCGCTGCTCTGAAAGCAGAGACATGGAACTCATCAGATTCTGTACGCTGACCACGCCCACCACGCGACCCTCTTCGGTAATGGGGATCAAGGCCAGGCCATGTCCGGCGGTGAGCCGGCGAATGGTGGTGCCCAACGTGTCTTGCGGGCGGGCAACCTGGAAGGCCCGGGACATGACTGCCTGAATGTAGCCGTTGCCGTCATTGCGCAGAGCGTCCAGAATCCGCTGCCGCGAAACAATGCCCACCAGTTGCGGGCCGCGTACCACCGGGAAATCTTCCTGCAGCGAATGCACGCAGCGCACCAGCGCGTCGGCCAGCGTGTCTGAAGGCGAGAGCGTGGCGAAGTCGGTCAGCATCACTTCGCTCATGCGCACCGTATCCACCACCGACTGGAAGAACACTCCCTGGTCTTCGATCTGTCCGCCGATCATGATGAAGAAGCCCACGATGCTGAGCCAGTAGTCATGGAGCAGCATCCCGCCCACAACGGCCAACAAGGCCAGCGCCTGGCTCAGACCGGTTGCGGCGCGCGTCGAAGGAGCAAAGCCGTGACGCCGGGCAAAGGAGGCGCGAATCAGCCGTCCGCAGTCCAGCGGGTAAGCAGGCACGAGGTGCAGCAATGCCATGCCGGCTTGCATCCACACCATGCTGCGCAGAAGGTATGCCGAAGTGATAAAAGGCTGTCCGAAAAGAGGCAGATCGCCGCTGGCGCCCACCAGCGTCATGGCCAGCATTCCGGCCGTGAGCAGGTTGGCCACCGGACCGGCAAACGCAATGATGAACTGCCCGGCTCCCTGGTTTGCGTCTTCCTGGCTTTCAGGGTTGGCATAGGCGAACAGGCCGCCGATGGGCAGCAGCAGCACGGCGCGCAGTTTGAGGCCCAACCAGGCCGCAGCCATCAGCCGAACCGTCTCCCGCACCAGTACGGCCAGCACCAGGGCCATGAAAAGTCCCATCCCGCGCAAAAAGCCGTCTGTCGTGCTCAAAACCAGGCAAACCACCGCCAGCAACGGAAAAAATGCGTGGACGCGCAACTCTACGCCCATCCAACGTCCCAGCGGGATTGACCAGCCTCGCATATCTGGATTGTAGTGGGTCGCGCCCCCGGATTCGTTTCCGCTATGCTGATTTCAAATGCGCATTATTGCCGGAACCTTTCGCTCTCGTACCTTGCAGGCCCCGGAAGGTATGGCCACGCGCCCCACCAGCGACCGCCTTCGCGAAACCCTTTTCAACGTATTGGCTCCGCGCATCGAGGGCGCCAGGCTGCTCGATCTCTACGCCGGCTCGGGAGCAGTAGGCCTTGAGGCGCTCAGCAGGGGCGCCCTGCAGGTGGTCTTTGTGGAGCGCGCCCCCGCGGCCCTCAGTGTGTTGCGCATGAATCTGGAGCGCCTCGGCTTGCGCTCGGGATTCCGCCTCCAGAGCACCGCTGTAGGCGCCTATTTGCGCAAAGGCGGGGCCGTCTTCGACTTGATCTTTCTCGACCCGCCCTACGACGCCGATCAGGAATACGCAGCGACACTGGGTTTGCTGGGCGGCAGCGCCGGCGGCCTGCTGGCCGAGGGCGCAATGGTGATTGCCGAGCACCGCAAGAAGGAAAAGCTTGCGCAGAGTTACGGGGCGCTCAAGCGCACGCGCCTGCTGGAACAAGGGGATGCAGCTCTGAGCTTCTATGCGGTGGAGGCGATCGGTAGCTGACTTCAAATGCTCGATAGGTTGGTGTCCCATGTCCTGGGGAAGCCAGTTACCCCACTCACCGTGGGTGCCCCAGGTCCCTCGCTTTTGGGGACCTGGGAAACCTCAGACCTCGACCGCTTCCGTCCGGTTTTTCCAATTCTTTCGCGTAGTCACTTCCCTCATCCCGCAGCCCGCTGAGCCATACTTTTACTTGCTTCGATCGGAGGCTGCGCCATGAACTTCCGTGCAAATTACGCGCTGGCGGTGTTGCTCTGCGCCGCGGCATTGCCTGCCCAAACCAGCCAGCCCTGGCAAATCGGCCCGTTCGCCCGGCCGGCCAGCGGAAACCCCGTCATCCAGCCGCGGTCCGAGTCGCTATTTACCGACCCCGTCCTCCATGCACCCGTGCGATGGGAGGCGCTGCACACCTTCAACCCGGCAGCGATGGTGCGCCATGGCAAGGTCATCGTGCTCTACCGCGCCGAAGACAACTCCGGGTCCATGGCCATTGGCGGTCATACCTCGCGCTTGGGGATGGCCGAAAGCCGCGACGGCATCCACTTCACACGCCGCGCAGCCCCGGTTTTCTTCCCGGCTGAAGATGCCCAGAAGCCGCGCGAGTGGCCGGGCGGCGTCGAAGATCCACGCCTCGTCGAAGCCGAAGACGGAACCTATGTGCTCACCTACACTCAGTGGAATCGCGAAACCTACTCGGTGGGCATTGCCACCTCGCTCGACCTCCTCCACTGGACCAAGCAAGGCCCGGCATTTCTGACCGCGGCCGGCGCCAAGTACGCTCACCTGCAATACAAGTCGGCCGGCATTGTCACCCGGCTCGACCCGGCCAAGGGCCGGCTCATCGCGGCAAAGATTCAGGGCAAATACTGGATGTACTGGGGCGAAGGCACGATCCATCTGGCCACCTCGCCGGATCTCATTCACTGGACGCCTCTCGAAGACCCGCAAGGCCGCCCGATCGAGCTGCTGAAGCCGCGGGCAGGCCACTTCGATAGCAGCTTTCCCGAGACTGGGCCGCCGCCGGTCGAAACCAGCGCCGGCATCGTCCTGCTCTATAACGGCAAGAACGCTGAGCAAGGCGGCGACCCCGGCATCGGCCCGTTTGCTTATGCTGCGGGTGAAGCACTGTTTGACAAAAACGACCCCGAGGACCTCCTGGCGCAGACCGATCAGCCGGTGCTGAAGCCGGAGTTACCCTACGAGAAGACCGGCCAATACATCGCCGGAACGACCTTCGCCGAGGGACTGGTTTACTTCCGCCATCGCTGGTTTCTTTACTATGGCTGTGCGGACTCGCTGGTAGCCGTGGTCACCGCAGAGCGGTAAACCCATTGCGCTCACAGAACTCTGAAAGGGAAAACAAAAAATGCGCACTTTGAAGCTCTTCTGCTGTTTTGCTCTGGTATCGGGCTGGCTGATGCCGGTGGCGCAAGCCGCGGGTCAGACGGTCACCGCTCCAGGTTTCTATCTCAAAAACAACGATACCGTGGTGTTTTACGGCGACAGCATCACAGAGCAGAACTACTACAACCAGTGGGTAGAACTCTACGTGGCTACGCGCTTCCCATCCATGCGGGTGCATTTTTATGGCGCCGGCGTTGGTGGCGACAGAGTCTCCGGAGGCGGTGGTGGAACCATCGATGAACGGCTGGCGCGCGACGTGTTTCCCCTCAAGCCCACAGTGATCACGGTCATGCTGGGCATGAACGACGGCGCCTATCAACCCACGACCGATGCCATCCAGACTGCCTACGTCACAGGCTACGAGCACATCCTCGCGTCGATCCATGCCAATGCGCCGGCAGCACGCGTACGCTGCTGGGGCCATCGCCGTTCGACGATGTGAGCCGCCCCGGCTGGTTCCCCGGCGGCTACAACAGTGTCATGATGCACTTCGCCGACCTCGACCAGGAACTGGCGCGCAAGGCCGGCGCCACATTCGTCAATTTCAATCCTCCGGTGGTTGCGGTGATGCAAAGGGCCCTGGCCCTTGACCCGCTGATGGCCAAGCTGATTCTTCCCGACCGCGTGCATCCCGATCCGTTGGCACATTGGGTTATGGCCGCGGCTTTGTTGAAGGGCTGGAACGCCCCGGCGCTGGTTTCCTCCTTGACCATCGACGCGCTGGCCGTGAAGGCTGAAGCCCAGAATGCCATCGTCGGCCCCATACAGCGCGACAAGGACACGCTGAAGTGGACCACGACTGAGCTGTCCCTGCCGCTGCCGTTGATTGCGGACAATCACAGTCAGGCCCTGCTGCTGCAATTGACCGACATCCAGCAGCAATTGAACCAGGAGTCGCTCGCCGTCACGGGGCTTGACCCGGGGTCCTACGAGCTGCTTATCGACGGCAAATCCTTGCGGACCTTTTCTGCCGCCGAACTGGCCAAGGGCATCAACCTGGCCGACTATCAGACTCCCATGCGCGCCCAGGCCCAACGCGTTGGCTGGATGGTCCGCGACCGCGATCAGGCCCATTACATCCACATGCGCATGGAGATCAAAAAGGCCGACATTGGAGCGCAGCCCGGCAAACCGGACGTAATCGGCGCGTTCGAGAACCTGATGGAAGACGAGATCTACCAGGAAGCCGCCCCCAAGCCCCATGAGTTCCTCCTGCGGCCCGCTTCGGCGCCCCTAAATTGACGAGTGTCATCGACGGAGTCAATTGCCTGGACGGAAGTTCTGACCCTCCCAAAAGGTTGGGTGCCCCAGGTCCCGATTCTGGGACCTGGGAAACCCCGATCTCCATCTTCGTCTTTCGGACCATTGCCCGCCCTTCTCGGATGCAGCTATCCGCAAGACAAAGGAGCCACCTTCAGCGTTGCATCAGTTGCCACTTCACGCGTGTATAAGCCACGCGGAAGCCTTTCCGCTCCGCGTTGCGCTGCGAGTTGCTTCCGGCCTCGGCCACCATCATGGCCAGATCGCAGCCCTGCTCGAATGCGTAACGCATGCGTTCCTCGAGCAAGGCAGCCTGCAGGCCGCGGCAACGCAGTTCCGGAATCGTAGCGGAGCCGCCGAACAGCGCAACCCCTTGGTGCAGGCAAAGGACGCCTGCCGCCCCAGGCACGCCGTCAATCTCGGCAAGAAAGCAAGGGCTGTTTTCGCGTGCTGCGCACAACTCGGCGGCCTGCAGCATGAAGTCTGCCAGTTCGGGATGCTCATACGTCCATCCACGGGTGCTGACACTGCCCCAAAGCGCAGCCTCTTCCTGACCCGTCACGCGGACGCGAATGTTGCCTGCAGCTTCTGCTGTGGGGTCCTCGACAGGCCGATAGAGGACGTTGCTCACCTCGATGGGCAGATAGCGCCGCGCGCACAGCAGATCGAGCGCCAACGGTCCCACCAGGGGACTTACCTCGTGGTTGACAGCGGCGCCATGTTCAAGAAAAAACTTCTCGATGCGGGCAAGTCCCGTAGCGCTCATCTCTTCGAACAAACCCAGCCCGAAGGTCTGCGTCGTAGGCGAGTCGACCCCATCGAACACCACGTGAGCGCCCGCCATCTCCAGCCATTCCGAGCCGCTCTGGGGAAAGAGGCGATTGCGTGCCTCGGCGAATTGCGCGCAAGCATAGCCCTCGGCGCGCTCCAGTCGTTTGGCAAGATCGAGATCGGCAAATATCAAGTCAGTTCCTGTTCCTTTTGGAATGCGGCAACGGGTTTGGCCAGCAGCGCGGCGGCCAGCGCGCCGCAAACCAGAAAGGCTGCGGTCGAGGCCAGGCCGGCCACAAAATTGGTGGTCAATTTGTGCAGCCAGCCCATGAGCGTGGGGCCGAAAAAGCCGCCCAGGTTGCCCACTGAGTTGATCACGGCAATGTGCGCGCCGACCATCGGGCCGGCCAGCCGCACCGTGGACGCGCTCCAGAACACGGGCATCGCCGAGAGCACGCCAACCGCCGCCAGCGCAAAGCCTCCAATGGCCACCGGGGCGCTGGGCGCCAAGGCCGCCACCAGAAACCCCGCGGCCGCGGCGAGGTAGGCTGCGGTCAGATGCCAGCGGCGCTCGCCCATGTGGTCGGATCTTCTGCTCCACAAAATCATGCCCACAATCGCGGCCAGATAGGGCAGAGCCGTTGCCCAGCCCAGGCTCTCCGGACTCATGCCATGCGACTTCAGCACCGTCGGGATCCAGAAGCCAAGCCCGTAGAGGCCCAGCATCAGAAAGAAATAGGCCAGGCTCCAGAAATAGACAGATGGCTGCCCCGTCAGGGCCCGCACCAGCGAGTGGGGCTTTGAGGGCCGCGGGCTTGCGCCCTCCCTCAGGTCGCGCTGCAGGGCGTTCTTCTCCTCGCTTGAGAGCCAGGTCACATTCTCCGGCCGGTCCGGCAGCAGCACAAACACCAGGGCGCCCAACACAATCGCCGGCGAGCCCTCCAGAATGAATAACCACTGCCAGCCGTGCAATCCGCCCGGATGCACATGCAGCAGAATCGCGTTGGAAATGGGCGCGCCCAGCAGGTTCGACAGCGGAATCGCCGTGACGAACCAGGCCATCACGCTGGACCGCACCGATGCCGGCAGCCAGAAAGTCAGATACAGAATCACGCCCGGGTAGAATCCGGCCTCGGCCGAACCAAGCAGAAAGCGCAACACCAAATAAAACGATGGCCCGGGGACAAAGGCCGTGGCCACCGACACCACGCCCCACAACATCATCAAGATCATGATCCAGCGCCGCGCACCGACCCGCAGCAGCATCAGGTTGCTGGGTACCTCGAAGAAGAAGTAACCCAGGAAGAACATTCCGGCCGCCAGGCCGAACAGATCGTCGCCGATGTTCAGGTCGCGGTTCATCGTCAGCTTGGCAAAGCTGATGTTCACCCGGTCCAGGAAAGCGACCAGGTAAAGCAGCATCAGAAACGGAACCAGGCGGCGCGAAATCTTCAGATACAGAGGATTCATGGGTTTGGGGACGATTGGCGTCCCAGGGGATTTCAGACAAAGGGAGTATTGCAGGTGAGACCGGTATGTGCAATTGGGGAAAATGTCGGCTCGCTGTGTGGCGGCCCGCGCTGGTTTCAGGCCTGTCCCATCGGCATCATTTGCTGAAAGTCCTTGAGCGGCACCGGGCGGCTGTACAGGTAGCCCTGAATGGTATGACAACCGAGACTGGCCAGGAATTCCCTCTGCTCCTCGGTCTCCACGCCCTCGGCGATAACCGGCAATCCCATGGCGCGGCCCAGAGAGATGATGGTCTGGGCAATGGCTCCGCTCGAAGCATCCACCAGGATGTCGCGCACAAAGGCCCGATCGATCTTCAACTGGTCCAGCGGCAACCGCTTGAGATAAGACAGCGACGAATAGCCGGTGCCGAAGTCGTCCAGCGAGAAGCGCAGCCCGTGCGATTTCAACTCGGCCATCTTGGCAATGACCTCTTCAATGTTGTCGGCCAGCATGCTCTCGGTCAGTTCCAGCTTGATGTGCTCCGGACTTGCACCGGTGCGCCGCAGCACTCCCAGCACTTGCTCCACAAAATCCGGCTGCCGGAACTGCCGGGCGCTGATGTTCACAGCTACCGAGATAGGCGCCGGGGGCGTCATCCTCTCCCATGCGGCCACCTGGGTGCACGCGGCCTCAAGAACCCAATCGCCCAAGGGCAGAATCAGTCCCGTCTCCTCGGCCAGATTGATGAACTCGCCGGGCAACAACAACCCGCGCCGCGGATGCTGCCAGCGCACCAGCGCCTCGGCCCCGATCATCACCCGCCGATTCACCTGCGGCTGGTAATAGAGCAGGAACTGTTTGCCCTTGATCGCCTGGCGAAGATCGTCTTCCAGCGAGGCGCGGGCGTTGACGGCGGCCTGCAGGGCCGGTGCGAACTGCCGCATGGTGTTGCGCCCAGCGGTCTTGGCCTGGTACATGGCCAAATCGGCCTGTTGCAGGAATTCATCGGCTCCTTCGCTGGAATCGCCAATGAACGTGACTCCGATGCTGCAGGTGCTGAGGCACTCACGGCCGTCCAGCATATAAGGCGCCGATAGGCTCGCAAGGATTCTCTCGGCGGTGGCTTTTACCTGGGTTGCGGCCTCTTCGACTACTTCGCTGAGATCCTCGAGCACCACCACAAACTCATCGCTTCCCAGGCGCGCCACGATGCGGGCCTCGGAGACGCCGACTTGCAGCCGTCGGGCAACCTGCTGCAGCAGCAGATCGCCAATCTGGTGACCGAGCGTGTCGTTCAAAGTCTTGAAGTGATCAAGGTCGATAAAAAGCAGCGCTTTCTGGTGAAGTGCGCCGTCGATTTCGGCTGGATCCCGGCGCAGGTGCTCCAGCAGAAAGCGGCGGTTGGGCAAGCCGGTGAGCGGGTCAAAAAACGCGAGGCTGCGGATCTTCTCCTCGGCGTCCTTGGCGCTGGAGAGGTCGCGGGTCATGGTCAAGGTGCAAGGGACGCCATCGACTTCAATCGTTGAGGCGGACATGAGGCCCCAGAAAACTTCGCCGTTCTTGCGAACGAATCTGGCCTCGAAATCGCGGACACTCGAATTCTGTCGCAATGTTTCCATCAGCCTCAGGCGATCGCGGAGATCGGCCCAGATGCCAATTTCGAGCGAGGAGCAGCCAATCACTTCTTCCCGCCGATAGCCGACGATATCCAAGAAAGACTGATTCAAATCGATGTAAGTGCCGTCGTCGATGCGGTTGATGGCTATGCCGTCGAGACTGTTTTGAAAGACCGTACGGTAACGAACTTCACCGGCCAGGAGATATTCGTCCGAGTGCTTCCGAGCGGTGGTCTCGCGAAGCTTTTCATCGTCAGCAGCGACAGCGAGCCGTCGCGAGGCGCGGCGGTAGCGGTCGGCCAACAGGTTCATGCAGACGCCCATGCCGCAGTAGATGGTCAGAGCCGTGGCGCTGGAACCGTGGGCCTGTCGAAGGTATCCCGATTGCGGCAGCATCCACCCTGCCGAAAGGCTGGTGCTGAGGGCGACGGCCAGCAATCCGGGCCCAAGGCCGCAGAACAACGCGGCCAGCATGATCGCCGGATAAAAGGTGATGAATGGGGGCAGTTCGGAGCCAATCAAAAAGCTGGCCAGATTGCGCAGCAAAAGGGCCGCGATCACAACGCCGGTGGCGAGCGCGTAGCAGAAAAAAGGGCGGTAGACGCTGTGTTCCGTATTCGCAGACAAGGGCCCAACTCCGGGTAGTGGTCTCAGCGGTGCGGAGCGACCGGCAGCGGTGCAAGGATTTCAAAGGTGATCGTTACGAGGAATATAGGGGGGCTGCCTTGCAATGTCAACAAATGGAGCGAATCCGGGCAAAGCATCCGCAGGGCCCTGCGATTCGGCCGGCGCGGTTCGTTCAGAATTTCGTTTTGCCGCTCCCCGCCTTCGCGACAGGGAATCGCGGAGAACGGGAGACGTTGTAGAGTGTTGTGCATGACCCATCGGCGGATTTTGAAGGCATTTCCAGTTGCTGTGGCGTTGTTGGCATTTGCGGCGGGGGTGCGCGCGCAGTCTCCGGCCGCTGCCTCGACAGGAACTGAGGCCGCGCCGCAATTGGCGATTCTCGATACCGATATCGGCGACGACATCGACGACGCCTTTGCCCTGGCCCTGGCCTTGCGCAGCCCGGAACTCAAACTCATCGGCATCACCACGGCATTTGGCGATACGGAACTGCGAGCGCGGCTCCTCGATCGTTACCTCGATGCAGTGGGCAGCAAAATCCCGGTCGCCACAGGCGTTCCCACTGGGCACGACAATGTGTTCACGCAAGCCGCCTATGCCCGCCGGGCGCCTCGCTTCAGCGCTCTCGACCCGACCAAGGAGCCGAAGCACCCGGGAGGAGTCGAGTTCCTGCTCGCACAGATCCGCGCCCATCCGGGCCAGATCACGCTCATTGCCATCGGCCCCGAGAACAACATCCAGGCAGCCATCGAAGCCGACCCGGCGACCTTTCGCAAACTCAAGCGGGTGGTGCTCATGGGCGGAAGCATTCTGCGCGGCTACGACGGTCGTAACGGCGAACGCCGCGAGCCCGACCCGGAGTGGAACATCAATCGCGACCCGGCCGGACTGCGCGCCTTGCTGGCCAGCGGCGTCCCGGTGTTCATGATGCCGTTGGATTCGACTCAGGTGCATCTGGAGACCAAGGAGCGCGAGGCGATCTTCGCGCACGGCTCGCCGCTGACCGATCAGTTGACCCTGCTCTACCACCAGTGGATGGCGGGCACCGACGGGCACCCCGCGACGCCTACGCTGTTCGACCCGGTAGCCGTGGCCTACGCGGCCCGGCCCGAGCTGTGTCCCATGACCCCCATGCGCATCGAGGTCGACGACAAAGGCTACACGCGCGGTGTGCCGGGCGAACCCAATGCGCAGGTCTGCCTGGAATCGAACGAGAAGGGCTTTCTGGAAATGCTGGTGAGCAGGGTGACGGCTGACCCGGCGCCCTAGCAAGCGGCCGCGCGCATCTTTTGGCGAGGATTGAAACCCCGAATCGCCCCTTCCCAAATTGGTCGTAAACCGCTTTGCTAAGGGGAATTGCAGGCCAACACAAGAGAGGTGCGCTCCATCACTTGCAAACCGATTGACACTCGGCGAAAGTAGGTGAAAAATGGCGGGTCAACTCAAATTGAACAGTTGGACGCGTTGTATGGAGGAAATGTGAGAATTGGAAGCGAAATGAAGTTCTTTGGCGCGTTGGCTTTGTTGGGTGTGAGCTTGTTTGCTGCCGGGTGCAAATCCACTCCGGAGCTGACGGCGGCCAACGCACAGGCGTTGATTCAGGCCAAATACGATCAGAGCCCGGCAGTGGGCGCCAACATCGTGGTCGACGACACCGGCATGCAGCAGGGCGTCCGCGCCAAATACTGGGACATCAGCAAGGCCTACTCCAACAAGTTCTGGGCCGATTTCAAACTCACCCCCGAAGGCAAGAAGGCAGTCAAGCTGGCCAACGGCGGCGACACCATCGAGTGGCGTCCGGAAAGCACCCAGGACAAGAGCTTCTCCATTACCGTGGTGTCGGTGGCCGCCAACCACCTCAAGGCGCACGACGTGAAGGACCCGCAGGACGAAGTGGGCGGCACCAAGAGCGCCGTGTTTACCGAAGGCGTATCGCTTGACGGCGTGCCTGCTCCCCTGCAGGAAATTGCCCACAACCCGGGCAACAAGCTCAGCACCAAGCGAACGGCCACCTTCGCTGTGGACGGCGGCGCATGGAAGCTGCAGGCCATCAACTAGACCAGCATCATTCAAACCCCGCAGAAAATGCGCGCCCGGCGTTTGCCGGGCGCGCATTTTTGGCCCTCGTCCTTTAGCCACAGGATTGTCATCGCTGAACGTATTGAAGGATCTGTGGTTCGTTGTGAGAGTTTCAACTTGGCTCCACTTCCGCATTGGCGACCAAAGGGGAACAACCTCGATCTCTGGTCCTCTGGGGCGTTTTCAGGGCTGCTTCCAAAGAGCATCGGCTGACGTAAGTCTGTTGTTTTCAACGCTACCGAAAAGCGTTTTGGACGTCACTTGTTTGTTTGCTACCGGTTAGGTTGAAAACCGGGGTGGGGGTGGGTAGGGGTACCCGTCTTCTTAGCTCGTGTTGAGCCCCAAAGCCTCTCGAAAGGGGCTGTTCCGATGATTTCCCTATCATGCGCCAATCGGGTCTAATTAACTGCAATTCCGACAGGGATCCGGTTGCAGAGCGGAGAGGGGCATTGTTGGCTGGAGAGAGCCTGAAATGCCTCCTGACGCAATGCCCGCTGTCAAAGCGGACCGTGGCCGGGTGGCCGTCAATGCAGCCACAAAAACGATTCTGGCCCCTGGGGGGATTTCAGGGGAACAATACCGCCATTGTGGCCCGCCTCCGGTCCGTTGAGGTTCGAGGTCTCCCAGGTGCCCACAGGCGAGGCACCTGGGGCACCCAGGCTCTAGTAGTGTGCCTGGCTCCGGAAACCCGGGCCACCCACCGCTGCGGCGACTGGCCCCGCCGTTTTGCGGCTGGAACGCAAAAACATTGCGTCGAAACCCGGATTGCGTTGACCCGACCCGCGTTTCTTGTTATTGTAAGAAGGTTCCGCAAGAACGCATCCGTCCGTGTGTCCTAACGGGGAAGCGTAAGGGAAGGCCGGCTGGAGTAGTTTTGGCCGGAGTGGTTTCCCAGGGTCAGGCGTTTTTAGTCGGCCCGGCAGGCTCCAAAGTCGCTCTCTTCTTGCGGAGGGCAGGAGCAAATCGCATCGGCGCTCGCGCGTTCTCCACCTTGGAGGGCTATGTGAGCCGGAACCGGCGAAACGGAGCTGGCTTTACCCGAGAACAACGGGGAAACGCCCGGCCACCGTCCCGGGTCTCGTCTGAGATTGGAACGAAGGCAGACGCGAAGCAGCAAACTTGGGCTTCTGTGCGTTTGTACGGATCGGTTTCCGTGCAGAGACAGAGTAGCCCGAAGGGTCTGCGCGCGCGGCTGATGAACATGAGAGCAACACGGTTTCTGGCGTAAGGAGTTTTGGTTTGCCTACTTTTAATCAGCTCGTCCGCAAGGGGCGCACGGCCCCCCGCTACAAAACGGCTTCGCCGGCATTGCAGGCCTCGCCGCAGCGGCGCGGTGTTTGCACCCGCGTGTACACACAAACGCCCA
>CAZLMY010000065.1:0-30079 GCA_964560845.1 uncultured Occallatibacter sp. | reverse complement strand
GTAGTCGTAGGGAAGCGGTGCGAGTTCGTAAGCCATAGGGGAAATCTCCTCCGTTGGGAATTGTAACTGTGAGGGTTGAACCCTGCGTGCAGGCAAGGACTGGGGTCGTGGAGTTGTGGCTCAACCCAACCATGGGTCGATGCGGCCAGCTTGCCGGCTGCAAGCTTGTGATCCTACACATGAATGGATGCAGACGGAGGCGCGGAGGGTTCGCAAACTCTGTCGGTCAGAGATCAGAGATCAGAGATCAGGGGTCAGGGGCAGAGGGAGGCGTGCTGCGGCGATTGAGGAAACTTTAGAGCAGCGAAGGTCATCGATAGAGAGAACGGCGCGGCGCAGCTTCCTCCCACGTCCTTCCCGCGGGCCGTTTCCCTGTCTCAACCTGGAGTGTGACCGGATGAGCAAGCAACCGCAGTACCGCTGGCTTGACCAGCAAGGCGAGGCTTTTGGCGCTCCGGGCACGGAGCCGCGATGGACTTCGAGCATCAAGGACGCGGTCGGTACGGCCTATTCGGCGTCGAGCCGGGTCTGGTTCACCAGTTCGCACGGCATTCTGAACGAGATCTATCACCCCACCATCGACCGTGCGCAGGTCCGGGACATGGAGTTTCTGGTGACCGACGGGGAGACGTTTGCGCACGAGGAGAAGCGCGACCTGCAGTCGACTTTCGAGTACATCCATCCTGAGGCGCTGGGGGTGCGGTATGTGAATCGCGATCCCGAGGGCCGTTACAGCCTGACCAAGCAGATTCTGTGCGATCCGCACCACTCCGTGGCTTTGACCTATGTACGCCTTGAGGGCGACGCCGAGCTGCTCCCGAGGCTGAAGGTTTATGCCCTGCTGGCTCCTCATCTCGATGGCGGCGGGATGGGAAACTCGGCGCGGGCGGTGGACATTGCCGGGCAAAAAGTGCTGCTGGCGTGGAAAAACGAGTGGTCTCTGGCCATGGCGGCCAGTTGCGACTTCAAGCGGGTGAGTTGCGGATTTGTGGGAGCCAGCGATGGCTGGCGCGACGTGATGGACAACTTCCGCATGGACTGGGAGTTTGGCTCGGCCACGAATGGCAATGTTGCGGTGATGGGGGAGTTGGATCTGAACGGGATCCCGGGTCCCCAAGAGCGAGGGAACTGGGACAGCCAGGCAAATCCGAAACAGTCGGACGCGGCAGGCGCAATTGAGTTCGTTCTGGCTATTGGGCTTGGTGAGGGAATCCACACGGCGGCGCAGAAAACCATGAGCGCGCTGTCCATGCCATGGGACCAGCACCGCAGGCGCTTCATCGAGCAGTGGCAGCGGGCGGCCAATCCCGAGTGGCTGGCAGCCAAAGCAGGCGATGGCGGCAAGCTGATGCGGGTCAGTCACAATGTGCTTCTTGCCCACGAAGACAAGACCTACTCCGGCGCATTTGTGGCTTCCGCGTCGATTCCCTGGGGTCAGGTGAAGGGCGACGACGACCTGGGCGGCTACCACCTGGTGTGGACCCGGGACATGGTGCAGACGGCAACAGCCCTGATTGCCTGCGGGAGAGCGGAGACGGCGCGCCGGGCGCTGGTCTACCTGGCTTGTACGCAGCAGCCAAATGGCGGGTTTGCCCAGAATTTCTGGATCGACGGAACGCCTTACTGGACCGGACAGCAACTCGACGAAGTGGCGTTTCCGCTGATTCTGGCCTGGAGGTTATGGAAGGCCGATGCGCTGGGCAACTTGCACATGGTTCCGTTTGTGGAGCGTGCGGCGGGGTTTCTGGTGCGCTTTGCGCCGATTACCCACCAGGATCGGTGGGAAGAGATTGCCGGCTACTCGCCATCGACGCTGGCGGCGGTGATTGCGGGGCTGATTTGCGCGGGGGAAGTCCTGCGCGCGCACGACTCGATCGAGCTGGCCAAGTTTCTCGAGGAGTTTGCCGACTGGATCGAGGGTCACCTGGAAGACTGGACGGTGACCAACGATGGCGTGCTGCACCCCACGATTCGACGGCACTTCATGCGCATTCGGCCGCCGGAAAAAGGCGAGGCGTACGCCTGCGAAAGCTGCGGGACCGAGACGATCCGGCTCTCGAACCGGCCGCCGGGGACGCGCTACGAGTTCGAGGCGCGAGAGATTGTGGATGCCGGATTCCTGGAGCTGGTGCGCTACGGCGTGCGGCGGGCGGACGATCCGCTTGTGGCCGACTCGCTGGCGGTGGTTGACGCGGTGTTGAAACGCGGTCTGCCGCAAGGCCCAGGCTGGCTGCGCTATAACTGGGACGGTTATGGGCAGCGGGCGGACGGGGGCCCATTCGAGGGCTGGGGCAAGGGCCGGGTATGGCCTCTGCTGACGGGCGAGCGGGCGCACTACGAGTTGGCCGCCGGCAAGGATATCTCGGAGCTGATCAAGACCTACGAACGTTTTTCCACCTGCGGACAGATGATGCCGGAGCAGGTGTGGGACGAGGCGGATCGGCCGGAAACCAGCCTGCGATTGGGGCAACCGGCGGGCTCGGCCGTACCGCTGGTCTGGGCTCACGCGGAGTATCTGAAGCTGCTGCGTTCGGCGCTGGACGGGAAGGTCTTCGACCGCATCGACCCGGTGTACGAACGGTATTGCGCGGCGGAGGGCCGAGGGAGGGAACGGCGCAAGCTGGAGATTTTCAGCCTGCGGCGGCCGATTCAACGCATCGGGCCAGGTCGCGCCCTGCGGATTCTGGACGACGCGCCGTTTGACCTTGTGTGGAGCGCCGACGAGTGGCAGACGACGGAAACCACGGCCAGCCGGAGCTTCGGCAGCGCGGGCAATTGCGCGGAGATTGCGCCCGCGGCCGGCATAAGTTCCCTGACCTTCACACTGCATTGGCCGGAGCGGAAGGGCTGGCTTGGATACAATGTGAAAGTGGTGGTTGACGGGCACTGACACGAAGTACAATTAAAGCCAAGTAAATGGATTTACTTGGACATTTTGTACTGACTCGAAAGGACATTTCAAAGATGACTTCCAGCGTTGCGGAACACACTGTGGGCGCCTCGGCCCTCGACGAACTGTCGATAGACACATTGCGCTTGCTTGCCGTGGACACGGTGCAGAAGGCCAATAGCGGCCATCCCGGCGCTCCGCTGGGCTGCGCGCCCATCGCCTACCTGCTGTTTCACAAGTTGATGAAGCACAATCCGGCGCACTCGAAATGGGCAGATCGCGACCGCTTTGTGCTCTCCAACGGGCACGCCTCGGCGCTGCTCTACTCGACGCTGTTCCTGTCGGGCTACGACGTCACGCTGGACGACCTGAAGAGCTTCCGCCAGTGGCATTCGCGCACCCCCGGGCACCCCGAGCGGGGCGACACCGACGGCGTTGAAGTGACCACCGGACCGCTGGGTCAAGGCCTTTCGATGGCTGTGGGCATGGCGATTGCCGAGAAGCATCTGGCGGCGGTGTACAACCGTCCCGGCTTCGACGTGGTGGACCACCACACTTATGCCCTGCTGGGCGACGGCGATCTGATGGAAGGCGTGAGCCATGAAGTCGCGGCGCTGGCCGGAACGCTGGGCCTGGGCAAGCTGATCTTCCTTTACGACGACAATTTGATTTCGCTCGACGGGCCCACGGAGCTGAGCTACAACGACGACGTCCCCAAGCGCTTTGAGGCCTATCACTGGCATGTGCAGCATGTGGCCGACGGCAACGACATTGCGGCGATTCAGGCAGCTATCGAAGCCGCCAAGGCGGAGACGGGCCGGCCCTCGCTGATCTCGGTACGGACGATTATCGGCTACGGCAGTCCCAAGGCGGGCAGCAACAAGTCGCACGGCGAGCCTCTGGGCGCGGCCGAGGTCAAGGAGACCAAGAAGTTCTTCGGCTTCCCCGAAGATCAGAGCTTCCAGGTTCCCGACGAGGCATTGGCCAACTGGCGCAAGGCCGTGGAGCGCGGCGCGGAGCAGGAATCGGCTTGGAAGGCATTGTTCGCCGGCTATGCGGCAGCGAATCCCGAGTTGGCCGCGGAGTTCGAGCGCACCCAGAAGGGCGAGCTGAAGGCCGGTTGGGAGAAGGCGATCCCCAGCTTCCCGGCAGGCAAGGCGCAGGCCACGCGCAATGCCGGCGGCGTGATCATGAATGCGGTTGCCGGGGTGGTGCCCGAGCTGTTTGGCGGCGCGGCCGACTTGACCGCTTCAACCAAGACCATCTTCAAGCCAGGGGCCAGCTTCCACGTAGATCCGGCCGGGCGCAACGTTTTCTTCGGCGTGCGCGAGTTCGGCATGTGCGCGGCGGTCAACGGCATCGCGGCCCACGGCGGGTTGATTCCTTTCGGATCGACGTTCTTCGTGTTTTCCGACTACTGCAAGCCGGCTATTCGCCTGGCGGCCATCATGCAGGTCCACTCGCAGTTCGTCTTCACCCACGACTCGGTCGGACTGGGCGAAGACGGCCCCACCCATCAGCCCATCGAGCATCTGATGGCGCTGCGCGCGGTTCCGGGGCTGACGGATTTCCGTCCGGCGGACGCCAACGAGACGGCGGCGGCCTGGCGGCTGGCACTGGAGCGGACCGGACCGAGCTTTTTTGCGCTCAGCCGGCAGGATTTGCCTGTGATCGACCCGACCGAGCACGATGCCTATGCCGGAGTGAGCAAGGGCGCGTATGTGCTGGCCGATGTGTCGAAGCCGCAAGTTGTGCTGATTGGCACCGGCTCCGAGGTTTGGGCAGCGATGGATGCCGCGAAACTGCTGGCAGCCGATGGGATTCAGGCACGCGTAGTCAGCTTCCCGAGCTGGAAGATCTTCGAGGAGCAGTCGGCCGAGTACAAGGCCAGCGTGCTGCCGGCCGGTGTGCCGCGGCTGGCAGTTGAAGCCGGCGCGACGTTGGGCTGGTGGAAGTACGTGGGCCTGGACGGCGACGTAATTGGCCTGGACCGTTTCGGCGCGTCGGCTCCGGGACCCAAGGTGCTGGCGGAACTGGGCTTTGCGCCGGACAATGTGGCGGCTCGGGCCAAGAAACTGGTGAAGTAGCAAGAATCCAGGGAAGAGGGAACAGGGAATAGGGAACAGCGTGCGGTGCGTTTCCGATCCGCAGGGAATGGGATCAGGCGGGTTTTTTCTGTTCCCTGTTCCCTGATCCCTGATCCCTGATCCCCGTTCCCTAACTCCGAAGGAGTTTACTTTGAAGCTTGTCATCAGTTCCGATCATGCTGGATTTCCTCTGAAGGAGGAGGTTCGCGCGTACCTGGCCAAGGCCGGCCACGATGTGGTGGACCTGGGCGCATACAACACCGAGCCTTCGGACTATCCCGACTTTGCGGAAAAGGTTGGGTTGGCCTTGAAGCGGGGCGATGCGCCGCGTGGCATTCTCATTTGCGGTTCCGGGGTGGGGGTGTGCGTGGCGGCCAACAAGATTCCGGGGATTCGCGCCGGCATGTGCCACGACACCTATTCTTCGCACCAGGGCGTGGAACACGACGACATGAATGTGATCGTCCTGGGAGCCCGCATCATTGGGCCGGCGCTGGCCTTCGAGTGCGTGGATGCCTTCATTGCAGCGAAGTTCATCGCCAACGAAGAGCGGTTTGTGCGGCGCTTCAAGAAGGTGATGGCCATTGAAGCCAAATATCAATGCGGCGACGGATCGGCCAACCCGGCATAGGATGCGGGCGGCATCCTGCGGCGACACAGAAGCTGAGCCTAGGTATTCACTGCAGCCACAGCGCGGCCGTCAACGGTTCCTGGTAGAACTCCGGGGAGTGCTTTCCCGACTTGAGAAGGCTCGGATAGTCCTGATCTGGCTATCGGCCGGAAGGGATGTTTTCAACCGAAACTACCTGTAAAAGCAGTGGCTCCCAACTCCCAAAATGAACCCGGCTAGCAGGAAGGGGGAGCTACCGCCCCGGAAGCGCGGCCACGGTCTTGGATGCGGGGGTTTGGGAAACGGGGGTCTCGGAGGCGGGTCTGCTCGAACCGGCTTTTCATGCGGAATCATCGAATCTTGAAGAGCGCCAAGAAAAAAGAGCAGCGATGCGAGTCCAGGATTCCCATCCTTGCAACAAAACGCGTCGCAAGGATGGAGCACCCGGCCCTCTTCGGAATCTCCGACCCGGCTGCTTGTTCAGGCCGCGGCGATCAGATTCACCCTTTCTGAAATGCCGCTCAGGCGTGCATCGGCATTTTGTTCGTCGGCTTCAATGGCTTCGAGAATGACCGCATCGTCTTCCAAGCCGAGCAACTCTGCCCAGCGCCGGAGCGTCCCGTAGACTGCGATTTCGTGATGTTCCACCTGCTGGGCGGCGCTGATCAGGGCTATGTCGCAAACCGAGGAATCGGTGACGTCCTTGATGGCGTCCGAGGCTTCGGTGGTGAGACCGCCGATGACCTTGCAGGTTTCGGTTGCCGCTTCGCCAATGTTGGAACGGAGCAGGCTTTCCACGGCGACTACGTGGCTCTTGGTTTGATCCAGATGAATGAGGAACGCGTCGGTCAGCTCCGCATCCGTGGTGTGTTCGATCATCTCCGGCAAAGCCTTGGTGATCTTCATTTCCATGTCCAGGGCTTTCTTGAGGTTGTTGGTGTACAGCGTGCGCAGATCCTTGATGTCGGCTGAAAAAAGTTTCATCGAGTAATCCTCTGGTTTGGCGTTGGCGCCCCGCCACTGTGGACAGGATGCTGGAAAGGTTGCAGGCGCACGATTTCCCGTGGACGCCCAGTCGAGGTTGCTGCGCGAGCATGTCCTTCACCAAGGGAGACGCCGGCGCTCTATGGCGCCTTTGGGACTGTCGCGTGGCCCGGCGTGTAGGCGCATAAGCGGCAGTCCTTCGAAACGAACGCAGGGGCGAGCCAATGGGTAGCCCGACCGTCCTGCGGATTTTGAGTCGTTCAACTTGGTACTAAGAGAGGGATTCTCGTGTCGAGGTTGCCCGGGCGTCCTAAACGACTGGCTCGTGGCCGGTCACTCCGGGCAACTCGAAATGCCTTCGCATCTTCCTAGTACAGGAGCGTTTGAGACGTTGTTCAGGCCTGTTTCAGACGCCGGTTGAATGAAACTACCCGGTAAAGGAGTCACCATGAGATTCGTTCGGAATTCGAGCTTTCTGTGGGCAATGGGTCTGATCTCGCTGTCGGCCGGAGGAGCCGCTGCGGTTGCCCAGACAGGCAGCCAGCCTAGCGCCGCGGACAAGCATTTTGTGAAAGCTGCATTGCGAGGCGGCATGGCGGAAGTGAAGCTGGGTCAACTGGCTGCGGAAAAGGGCAGCAGCGACGATGTGAAGACCTTCGGCCAGAAGATGGTGGACGACCACACCAAGCTGGGCGAGCAAATGAAGACTGTCGCAGGACAGATCGGCGTGACGCCGCCGACAGTGCTTTCCCCTGCTGATTTGGCGCTGGAGGCAAAGCTCAAGATGCTTTCAGGCGATGCGTTCGACAAGGCCTATATCGGCGCCATGGTGAAAGACCACCAAGAAGATTTGAACGATTTCAAGAAGGAGATTTCCACGGCAAGCTCCTCCACGGTGAAGGATGCCGCGGAGCAGGGCGAGAAGGTCATCTCCAAGCATCTGGAGATGATCCAGAAGATCGCTCAGCAGCACCAGGTGGCCTCGAACTAGGGACGATTGAGAGATCGCGGCATCGTCGGACTTGGCTCGGAGGGAGTGGCTCCCCATCCTTGCAACAAATCGTGTGGCCGGGATGGGGCGCTCATTTGTTTGTTCCTTTGAGACGATTCCTGCGGCGTTTTTGTTTTCTTCGCTAGGATGGAAGCATATCCATGGCGAATTCCACACAACAGGCGGATCGACCGCAGCGACAAAAAGCTACCAAGGCTTCTATTTTGCTGGCCTTCGCCAGCGTCTATTTTTTCTGGGGATCCACGTATGCGGCGATTCGGGTTGGAGCGGCGGAGATGCCGGCGCTGTTGCTGGCCGGCACGCGCTATCTGATTGCCGGCGCGGTGCTGTTGGTCTGGTGCCGTTGGCGCGGGCTCAGGTTGCTCGGTACCTGGAAAGCCATGGCGACGCTGAGCGTGGTGGGCTTGCTGCTGCTGGGCGGCGGCAACGTGAGCCTGGTGTATGCCGAAAAGACCTTGCCCAGCGGTCTGTCGTCGCTGCTGTTTGCGGCCACTCCGTTGTGGGTAGCCCTGATCGAGATGCTGCTTCCGGAGGGGGAACAGCTCTCACTGCGGGGGTGGCTGGGGTTGCTGCTGGGATTGGCAGGGCTGGTGGCGCTGATTTGGCCCTCGCTGCGCCACGGCCTGGCCGGCAACCCCCTGGTTCTTTGGGCGGTTTTGGCTCTCTTGGGAGGCGCGCTGGCGTGGGCGGCGGGCAGCATCGTGAGCCGCCGGGCACGCCTGCCATTGAACAGCCTGGTGGCAGCGGCATGGCAGATGCTGATCGCCGGCTTCTTTTGCACCGGCCTGGGAACCGCCCTGGGGCAATGGCCGCAGTTCCATCTCAACGCCAAGTCGGTGGGGTCGCTGGCCTATCTCATCACCGGCGGATCGCTGCTGGGCTACACCTGCTTCATCTACCTGCTGGAACACGTGCCGGTGGCTAAAGTGTCGTCGAACGCCTATGTGAATCCGGTGGTGGCAGTCTTGCTGGGGACCTTCTTTCTGCACGAGCGCCCGGAGATGGCGGAGTTTGCGGGCATGGCCGCCGTGGTGGTCGCGGTATTTCTGCTGACCACGTCGCAGATGAGGGCCAAAGTGCGGCCCCAGCCCATTGAGGAGCTGGAGCAGTTGCCTGCGGAGTAGCCGGAGTCCGGCTCGATATCACTGGGCTGTGGTCTTGAATGTCGCTGCGGGCACCAGGAGAGTTGAGGCGTCGTCGTCCAGGGTGGCCGCGCCGTGCTCGAAGGTTTGCAGGCCGGCATGATCGGCGGCCATGGCCATCCAGCACACCGCGCCCTTCTGCAGCAGACTGCAGACTGCTTCGACCGTGTATTTGACCTCGGGGTGGTCCCGGACAGTTCCCAAGTCGCGCTCGATCCACATGCTATGGGTGCCGAGCGAATAGGATTTGTACTCGGGATTGGAGAAGTCGAGTGCGCCCTTGAGGCCCTCGAGAGCTCCGGAAGCAAAGCCGGGAAGGTCCTTCGCGGCCATCGGCTGGCCAAAGCAGCTCAGCGGCAAAGCGACGACCGTGACCACGGTGGGAGGATTGCCGTGGCGCGCGGTCAGCACTACCTGGACGCAGGCGATGCCCTTCTTGACATCTTCTGCGGCGGCGACGCTGGCCACCTGCTGCTGCACCATCGGAAGCGTCGGCTTGGTATCGCCGATCTCCCAGTCGGCGGGAAGGGTGTAGGTAAAGCCGATGTCGCTGGAGTGAACCACGGGAGGGGGCGGAGCCGCGGGTGTTTTGACCGGGGCTTTTGCAGGCGGCTTTGCGGCAGTCTGGGCAAGCAGCGCTACGCCACCCAGGAGCAGAAGAGCGGGAAAGAGGCGGGCTTTCATGAGGCCGCCAGTCTACCACACCCTACAATTGGCAGGGTTTGAGGCTGGCGGCGCTCACTCTACTTGAGAAACAGGCCCCAAAGTACGGCGACCACTCCGACGACCGAGGCGGCGATACCCGCGTACCAGTAAGCGGGCTTGCGGGTCAGCAGCGTGACCGAGGTGATCACCAGGCCGATTTCGAGCAGCGCCTCGCCCAGGTCGTAGAAATTGGCGCGGTGCTCGGCCAGTCGCACTTCTTCCTCGAAGGCTTCGGCCTGTTTTTTTTCGGTCTCGAAATCTGCAGCCCACTTGGCCTTGTGGTCCTCGTCCTTCTTTCTGATCTTGGCCGCGCCGTCCTTGTCGGCCAGAGTCAACACGCTCAGCAGATTGTCAGACAGTTCGGTGTCGTAGGCGCGACTCTTCTTGGCCTGATACTCGTTCCAGGTGTCGCTGGCCTTGGCCTGATTGAGCACAGCTTCGGTGTGGGTGCGATGGCCCAGCACCGTGGTCACCGCAACCAGCACAGCAAGGACGGTCATGGTCAAGGCAACCGGACGCAGCGAAGATTCGTGCGCCCCGTGCTCGGCGTGTTCTTGCAGTTCCTGAACTTCTTGGGGTTCCATGGGGGAAGGGGTTCCTTTTTTGTGATCTTAAATGTCTTCCGGCTTGAGGCCGGTTTGCTTGGCGATCTTTGCAAGTATCTTTGGGCCGATTTCTTCGCTGTCGTGAAAAGCCCAAGTGTATTCGTATGGAAAGTCGGGATGTTCAAGCTGCTTGTGGGATCCGCTCTTGCCGATGCGGGACTTTTCTTGCCACCCAATCCGCAGAAGCGCACGGAAGACTCTTCTTGCGTTCGAAAAAGGAAATTTGCTTACGAGACATGCATCCTGTCTCGCAGATCGGAGGTGGAACGACAAAAGACCAAACCGCAATCAAGCGGCAGCGAATCGAACCTGCCCCATGGGAGATTGCTCGCTCTCGATACGGTCCGCGAGTACGCGCAAAGCCAATGCTTCCACCTTTGATCGGGCCTCATTCCGGGTAGCGCCGTAGACGAGCACACCCGGCAGGCTTTCAATCTCTGCGATCCAGCGCCCATCTTCCTCGCGATCGAAGACAATCTCAAATTCCATCTAGAACACCTCCGCGGCTCGTCCCACATCCGATGCCTATGAGTCTACGCCTGCACTTTCATTTCCGTTTCCAGCGGACGCCGTCTTTGGAGTCCTCAATGACAATGCCCTTCTCGGCCAGTTGGTTGCGGATCTGGTCGGCGCGGGCGAAGTTGCGCTGTTTCTTGGCCAAGGTGCGCTCGGCGACGAGGGCGTCAATGGCCTCGTCGGTCAGCCCCTGCCGAGCCAGCAGTTCGGGGGCCACGTCGGCCATGCGGCCAGCTGTCTGGGCGTATTCCAGGGCCTTGCGGGTGGGCTCGGCGTCGTGATCCTCAATCACGTCGAAGACCGCGTCGAAACTGGCCAGAACGGCCAGAATCGCTTCCCGGTCTCCGGCCAGAAGCTGTCCCTGGTCCAAGGCTGTGTTCGCGCCCCGAATCAGATCGAAGATGGGGGCGCGCGCCTCGGCGGTGTTCAGGTCGTTCGAGAGCGCTGCAATGTAGTCGGCCTGCGCCCTGTGCGCGGCCGCCTGCAGAGCCGGGTTTGCCCCCGGCGCCAAGGCTGCCTGGGTCACCCGCTGGCGGAAGGTCCGGAGCCGTTCGATGGCGTTGGTGGCTTCAATCAGGCCGTCGAAGGTGAAGTTGAGCTGATGGCGGTAGGGAACAGAGACCAGCGCCAGACGAATTGCCGAGGCCTTATAACCTTTGAGCAAAAGGTCGCGCAAGGTATAGAAATTGCCCTCGCTCTTTGACATCTTGCGTCCGTCCACGAGCAGGAAGCGCACGTGCATCCAGTGGCGGGCAAAGGGCTTGTGGGTCACGCTCTCGCTTTGGGCGATCTCGTTCTCGTGGTGCGGAAACATGAGGTCTTCGCCGCCGGCGTGGAGGTCGAAGCTGTCGCCCAGATACTCCATGGCCATGGCGGAGCACTCGATGTGCCAACCGGGACGGCCTCGGCCGATGGCTGTGTCCCAGGATGTTTCGCCGGGCTTGGCGGCCTTCCACAGGGCAAAGTCGCGGGCGGAATCCTTCTCGTATTCGTCGACGTCGACGCGGGCGCCGTCTTCCATGCCGCTCAAGTCTTTTTTGCTCAGCTTGCCGTACTCGGGAAAGGCCTTGAGCCGGAAATACCACGATCCGTCTTCGGTCTGGTAGGCGGCTCCGGCGGCGGCCAGTTTCTGAATCAGCTCGACCATGCGCGGAATGTGCTCGGTGGCGCGGGCCAGTTGTTCCGGAAGCTGCACCCGCAGCGAGCCGAGATCTTCAAGAAAAGCCTGCTCGAACGGGGCCGTGTACTGGCCGATGGGGATGCCGGCGGCAGCCGCATTGCGGATGATCTTGTCGTCCACGTCGGTGATGTTCATGACATGGCGGACTTCGGTCCCCAGCAGCTTCAGCGTACGGCGCAGGATGTCGATCTGCAGGAAAGTGCGGAAGTTGCCGATGTGGCCAAAGTCGTAGACGGTGGGCCCGCAAGCGTACATGCGCAGGGACTTGCCATCGGAAGGGACGAGCTCGTCGAGTTGTCCGGAAAGGGTATTGAAAAGGCGGAGAGGCATGGGTCTCGATCCAACTTATGGCTCGGAAAGCGGTAAAAAGCGGCGGCTTATCGGCACATTCGATTGTACCAAGACAGCGAACATGGATCAGAGAACAGAGAGCAGAGCGCAGGGAACGGCGATCAGGGAACGGAGATCTCGAAGGGAAAACCCAAAGGCGCTTTCCATGGGTCAGGTCCAGATGCCCTGAGGACCTGACGAGAGTCGGGACCGACGTCAAGGCTGCTGGTAGGCGCCGCGGTCGTAGCCTTTGGAGCCAGGCCTGGGATTTCCTGCGAAGTCTGTGGTTGGGGCGAGCGTGGGAGTCCCGGATCCCTCGGCGGGACTGGTCGGCGAGACGGTGAGCTGCACATTGAGCCGGTTGGCGTCGGCCGGGTCGATATAAAGCGGGTCGGCGAAAAGGTCGTTCGGGCCGCTCGGGACGTCGCCACCGATCTTGCCGTTGAAATAAAGGTTGTAGTCCAGTCGAATGGACGAGGTGGTGCCGGGTACCGAGTCAACCGGGTTCTGGCCGGTGAGGCTGGAAAAGATGTTGTTGACCACGTTGACGTCGGAGGTCTGGTTCAGGAACATCTCGCCGCGGCCGCTGAGCACCGGGACAAACACATCCCGAAAGGTGGAGTTGTTGACCACGTCGACGTGATCGCTCTGAAAGACTTCAATCGCCGAGCTGCCGTTGTTATAGATCACATTGTTGGCAATGAGCGTGCGGCCGGTGTAGGGCGGCAGGCCGATGCTGGGCTGGTAAGCCGAGTTGCGGGTGGAATCGACAATGATGGCCTCGCCGTCGGTGATCTGGCCGTCGGAGAAGACGGGGATCTGCTCCTGGTTCCCGAACAGGCGGTTGCCGGTAATGATCATCCGGTAGCCGGTGGAGTTGTCGTAGTTCCAGTTTTCCCAGGTGGAGATGCCGCTGGCGCCGTAGATGGAATACCAGGCCGAGTCGTAGATGGTGTTGCCGGAGATGGTCACATAATCCGACCAGGCGGTGCCGATGCCCCCGCCGCCACAGGCGCCGATGATGTTGTTCAGAATGCGGATGTGGTGGGGCCTGACGGTGGCCGTCCCAGCGCGCCCATCGGCGGAGATGCAGTTGCCGTTGAAAGTGGGGTCGGGGGTTGTTGTGGACTGGTTCTGCGCCTGTTGCAGGGTGACGTTGTAGTTGTTGCCCAGGACGGTGAAGCCGTTTACCTCGATATAGGCAGCGGTGGGGCTGAAAAAGATGCCCGCCCAGCCGTTGAACGAGATCTTGGGCGTTTGGCCAGGATAGGCCTTGTAGGTGATCCAGGCATTCGCTGTCCCGGGGGTGGCGACGTTCAATACGTCGCAGCCGGTGCAGGAGTTGGTATAGGTGCCGTTCATTACCAGGACGATGTCGCCCGGCTGAGTGACATTGGCAGCCTGCTGAAGCGTCAGAAACGCAGTGCCAGTGCTAAGGCCGTCGTTGGAGTCGCTGCCCGTGCCGCTGACGTAATAGGTGACCGCAGGCGCGACGGGAACCGTGTAGTTGGCGGTCACAGTGGTATTGGCGTTGAGGGTGACGGAGCAGGTTGTCGTGGTTGTCGAGGTGCAGCCGGTCCAGTTGGAAAAGGTGTTGGCGCCGGACTTGGAGGGAGCGAGCAGCAAATACTGGCTTCCGGACGCGGCGGTCTCAGTGAAAGGGTGGTGACCAGCTCGACCACGTTGTTGTAGGGGCTGCCGACAGAGATGGAGACGCCGCTGGCCGGATTAGTGGAGTTGACGGTGAGGACGTAGCTGGTGGGAACCAGAGGTGGTGTAGGCACGGAGCCGCTCCCGCCGCCACAGGCCGTAATCAGCAGTCCCAATGCGGCAGCGATCAACGCCACAGCCGGCTTTGGACCCGAACTGGCCGGGAGGCCCGCTGTCTGGGCCTCCTGGAAGTCGCATTGGAATAGACGATGCACGCCGGCTCCTTATGGTTTTGAGGCGGTTACTGCGGCACCACCAACAGCGTGATGGACTGCGCCGGGAAGGTTGCCGTGAGCGTGCTTGTGGTGCTCCCTGCAGGCGGAGCGGTGACGGTGACGCTGGGCTGGGCAACGATGGCGGCCAGGTTGGCGTTGCTATAGGTAAATACCTTGGCCGGGCCGGAGGCGGAGACGTTGGCCAGGGCGACTGAATCCGTCAGATCGCCGTAGGTCTTGTTGATCACCATGACGGTGACGGCGTTATCGGAGGTGCGAAGGGCCGAGTAGATGGAGAGCTGGCCCTGGTTGGCGCTGCTCGCGGCCAGAGACATGTTGCCGAACGTGGAGTTGGCTCCGTCGTAGTTGCGATACATGGCGAAGGCCATCATGCCGGGAATCTGCTTCGAGGGATTGGTGGTGGGCCACATGGTCCCCAGGTCGAGCCCCTGAACGCCGAAGATGCCGAGAATGTCGGCCTGCGCCAGCGCGCCGTTGATGGCTTCCATGCCGCCCCAGTTGTATTCGTCGATGGCCAGCTTGGTGCCGGGATAGCCGGCGGCGACCCAGCTCTTCATCATGGGAATCAGCTGCGGGGCCTGCTGCGGAGGATTGCAGTTGCTGGCGCCGGTGTAATTCGCGTCCGTGGTGTAGTTGGGCTGCGGGAACTGGCCGCTGGCGTCGGTGTAAGTGGGATCCCATAAGGCTCGAGTGGAATTGAGCCGCGCCTGCTGCATCCCGGTGTCGCCGGCAGTGTTCAAGCCTACGGATGTGCCATTGTATGCGGCCGCAAGATAGGTGTGGAGGTCCAGGTAGTCCAGCAGGCGCACGCCGTAAGTGGCTTGCGCGGCGGCGAATTGCTGCAGATAGTACTCGATGAAGGGCGTGCCGTTGTGCGCTTTGCGATCGACCGGATTGCTCCACGGCGCATAGCAGGGTGTTCCCGAACTCCATCCCGATTCGACATCTTTCTTGGAATAGAAGTAGTCCCACCACCAGTCCATCACCGGGCCGCTCACCATGGCTGTCGGGTCCGCGGTTTTGACAGCCAGCGCGGTGCCGATGCCTCCAGTGGTGACTTCGTCGTAGGTGAAGGGCAAGGGATGCACGTCGGCATCGTTGGAGTCCCACCAGCTTGGCTCGTTGTCCAAGTCGTAGATGGATACGCCTGTACTTGTGCCGGTGGTTGGGTTGCCGGGGCCGAACTTGCTCACCAGGTGATTGACCCAGCCGCCGGTCCAGGTTGCGCTGGCCCATGCGGCGTTGACGGCCGAGGGCGCTGGCGGCGTAGGCGGCGGCGCGGCAATGCTGGTGACGGTGGGATCGGCGGGGATGTTGCAGCCGCTGGCGCTGGTGCAGCCGGCCACACCCTGGGGATAAATGCCGGATCCGCAGTTGCGGCCGTCATTCGAGAAGGCTGCCTTGCCGTTGACGGCAAGCTGGTTTGGATAAACCGACTGCGGGAAGCTGCACGAAGTGCTGTCTTTGGCGACCCATCCCAGGACGGGGACGGTGCCGAGCGTGGTGATTTTGTTGGTGTTGTTGCTGGCCACCATAGCATCGAACGCGGAAACACCGCCAACCGCGAGCCAGCCGTCGCCGCCGATGCCTGTACCGTTCTCGAAGTACCAGTCGTCGATGGAGTTGGTTACGTCGGCCTGGTAGTTGTAGCGCTCGGTGGAGTCGCCGCCCCAGCGATCGATGGTGATATTGGTCTTGCCGACGGCGGCGGCGTCCTCAGCGGAGGCGTCGAGCAGATAGGCGTCCATGCCATAGACGTAAGGGCTGATGGCGTGGGTCTGGTTGTCCGCATCCACGGTCAGGACTGGCCCGGCTGCGACGGCAGGGGCATTGAGCGTCACCGTGACGCTGGCAGACTGGGTGGAATCGGCGGTGCTGGTGGCCGTTACGGTAACGGTGGGCGGAGCCGGGTAAGGCGTGGTGTAAAGGCCAGCCGCGTTGATGGTTCCGGGACTCAGGCTGCTGCCGGAAGGCGCTGCAACTGTCCATGTATACGCCGTAGCGCCGGTAGCGCTGAACTGGAGTTGCCCTCCAATGGTCGCAGTGGCGGGATTGGGCGTGACGCTGACTGCGCTGTACGCGGCGGTCACTGTGATGGCGCTATTGACGGTCACACTGCAGGTTACGGCGCTGGCAGAGGTGCAGCCGGTCCAGGATGCGAATTTGTTGCTGCCTGAAGTTGCCGGGGCTGTCAGCGTAACGCTTGTGCCCGCGTTGTAGGTACGGGTAAAGCTGCTGGTGCCGTTGCCGCTGGAGTTGTTGTCTGCCGGAGCGACCGTGATGGCGACACCGGTGGCTGGGTTCGTCGAGTTCACAGTGAGCACATAGGTGACGGGGGGTGGGGTGGTCGTGGTGGTACTGCCGCCGCCACCGCAAGCCGTTATGACCAGAGCCAGCCCGGTCCCGACACAAACCATCGCATTCAAACGCCAAATCTTCATCTGTGAGACTCCCCATCCGCCGGGCAGCAGGTCGCGCGCGGATTCCAGCCGCGGTAGAGGCCATTGCCGGCGTTCTTCAGTGAATGGGAAACATAATATATCGCAGAGGATCGGGTTGGCAGCGGCAAAATGCCATGCCTCGCCAAAACGCCTTGGATGCTTGGGTTTAGCGTGGAAGCGTTTTCACGGCTTCAGCGGTCAGCGCGGCGCTTCGACCCCCAAGGACAGCGCCGGATTGGCGCACAGGGTGAGCGGCGCAAACTCGCCGGCTTGAAAGCGCGGCCAGGCGGCGGCGGCGATCATCGCGGCATTGTCCGTGGAGAGGGCCAGGCTCGGGAAGACGATGCGCAGAGCGCGGCGTGCTGCTTCGGCCGTGAAGCGGGCGCGGAGTTCGCGGTTGGCGGCCACGCCGCCGGTAACCAGGATGCGTGTTGCGCCTAACGACTCGGCGGCGGCAAAGGTCTTCTTCATCAGATCGCCGACCACGGCGTGCTGGAAGCTGGCGATCAGGTCGAGGGTCTGCTGGGGGCAGAGCGCCAGAGCTTCGGCCTTGGTCTTGGGTGGCTTTCCGGGAAAACGTTGGCCGTTCGGCTCCGCTGCGCTGCGCTCGGGATGGCAGGCATGAAAGTTGGGATGCCCCTCGTGAGTCTGCGGGCGAAGGTGATTGAGCTCCGTGTAGCGGAGAACGGCGGTTTTGATGCCGGAGAAGGAAAACAGGAAATGGGGGTCGAGATTGGCGATGGGTGCGCTGCGAGCGGCCTTGGTGCGGGGCGTTTTGCCGACAAGATGAAGCTTGGTCTTGATCTGCGAGAAGGCGAAAGGCACGGCGTGCGGGTTGCCGTAAAGCGCCAGGGCGTCGATCCAGGGGCCCCCGGGGTAAGGCAGGCCGAGCAGTTTCGCTACCTTGTCGAAGGCTTCGCCTGCGGCATCGTCGACGGTGCGGCCCATCAGGGAGTAGTGCCAGCCACCCGCGTTGGGGCGGGCATGGTAGAGATGGGTGTGGCCGCCGGAAACGACCAGCGCCAAGGCCGGGGCCTCCGCATCCAGCGCTGCGTCCGGGCCGCGGTCTGCCCCAGCCTCGATCTCGTTCAGAAGCGCGGCGTGGATATGGCCTTCGAGATGATTCACGCCAATGAGGGGGATGTCCTGGGCGAAGGCCAGGGCCTTGGCATAGGTGATGCCTACCAGCAGCGCCCCGGCAAGGCCGGGCCCGGAGGTCACGGCGATGGCATCGAGATCGGCCAGGGCGATATTGGCCTGGGACAGAGCGGCGCGCACCACGGGAACCACTGCGCGGAGATGCTCGCGGCTGGCCAGCTCCGGCACCACGCCGCCGTAGCGGGCATGGGTGGCGATTTGCGAGGCCACGACGGAGGAGAGCGTACGCTCACCACGCTGAACGACAGCGGCAGCGGTCTCGTCGCAAGAGGATTCGATGGCGAGGATCAGGCCGGTGTCGGGCATGGTTCTAGTTTAACGGGTCGGCCAGTTGGCAGGCCGGCGAGTTGGATCGCTGGCGCTCCAGCCAGATTCGCTACAGCTTCGGCTAGGGTGCGCCTTCGATCTGACGGGAGATCCAGCGACTCAGGCTGATACCTGCCACTGCCGCCCGGAGCGCGGCCTTGCGGTGCAGTTCCGGTTCGGTGCGGAGGAGAATCTTGCCATTGAACGGGCGATCTGGCTGCTGGCCAGCCTCGGCGCAGAGCTCCAGATAGCTATCGATGCTTCCCCGGAAAGCGCGCTCCAGTTCTGCGGCGGTTCTTCCCTCAAAATGAATGACATCGCGGAGCCCTGTGACTGTGCCGGAAAAGGTCCTTTCTTCCGGATCGAAATCGATTGGGCCGGCCGCATACCCTTTGTATTCCATCATGGCTTAACCCCTGCGTTGAGAAGAAACTGGCGAACGGCATCGACTGCACCCTTCTTCGTTTCAGGCCGTGGATGGGGACGATGAAAGACTGCGGTCACACCATTCAGCCTGGCCGCGACGCGGCTCCCAGCTCGCTCCGTAACTTCGCCGCCCATGCAACGAATCAACGATTCAATTGCGGACCAGCGAATGTCCGCCTTTGTCGGGCGGAAGAATATCTCGTTCAGCGTACGCTCTTGCGCCTTGTTCATGGCCCGGGCATCATAGCGGTTTTTGTTTCCGGGAGACAAATCGGATGATAGCACAATGCGATATCGAGATCCACTTCCCCAGGAGCTAAAAACCGACCGGAGATAACCGATTGGCCGCGAAAGGTTGAGAATGGAGACAGCATGTTCCCTGCGTCCCCCCAATTCGAAGCAGCCTTCGAGATCGTGGCGGAACTGCGCGCAGCGGGGCACCAGGCCTACCTCGCTGGCGGGTGCGTGCGGGATTTGTTGCTGTGCCGCGAGCCGAAAGATTACGACGTGGCTACCTCGGCGACGCCGGATGTGGTGCTGCGGCTGTTTCCGCGGACCTTTGCCGTGGGCGCGCATTTTGGCGTGGTGCTGGTGGCCACCTGCGGTGGGGCTGGCTTTGCAGGTGCGCCCGTTGGAGAGCCGGCGGAGCCGCGATATGTGCAGACCGAGGTGGCGACCTTCCGGTCAGACGGGGCTTACTCCGACGGGCGGCATCCTGATGCGGTGCGGTACACGACGAGCGCCGAAGAGGACGTGAAGCGGCGGGACTTCACCATCAACGGGCTGCTGCTGGACCCGGCGGCGCTGTTGCCGACAAGCGATGTTGCGGCGGGGTGCCTCGAAGGGCTTCCAGCCGGGGCTAAAGCCCATCCCTCTCTGATTGGCCTTGCGGCACGACTGAAGTCGTGCCCTGACGCAAGACAGAATTGTTCCGCAGCATTGGAAGCTCTGCAGAGCGCGGTCATCGACCACGTGGGCGGCGTGGCGGACTTGGAGGCCGGGGTGGTTCGGGCCATCGGGCGGCCGGAACTGCGCTTTGAAGAAGACCACCTGCGCATGTTGCGGGGGGTGCGGTTCGCGGCACGGTTCGGGTTTGAGCTGGAAGCGGGCACCGCGGCCGCCATGCGCATGCTGGCCCCGAAAACCGCAGCAGTGAGCCGCGAGCGGGTGCGCGACGAGTTGACCAAGATGCTGACCGAGGGCCATGCCCGGCGGGCGTTCGAGTTGCTGGACGCGACCGGGCTGCTAAAAGAAGTCTTGCCTGAAATTGCGCGGATGAAGGGCGTGGAGCAGCCGCCGCAGTACCATCCAGAAGGCGATGTGTGGGTGCATACGCTGGGGCTGCTGGACCAGCTCGAAGCGGGCTGCCCGTTGACGCTGGCCTGGGGTGCGCTGCTGCACGATGTGGGCAAGCCGCCGACTTTTCGCCGCGGCCCGGACCGCATCCGCTTCGACGGGCACGTGGAGATTGGCGTGGCCATGGGTGGGGAAATCTGCCGGCGCTTCCGCTTCTCGAACGACGAGACAGCGCAGATTCTTGCCCTGATTGAGAATCACATGCGCTTCGGCGACTCGCCGAAGATGAAGACCTCGACGCTGAAGCGGTTCTTTCGCCTGGAGCGATTCGAAGAGCACCTGGCGCTGCACCGCATGGATTGCATGGCGAGCAGCGGGAACCTGGAGAACTGGAATTTTGCCCGGGAGCGCTACGAATCGATGCCGGCCGAGGCGGTGCGGCCCCAGCCGTTGATCGGCGGGCGAGAGCTGATTGCGGCGGGCTACCAGCCGGGGGCGCAGTTCAAGCAGATGCTGCGGGCCGTGGAAGATGCGCAGCTCGAAGGCACGATTGCGACGGCGGAAGAGGCTCTGAAGCTGGTCCAGACGCGCTTTCCCACACTGTGACGCCCCGCACTGCCAGGTGTGCAGGTGGATGAGATAAAAGAGATGTGCACTTTTGCGGTTTTTACGGAATCTATGCGCATGAACGCCCCAAAAAAAGCTAGAACGAGCCTATCGAAAGCGAGAAAAAAGATGACCACCGAAGCAGTCAAGAGCAGCTTTGTCGATTTTCAGGCGAACTGGGCGGACCTGGATTTGCCCGCAGCCGTGCGCGAGGTGTTGAGCGCAGCACCGCTGGTGCAAACTCCGGAAACCCGCCAGCAGCTGCTGGACTGGGCGCTGGGCCGCTCGTCGGGCGACACCGACTGGACTTTGGGCAATCGCGACGACCATGGGCAGTATGAGGCGGTGTTCCAGGCGCCGGGCGTGGGGCGGATTGTGGAAGCAGTCATGACCAAGGCGCGCAATGGCTTGGCCATCAACTTTCCCGATCCCGCCATGCGGCGGCGCGATCCCGATGCCATGGTGATCGGCGACAAGCTGCCCACCGACAAGCCTACCTATATGGACCGCTTCGGCGAGGATTTCGACAAGACCCGGCAACAGACCCTGGACTGGTTGAAGACCCAGGAGTTGGTGGCCATGCCGTTCTATGCCGGAACCGACGCTCTGGGTTATGGCTCGCTGTTGATTGTGCCGCGGCAGGCAGCCTTCTTTGCGGCCGCGCTGGCGGATTTGCAAGGCATGACGCCCCGCACCAAGGTTCCGGCGGACTTCAAGATTACCGGCGGCGTGTTGTTTGTGGCTCCGCCGTTCCGGCACACGCACTTCGCCGGCAAGCAGGTGGTGGTGCATGAGCGGACGGCCACGCACCAGGAGATTTTCGCCTACAACCTCTATCCGGGACCGAGCGCCAAAAAGGGCGTCTACTCCATGCTGCTGGACATCGGCGAGCGCGAGGGCTGGACCACCAACCACTGCGCCGCGGTGGCCGTGGTGACTCCGTACGAGAACCAGTTGATCCTGATGCACGAAGGCGCATCGGGCGGCGGCAAGAGCGAGATGACCGAGCACATCCACCGCATGGAGGATGGCCGCCTGCTGATCGGCACCAACGTGGTCACCAAGGAAGTGCGCACGCTGAACCTGCCGGAAGCCTGCCATCTGCGGCCCATTGCCGACGACATGGCCTGCGCCCATCCCAAATACCAGGGCAACAGCAAGCGCCTGACCGTGGCCGACGCCGAGAACGGCTGGTTTGTGCGCGTGGACCACATCCACAGCTACGGCACGGCGCCGAACCTGGAGCGGTTGTGCATCGACCCGCCCGAGCCGCTGGTTTTTCTGAACCACTACATTGTGCCGGGCGGGACCTGCCTGACCTGGGAGCACGTGGAAGATGCGCCGGGCAAGATGTGTCCCAATCCGCGCGTGATTTTGCCGCGCCGCATGTTGGAAGACATTCTGGACGGGCCGCAGCGCGTGGACGTGCGCAGCTTTGGCGTGCGCTGCCCAGCGACCCACAAAGACAGCCAGCTTTACGGAATTCTGGCCATGCTTCACGTGCTGAGCCCGTCGCTGGCCTGGCTGTGGAGGCTGGTTGCTCCCCGGGGCCACGCCAATCCCAGCATTCAGGCTACAAAAAGCCGGGAGATGCAGTCGGAAGGTGTGGGCTCCTACTGGGCCTTTGCCACCGGCCGCCGCGTCGACCAGGCCAACCTGCTGCTGCGGCAGATTGTGGAGACGCCGGAGACCCGCTATGTGCTCATTCCCAATCAGCATATCGGAGCCTGGAAGGTAGGCTTCATGTCCGAGTGGATCGCCCGCGAATACCTGGCCCGCCGCGGCAGCGCCCGCTTCGGACGCGACCAGGTGGGCGAGGCAATTTGTCCGCTGCTTGGCTACATTCCCAACCAGTTGCGCATCGAGGGTTTCATGATCCCGCGCGTGTTCCTGCAGGTCGAGGAGCAGATCCAGGGCGGCATGGAGGTCTATCAGGAGGGCGCCAAGCAGTGGCGCGACTTCTTTGCCAAGGAACTGAAGCAGTTCCAGGTTCCCGAGCTTGATCCGCTGGGCCAGCGCATTATCGAAGCTTGCCTCGATGGGGCGCACCAGGAGGATTACCGCAGGTTGATTCCACATCCCATGTTCCGGGATGACGATAGTCCGGCGAGCTAGCAGCGATTCTCACGGCCACGAAGCTCTGCAGGGCTTCTTTGCCGGCTGTAATGGCGGCGTCCTCGCCGCCAGAGCAAAACCTGGTTCATGGATATCCCCCCGGGGAAGATCGCTCAGGGCTAAAGCCCACTCATTTCATAGGCCTTATCGGCACGGCTAATGCCGTGCCCTGATAGAAAACCGGCCTCTCCCGGTCTTTCCGCAGCCTGTTAAAGCCCCAGATCTGACAGGCCGGGGTGACTGTCGGGGCGTCTGTCCCCGGTCCAGTGGAAGAGGCGTTCGGAGGCCTCGATGGTGAGATCGTTGATGCTGACGTGACGCCGGCTCATGATTCCGTCTTCGTTGAACTCCCAGTTCTCATTGCCGTAGGAGCGATACCACTGCCCGGTGATGTCGTGCGATTCGTAGGCGAAGCGGACCGCGATGCGGCTGCCTTCAAAGGCCCAGAGTTCCTTGATGAGGCGGTAGTCCAATTCTTTGACCCATTTGCGGGTGAGGAAGGCCACAATCTCCTCTCGGCCGGTGATGAACTCGGCACGGCTGCGCCAATAGCAATCGAGGGAATAGTCGAGGCTGACCCGTTGCGGATCGCGGGAGTTCCAGGCGTCTTCAGAGGCACGCACCTTGCGAACGGCGGTTTCGCGGGTAAAGGGAGGCAATAAAGGTGTTGCAGTCTGAACGGCGGAGGGCATGGGTGCTCCTAGGTTGGGCCGCGGGGCCAGGGCAAGTTGAGCAAGTTGGGGTTGGAAGGAGTGCGAGGTGCACCTTCATGAAGGTTGGATGATCCAAAGGCAGGAAGGGGTATCCGGCCGGCGGATTCGGTTCAGCGACAATAAAGCCATGGTTCAGCCGTCTAGGGAATTCGATGTGGTGGTTCTTGGTGCGGGGGCGGCGGGGCTCATGTGTGCAGCGACCGCTGGGCAGCGGGGGCGGCGCGTAGCCCTGCTGGAGCACGGTGGCCAGGCGGGCCGGAAGATCCTCATCTCGGGCGGCGGGCGATGCAACTTCACGAACCTGCACTGCGGTCCGGGCAATTTTCTATCGGAGAACCCTCATTTTGCCAAGTCGGCCCTGGCGCTCTTTCGACCCCAGCATTTTCTGGAATTGGTCGAAAGATATGAAATACCATGGCACGAGAAGACGCTTGGGCAGCTCTTTTGCAACGGATCGGCGCGGGCGATTCTGGACATGCTTCTGGCCGAGTGCGCGCTGGGGGGCGTGGAACTGGTGCTGAATGCACAAGGGATCCAGGTCGAGGGCGCCTCAGGTTCGTTTTGCATTCTCACATCGAATGGCGAATTCAGGGCAGAAACCCTGGTAGTGGCGACGGGGGGATTGTCGATACAAAAGATGGGGGCGACGGGGCTGGGATACGAACTGGCCCGGCAATTCGGACTGGGAGTCGTGACGCCGCGGCCGGGGCTGGTTCCGTTGCTGCTGGGTGGGAAAGAAGCCGGATGGACGGAGTTGGCGGGTGTGGCGGCCGACGTGGTTGCCGGGGCCGGGGCTGGGAAATTCAGGGAAAATATGCTGGTAACGCATCGCGGCTTGAGTGGGCCGGCAGTGCTGCAGGCGTCATCTTACTGGTATCCAGGGCAGTCCCTGGTGCTGGATCTCGCGCCCGGGGTGGATTTGCTAAGCATGTTGACAGAGCCAAACGCGCGGCGGGACGTGGCGGCAGCGAAACAGGCATTGCGCGGGGTGTTGCCGCAACGGCTGGCGGGGTTTCTGGCGGAAGGGGGCGGGCCGAAGGGCTGGTCGAATGCCGCGCTGGAAGCCTGGGAGCGGGGATTGCATCGATGGGAACTGCACCCGGTGGGGACCGAGGGATTTGAGAAGGCCGAAGTCACTGTCGGGGGTGTGGATACGGCGGGGTTGCAGGCTCGGACGATGGAGGCGCGGGCGGTGCCCGGGTTGTTCTTCATTGGCGAGGTGGTGGATGTGACCGGTTGGCTGGGAGGGTTCAACTTCCAGTGGGCCTGGGCATCGGGAGTGGCGGCAGGGAAGGCGTGCTAGCAGTTCGTTAAGCCGGCACGGCGACAGAATAGGCCAGAGGAAGATTATGGATGCGGCAAGTGGCTTTGAAATCCATTTTGAGCTGGATGCGGTTGAGAACATTGAGCCCTGGAAAGACGGGGAAGACCGTTTTCTGACCTGGTTCGGCCTGAGTCGCGGGCGTTACTGGATCTCGACACCGCATGGGGATGCTTTGCGCTACGCGGACGAGTTCTTGACCCGGAAGGGTTCAGACTGCCCCTACGTTGAATATCAGGTTGCCCGGCTGTTTGAGGACCTGGAGGTGCAGATGTCCACGGCGCTGGAGGCGGTTCCCCCCGACGTGGCGGTGCTGGTTTCTAACCCGCAGTGGTTCGGCCGGGCAGAACAGTGGTACCGGGCGCAACAACCTGGGGTCAGTACCCATGTCTTGTGGGAAGCCGCAACCGGATGGTGGCAGGACCGGGCGTTCAATTTGAATTATCTGGCCGGCGGACCCTGTTTTCACCTGTGGCGAAATGGGGATGAAGTCTTCGTGCGCTGGGAGACAATCGCCGACCACCAACAGCGTTGGGCGATTCCGAACGGCCAATTCAGCGTGAGCGTGACGGAGTTTGAGTCCACCTGTTACGCGTTCTTTGAGCAGGCCGTGGATGCCATGGAAAACAGGATTGACCGGCTCGTGGCCAACGGTTGGAGTCGCCCGGATTGCGTGGTAGACATACCGGGGCTGATTGCAGAGCATCTGCAGCGCAAGGCAGTGCTCCGCAACCTGAGACAGGAAAAGTCGGAAACCGATTGGGACAACGTGCGGATTGCCCTCGCCTGTCTCGATGCCGAGATTCATGGCTGCCGCGAACGGTCTGACGGGCGAGCTGACCAGGCGCAAACGCTATAGATAAGAAACAGAAAGCTCAAAGAGGTATCGGTGCAAACCCATACCCCACCTTCGCGAAATGGCGAAGGTGGGGTATGGGGCGTCTATCGGCGTCCCTGGATGGTGCGGGGGGTGCCGGTGCCGCCGGTCTTCTTGGCGGCTCTTTTGGCGGCGATGGCGTGCATCTCCTTGCCCATCTTCGACTGGTTGATGGTCAACTGCATGATCAGGTTGATGAGGTTGCCGGTGCCCCAGTAAAGCGCCAGACCGGAAGCGAAATGCCACATGGTGAAGCCGAAGACGACCGGCATCATGATGGCCATCATGCGGCGCTGGGCGGGATCCATGCCCGGCGACGGCGTAATGAATTGGGTCAGGAACATGCTGGCGATGATGACGATGGGCAGGATGTGGGTGGGATCGGGCGCCGACAGATCGGGCAGCCAGAACCAGTGAGCCTGACGCAGTTCGACTGCGTTGGCCAGCACGCGATAGATGCCGTAGAGCAGCGGCATCTGGATCAGCATGGGCAGGCAACTGCCATACATGTTCACGCCCTCGGTCTTGTAGAGCGCCATCATCTCGGTGTTCATTTCGGCCCGCTTGGGGTCGTTCATCTTGAGATGGGCGTAGCGCTTCTTGAGAGCCTCGACCTTGGGCTGGATGCGCATCATCTTGAGCGACGACTTCATCATCATGAACCGCGTGGGGAACATCAGCAGGTTGATGACGAAGGTCACGAAGATGATGGCCCAACCCCAATTATTGGCGCCGGGGCCGAGCAGATCGCGCAGGTAGCGAATGGCCAGGTAAAGGGGCTTGGCGATGACGGTGAGCCAGCCGTATTGGATCAGGGAGTCAAGCGACGGGCCGGAGGCCTTGCCGTCGGCGCCGGTGGTGTGGATGGTCTTGAGGACGTCGAGCTGCTTGGGACCGGCAAACAGGCGCAGGTGGGTGGCGCCGCTATCGTCGCCCATGGCCAGGCCCAGAACGTCGGTGGGCCTCTTCTGGCTATTGGGGTCGTTCAGGTCGCCGGGCAGCTCGATGGAGTTGTGCAGCGTGACCAGGGTGGCGTGCTCGGGGGCGTCGGGAAGAAAGACCGCGCCGAAGTAGGTGTCGGTGACGGCCGCGTATTCGTAGGGCTGCTGCAGCGTATTGTTGCCGCTTACCTTGGCGGCGGCGAGGGTATCCTGCTTGCCGTAGAGCGACCAGGCAAAGAACGATTGGGTGCGGACACGATAGCTGGTGGAACTGCCTTCATGGTTGGGAAGGAACTCCTCCATGTCGCCCAATCCGGCCGGCCAGGCAACCAGGGCGCGAACGGGCACGCCGTTGCGCTTGACCACGGCGTCGACGGTGACCACATAGCTGGAATCGAACCGGAAGGTCTTCACCACATCCAGGCCATTCGCGGCGTAGTGGAAGGTGACCGAGTTGGGAGCCAGGACAAATCCTACGGCCGAAGCCTGGTAGAGCGCCTGGTTCAACTGAGTCGTGAGCGCCGGCTCGTAGGTAAAGAACGAAAAGGGCATGCCGAAACGCGCTGCGGCTTGGGGCTGAACCATATCCAGCGGTGCGCCGGTGGTGTCGGAATACTTCTTCAGGATCCAGTGCTTGACCTGCGCGCCCTGGTTGGTGAAGACGATGCGATAGTTCTCGTTCTCAACCGTGGTGAGGGTCTCGGTGGCAGCCACTACGGCCGCGGCGGCTTCCGCGGGCTTTTGCTCGCCGGAGGCTTGCACCGGCTGGCCGGGCATCGGCTGACCAGGCATGGGCTGGGCGGCCGTTTGCACGGGCTGCGACTGGGTCTGCGGAGCGGGCTGGGTGGCTTCCGGCTTGGGTTTGAAGAAGTACTGGTAGGCAAACAGAACGACCAGCGCCAGGGTGGTAAAGGCCAGCATGGAGCGCATGTCGCCGCCGCCTCCGCCTGAGCCGCCAGAGCCTTGCGTCTGAAGATTGGGATTTTGAATTTCGGGCAATGGATACGTCCTGTCGTTTCGAGCGTTCCCAGGGGATGTGTGTCCTGTTCAGATTCCTACAGGGTCGCCGCTCCCTGGTGATCGCGTCGACTTTTGAGTTGCGGTTGCAGCAAGGTTCAATCCCGGTTCAATCCTGGACATGCTGTTGCGCCTGTCGCCAGGCGATGTGCGCGGAACGCCGTTAAACGTCCGCTCTTCCTATGGTAATGGGTCGTGGGGGTGAATGGGATGAACAGGCGAAGGCACGATCTTGAGGGGAACCTGATCGAGGCCGCCCTTTCCGAATGGATTGCACCGCAGCAGCCTCCACAGCGCCAACGCCGAGCCTTGGATGGGCCCATGGGTGGCAATCGCCACGGCAGCGTATTCCGAACAGGTCGGCTGATAGCGGCACCCGCCGGGGTTCAGCGAGTGGAAGGCCGGAGAGAGCCAGCGTTTATAGAAAGCGAGAATGGCAAGCAACACACGGGTCATATGGTGGGCTTGGCCGGAACGACATTGGATCTGGGCTGCAGGGGAGCAGGCACAACGGGTGCCTGAACTGGTCTGCGCGCCGCCTCGGCTCTGGCCTGCTGAAGGATACGCACGACCTCGGCCTCAAGTTTCGCAAAATCGATGGTGAGGATGAAGCGGCGGGGATGGAGGATGAGGTCGGAACCCTTGGGCAACAGATCGACGTGCCGCCGCAGGATGTCGCGCATGCGGCGCTTGATGCGATTGCGTTCATGGGCCTTGCCCAGCACTTTTCCGACGGTGAGCCCGACGCGGGGAGCAAGAGGCAATTGCAGCGGCAAACCGGGGGCAACGAAGCCCGGTTGTTGCGGCGCCAGAAACCAACTCATCGACGCAGACTGCCGCTTGCGGCTGGCAGCATAGGCGCGCTGATAGTCGGCGTGCTTCCGCAAACGCATACCGGTAAGGGACTGGCGCTGGAGGGAGTTGGGAGGGGTGCTCATGGGTGATGCCGCTTCTCCGCCGGAAGGTACCTGAGGCGCCGTTCCGGCATTGAGGAGAGAAAAGGCGGGTTTAGTCGCGGAATCCGGCGCTGACGGCGACGCGTTTACGGCCGATGGCGCGGCGGCGGCTAAGGACGGCTGCGCCGCTCTTGGTCTTCATGCGGGCGCGGAAACCGTGGGTCTTGACGCGCTTGCGGCGATTGGGTTGAAACGTGCGCTTGGGCATGGAAATGCGCTCCTATTGGCTCTTGAGAAATCTTCGCCATGACGGCAAGTTTCAAGTGTATCTCAGGTTGGGGCAAGAATCCAGCGGGAAGTGCCGGGCGCGCTCCGAGCCCGGCTTGAGCTAGCCCGAAAATGCCCCTTTTGCGATGGCAAATAGTCCGGCCTTTAGGCCGGTTTTCAGGGGCTCAAATCGGCGCTCCTAAAGCGATATTTCAAGCCAAATACCAGGTGACTCTAGTAACAATTTGGGCAGGATTCACCATGGATGGTGCATCCGATATGGCATGGACCAAAGTTACATGAATGAGACATTGCAACGACCCCCAAATGTGCTACCATCGGGACCGTTCTAGAAAGTTTTTTCTTCGTCCCGCGGAGCAGCTTCTTCCACGGCCCCACAGCAGGAATCGGGGGCAGACAAGCGGCAATCAGGCAGTCGTTAACGGCAATTGAACGAAGAGCTAACCCTTTTCGTTCCGAGAGAGTCGTTGCCCTGAAAGCCGCAGCTAAACAGGACCAGCGATCCAATGGCGGCGTGGGTAAGGAATAGTTCGATGGCATTTGCAATATCACCGGCAACAACGGTCCTGAATCCCTGGCTCCAGATTCTCGCAGCCCTGGAGAAGAAGGTGATCCGCCAGTCGTTTGAGACCTGGTTCAAACCCACGCGCTACAGCCACGCGGCCGGCCGTACGCTCTACGTGCGCGTTCCCGCTCCGCAGTTCCAGAATCTGGGAGAAAAATACGGTGATCTGATCCAGGAGGCCATTGAGCAACAGGCCCTGGAGTTCGACGATGTGTGTTTTGTGACGGCCGAGGAAGATCCCTCCATTCCGCCGCAACGCAACGATGGCGGCTTCGGCCCCGTCCCGGCTCATGCGCCCACCGCACCGCCCCCGCCCTCCCGCGTCCCGGTGCAGGACAAGTTCGACTGGACCATGGCGGCCCAGCTCAACCCGCGCTACACCTTCGACGCCTTCGTGATCGGCAACGGCAACCAGTTTGCCCGCGCCGCCTCGCTGGCCGTTGCCGAGCGGCCCTCCAGGGCATACAACCCCCTGTTCCTGTATGGCGGCGTGGGCATGGGCAAGACCCACCTGATGCACGCCATTGGACACGAAGTAAAGCGCCGCCAGCCCATGGCCACCATCTCCTACGTCTCCGCGGAAAAATTCACCAACGAGATGATCACCTCCATCCGCAACGACCGCATGACCACCTTCCGCGACAAGTTCCGCACTGTGGACGTGCTGCTGATCGACGATATCCAGTTCATCGCGCAGAAAGAGCGCACCCAGGAAGAGTTCTTTCACACCTTCAACGCGCTGCACGAGAGCATGAAGCAGATCGTGATTGCCTCGGACCGGCCGCCCAAGGAATTGACCGAAATCGAAGACCGGCTGCGCTCGCGCTTCGAGTGGGGCCTGATTGCCGACATTCAACCGCCCGATCTGGAGACCAAGGTCGCCATTCTGCAGAAGAAGGCCGAAAGCGAGCAGGTCACGCTGCCCATCGACGTGGCCCTGTTCGTGGCCTCGAACGTGCGCACCAACGTGCGCGAGCTCGAAGGCGCCATGACCCGGCTCATTGCCTGGTGCCAGATGAACCACCAGGAGATCACGCTGGCGTCGACCCAGCAGTGCCTGAAGCAGTTCATCGACATGCAGGTGCGCAAGATCACCATCGAGGCGA
>CAZLMY010000064.1:0-30650 GCA_964560845.1 uncultured Occallatibacter sp. | reverse complement strand
GATTCTAGCAATTGGCGCCACTGGAGGTCAACTATCCCCTGGCCCCACTGGGAGATGCCAGTTCAACCTGGCTGCGGACATCTCTGTCGAGCGGTCTTGGAATATAATCAGCCATTCCCGGCCTGGTCCTCTAGCGCGATCCCAAAGGAGTGAACCTGCGGTGGCTCCCGTTCCGTTTTCCCTGGTCAAGTGGTACATGGACTGCGTCACGGAGCAGGGCGAGACTGCCATCCTCTACCTTGCGAACCTCCGTTGGCGGGGTTTGCACGGCTCCTATAGCAGCATTCTGCTGGCCGATCGAGACACCAACACAACCAGATCTTCAATCGGGCGCCACCGCGTTCAGTGCAATGACGGACGAATCCAGGTTGAGTTCGCCAAGTTGGGGGTTGCTGGAATATGGACGGCCACAGCACCGCCCGTGCAGCACACCATGTACGAGAACCTTGCGGGATCGGTGAATTGGAATTGCCTGCAACCGGCCTCGTCGGTGCGTCTGACCGTTGGTGGCCGCGAATACGCCGGCCTAGGTTACGCCGAATGCCTCACCTTGACCCTGCTTCCGTGGCAGTTGCCCATGCGCAAATTGAAGTGGGGGCGGTTCGTTTCCGAACAAGATTCGCTCGCATGGATCGACTGGAAAGGTCCTTATTCCGCCCAACTCTGCGTCCACAATGGACAAAAATGCCAAGCTTTCGGCATCTCCGACAGCGAAATCGACTTCGACGGCGCGACGCTGCGGATGGAGGACTCTTTGGCTCTCCGCTCCGGCAAGCTCGGATCGACAGTCCTGCCGGGCCTGCCCGCACTCGGCAAGATCCTTCCAGGCGCCCTGTTCAACATCGACGAGACAAAATGGAGATGCCGGGGAACCCTTGACGCACCAGGACGCCAAAGCCACGGCTGGGCCATTCATGAGGTCGTCCATTGGAATTGTTGACGCGTTCTCTAATTGCCAAGCTCCTCTACGGATTGTTTTTTGTGGCCCTCGTGCCCGCCGCACTGGTGATCTGGGCAAATGGCGCGGGAATTGCGATCCCGCTACGCCCCATTCAATCCCCACCTGGCGGAGGCCTTCTGATGGCCTGCGGGATTGCCGTAATCAGCTTTGGGATGTGGTCGTTATGGCACGACGGGGGTGGGCTGCCCATGAATGCATTCCCTCCCCCCCGCCTGGTCGAGAAGAGCATCTATAGTCTGGTCCCTCACCCGATCTATGGCGGATTCGTGATTCTTTGCGCGGGAGCCGCGATCTATTCCGGTTCCGCGAGCGGAATTTGGCTCGTGACTCCCGGTGTGGCACTGGCCTGCGCAGCCCTGGTACTGGGCTACGAATTACCCGACATGCGCAAACGCTTCGGGATGCGCAACTCCTCCCTCTGGCTTCCGCGTGATCGACCTCAGTCGCCATCGCTGCTGGAGCGTCTGCGTGTCTATCTGGTGGTCTTGTTGCCGTGGCTGGCGGTGTACGAGTTGCTGGGAGCGCTTGGAAAGCCGCTGGACGCCGTCAGTACCTACCTTCCGGTTGAATCGCAGTGGCCCGTGATTGAATGGACCGAGGTGCTGTACGCCAGCACTTACCTGGTGGTCCTGGTGGCGCCGCTGATGGCTGCCACCGGCACTGCATTAAGGCGTTTTGCACTGCGGGGGCTGACCGCCATAGCCCTCATCTTTCCGCTCTACCTCCTCCTACCGTTCTTTGTTCCTCCGCGCCCCTTTTCCCCCGGCACCGCTCTGGCGCCTGTGCTGCTTTGGGAGAGAACACCCAGTTCCGGTATCGCAGCGTTTCCCTCGTTTCACGTAGTCTGGGCGTTGATTGCCGCTTCGGTGCTGGGTGAAGGAAGCAGATGGCGTAAGGCTTATTGGCTGCTGTGGGCTGTTCTAGTCGCCATCAGCTGCATCACCACCGGGATGCATTCCATCGCCGACGTGCTGGGGGGGGGCGTTGCCTACCTGCTCGTGGTCCATATGCCGGACATTTGGAAGGCTATTCTGCAGGCTGCCGAGCAACTTGCCGATTCGTGGCACGAGTGGAGGCTTGGTCCGGTCCGCATCATCAACCACGGAGGGTTCGCGGCTGCCGCTGCTGTATTCGGTGTTTGGGCAATCGATGCCGTGCTGGGCCCGGGTCGGGAGTCGATCACCCTCAGCATCTTCTTCTGTTCAATCGTGGGCGCTGCGCTTTGGGCGCAATGGGTTGAGGGTTCGGCCGCGCTGCTGCGCCCCATGGGCTTCTATGGAGGCATGTTGGGAGCCGGTCTGGGGGCTATCGCGGCATACTTTCTGCACGTGAGCTTGTGGCAAGCCTTTGCGGCGGTTTGCGTTGCTGCGCCCGGGATCCAGGCACTGGGCCGGCTTCGCTGTCTCGTACAGGGCTGCTGTCACGGGCGGCCGGTCGAATCGGTCGATGGAATCCGTTATACCCATCCGCGGTCGCGCGTATGCAGACTGGCGCACCTGGATGGCGTGCCGGTTCATGCTGCCCCGGTGTACTCGATCGTTTGCAACGTCGCGATAGGCCTTGCCTTGCTGCGCCTGCTCCTGTTGCATTCTTCGCCAACACTGCTCTGCGGCACATACTTTCTGTTGTCCAGCGCGGCACGATTTGTAGAAGAGGCCTATCGCGGCGAACCGCAGACGCTTACTGTTTACGGTCTTCATCTTTACCAGTGGATCGCCGTTTCGATTGCTGTGGCCGGCGCCGTAACGACCACCATCAAGAGCTCGCCGCTTCCGCAGTTGTCAGGCTCGCGGCCTGGTTCTTTTCTGCTTGCAATCGGATGCGGCGCCGTCACCTGGTTTGTGACCGGGGTCGATTTTCCAGAGTCGTCGCGCCGTTTCGCACGCTTGACCTGATTCGCCGAGGGAGATGAATGAGAAATAGCATGTCTCGATGCAGTTGTTGCTTGTTTGTGTTCGCCGTCTTTTTCACCGCCAGCGCTTGCTGCGCCCCCAAGGCGGCTTTTTTGCGCCACTACAAGGGAATTCCCTTTGCAGACAGCCGCTACCATGGCGGCGCCCAGAAGATTCCCGGTATCCTACATTGCGCCTACTACGATCTGGGCGGAGAAGGCGTGGCCTATCACGATAGCGACGCGGCCAACCACGGAAGCGGGGACTTGAATCCGGCCAACGGGAGCTATCCGAACGAGTTCCGAAAGGGCGAGGGCGTCGACACTTCCTATACCAAGTTTAGGCACGACCCGCAGATCGACGACAGCCCGTTTGAAGCCGTGCAGCCGCCGGCGGACCTGTTGTATGTGGGCTGGACCGAGCCGGGCGAGTGGTTCAACCTGACGGTCGATGTGGCCCAAGCCGGCGATTACACGGCCGATCTGCTTTACACCTCGAATCACGGCGGCACCATCTCGCTGGATGTGAACGGGATCCCGGCGACCGGTCCGCTTACGATCGTTTCCACCTTCAATGGCGCCGACCCGGTCGCCTGGCGGCAGTGGCATCATTGGAATCTGGCGGCTGGGCTGGTCAAGGTCCGGCTTCCCAAGGGTAGGAACGTACTTACGGTTCACATCGTTACCGAGGGCGCCATGAACCTGGCCACCTTCGATTTCAAGAGGGTCCGGTGACGCGGAACGAAGGTGCGCCTCTGCCCTCGGAAAAGGTAGTTGGGTCTTCGCTCGCCATGCGTATCAGGTTGCTTTGGGGGTGGGCCTGAAGCCGGCAGAAATAATCCGCGCATCTGGCGCAGCCGGGCTTACACTTTCGTTGTCAACCAAGGTGTCCTATGCCCGTCGCCCAGCTGACTTTAGAACTTCGCATCGAGCACGCCCAGTCGCTCAAGGACCGGCGCCAGGTGGTTCGTTCCCTCAAGGACCAACTGCGCCAGGGCTTCAATATTTCCGTGGCAGAACTGGACGAGGCCGTTACCTGGCAGGCTGCGACCTTGGGTGTGGTCGCCATCTCGCATTCGCGCCATTATCTGCACGGGTTGATTGACGAAGTGGAGCGGGCCGCGCGCCGCATGACCAACGAACTCGGCGCTGAAATTGCCGACTCGTTTTGGGACTATATGGAAAGCTGATCGGCCAGACGTACCAGTTCTGCGCGCACCGCGGCCACGACCGAGTGCCAATCTCCAGGTTCCGGCTGCCGAAACAGGCGCACGGTTGGATACCAGGGGCTGTCCTGGCGTTCCAGCATCCAGCGCCAATCGGGCGCAAATGGCAGCAGAACCCATACGGGCTTGGCAAGCGCCCCGGCAAGGTGCGCTACTGCCGTATCGACCGAGATAACCAAGTCGAGCGCGGCCATCTGTGCAGCGGTGTCGGCCATATCTGTGGTTGTCTGTTCCAGGTTCACAATGTCGGCGTCGACGCCAGCCAATTGGGCCGCGGGCGGCCCCATTTGCAAAGAGAAGAAGTGCAACCCTTTTATTTCAAACAGCGGCGCCAGGAGCGACAACGGCATGGAACGAAACCGGTCCCTGGTATTGGTAGGGCTCCCGGCCCACGCCAATCCCACTCGTAACCCTGCTTTGGGCCAGGGGAGCGCTATGGCATCCTTCAATGCTTCGTTGGGAATCGTCAGGTAAGGAACCTGCGCGGGAATACTGTCCCGGGTAATCCCTAATACTCCTGGCAGGCTCATCAAAGGGCATTCGCAATCGAAGGGCGGAAGCGGATCGCCCGTGTTGACCAAAGCTGCAATGCCTGGGAACTGTTCCCCGAGTCTCCGCAGCCTCTTGGGAAGATCCAGAATCACTGTTCCCCCGGCTGCCTGAACCTGTGGGACAAAACGCAGGAACTGAAGCGTGTCGCCCAGTCCTTGCTCGGGATGCAGCAGGATGCGCGCCCCCCCGAGCGGTTCACCGCGCCATCGCGGCTGCTGGAAACGACGCGGCCCATGCGGCTGCCGGTCACGCCACTCGTAGTTGCGCCAGCCGGATTCAAAATCTCCCTGAAGAAGCTGAATCAAGGCCAGATTGACACGCGCGTCGGGATAGTCGGGCCGAAGCGCCAAAGCACGTTCATAGCGAGTCGTGGCCTCTGCATATCCGTTTTGAAGATGGCGCAGCCGGCCAAGATTGTAATGCCCCTCGGCGGCTTGCGGGTTAAGCGTGAGCGTGCGATCGAAACTCGCCGCAGCTTGGTCGAATTGGTTCAGGTCCTGGAGCACAAGGCCCAGATTGTTCCAGGCCTCAAAATAGTCGTGCTTTATGGTCAACGCCCGCCGGAAAGCGGCGGCTGCCTGCTCCAGCTCGGACTGCGCCCGGCGCGCATTGCCCAGGTTGAAGCAAGCCTCGGCGTAGTCTGGCTTGAGGGCGAGCGCTCGCTCGAAACTCGCTACTGCTTCGTCGAGTTGGCCTTGTGCCTGAAAAGCGGAGCCAAGAAGGCAATGATAGGCGGGTTGCGTCTTATTGGTTGCAATCGCCCGGCGAATCATGGATACAGACATCCCATAGCGCCCTGTCCGATAGCCGATAACGCCCAGAAGGTAGAGGCTTTCGCCATGGCGCACATCGAGTGCAAGAATCTCCAGACAGGTCCGTTCCGCCTCGTTGAACGACGCGTCTGCATATTGCTGCAGAGCCTGCGCCAGCAAGCTCTGGATGGTGACAGACACTGCTTCCGGGATTTTACCGCGTTGCGGTGAAGAGGATGGGGAATGCAGGGCCGCCGTTTCAACCAGCGCGTCCCGCACCGCTGCCACCACAGCAGGCCAGTCACCCGGCTTGGGTTGTCGATAGAGACGCACTGTCGGATACCAGGGACTGTCTTCGCGATCCCTCAGCCAGCGCCAGTCAGCGGAACTGGGCAAAAGGATCCAGGTAGGCTTCGCCAACGCTCCGGCCAAATGGGCGATTGCGGTGTCCACCGTGATGACCAGATCCAGATGGGCGATTTGCGCCGCAGTGTCTGCCATGTCGCCGGTTAATGCGCCCAGATCCACAATTTCAGACTTCGAGCGACTGAGTTGCGCGGCTGGTTCACCCATTTGCAGCGAGAAGAAATGGACATCCTCGACCGAAAACAAAGGATCGAGCACATGGAGCGGCATGGAGCGAATGCGGTCTCTGGTGTGGATGGGGCTGCCCGCCCAAGCCAGACCGACGCGCAGCCCTTCTGTTGGCCAATTGAGTCCAGCCGCGGCCCTGGCTGCCTCTGCCGGCACCGTGAGATACGGAACCTGGGCAGGAATCGTGTCCAGGTTCGTGGCGAAGGCCAGCGGCAGGCTCATTAGCGGGCAATGCCAGTCGAACGGCGGCAGCGGGTCTCCGCTGTCCACCAATCCCGCAACGCCGGGCAGCCCGGCGGCAATCCGTCGCAACCGACCTGGGAGATCGAGCACTACTGTCCCCCCGGCCGCCTGCACCATGGGCACATAGCGGACAAACTGAATCGAGTCGCCCAAACCCTGCTCGGCATGCAACAAGATGCGGGCCCCGTGAAGCGGCTCACCCCGCCACTGAGGTTGCGGAAAACTGCGCGGGGCCACCTTTCTCTGATTGGACCTCGACTCATAGTTCCGAAACCCAGCCGCCAGGTCTCCCAAGAGCAATTGCACCAGCGAGCGATTCCAATGCGCGTTGGCAAAGGCGGGGTTGAGTGCCAGGGCCCGCTCATAACAGCCAAGCGCCTCCTCGAACTTGCTCTGGTCCTGGTACGCGTTGCCCAGGTTGCAGTGTGCATCTGCGTAATCTGGCTGGAAGGTCAGCGCCTGTCCATAAAGAGCGACTGCCTCGTCCAGCCTGCCTTGCTCCCGAAGGGTATTGCCAAAATTGTTCAGCGTCGCCGCATCGTGAGGCTCGAGGGCCAGGGCTCTTTCTAGACAGGCGGCCGCGTGGTCGAATCTACCCTGCTCGTTGAAGACCGCTCCCAGGTTGGAAAGCGTCTCGGCGGAATCCGGCTTGAGGGCCAGCGCTTGTTCATAAGAGTCCTTTGCCTGGTCCAACTGGCCCAGGTTCTGGAAAGCGGCTCCCAGATTGGTATGGGCTTGGGCATATTCGGGCCTAATGGCCAAGGCACGCTCATAGCAGGCCACAGCCTGATGGAACTTCCCAAGACGCTGCAACGCATCGCCCAGCTTGCAATGCCCTTCGGCAAATTCCGGTTTCAGAGCCACCACCCGTTCATAACTGGTTGCCGCTTCTGCTGCCCGACCCTGCGCCTGAAAGGCGTTGCCCAGGTTATAGTGCGCCTCAAGGTAATCCGGTTCGAGAGTCAGGGCGCGCTCATAATGGCTCATCGCTTCAGGGAGCCTGCCCGGTGTCCGGTGCAGCAGCCTTCCCAGGTTGTAGTGAGCTTGGGGCGTTTGCGGACTCAACGCGATTCCACGCCTGAAACAATCCTCTGCTGCTTCCTGCTTTCCTTGGCTTCCAAGCAACAAGCCCAGGTTATTCAGTGCATCCACATGGCCTGGCTTCAACTCCAACGCTCTTTGGAACGCGGCCACCGCATCATCCGGTTGGCCCAGGTCGCGGCAAGTGTTCCCCAGGTTGTAGCAGGCTTCGGCAAAGTCGGGTTTGAGAGTCAAGGCCTGGCGAAAAGCAGCCGCTGCCTCGGTCAGCTTGCCCTGGGCCTGCAAGGCGCAGCCCAGATCGGAAAAGGAAGAGGCCGTTCCGCCGCCGATCGCGATCGACCTCTGGATCATGCGCACGGCCATTTCGTAGCGCCCGGTCGAATAGCCGAGAACCCCTAACAAATAAAGACAACCGGCGTGGCGCACATCGACGGCCAAGATCTGCATGCACAGCGCCTCTGCCTCTGCCAATCGACCGGCCCCGAAGTGGCGCTCGGCCTGCGCCAACAGGTCCTCAGTAGGATTCCGCGGAACACCCGGTCCCGGCGAACCGAGACTCTTCGATTTCTTGACAGCAACCACCTTGTGCCTCTTAAGAAGAGTAAGCGTCGCTCACTGGCAAGCAATCGCCCGGCCAACGGATCGAGCATTGATTAGAGGCCGCTGAACAAAAGGCGGTCTCCATCGGAGTGTGCAGGGGGCATAAGCCCTTGCGGTAGTTGAACGTGCGGCAAGGCTCGTTTCGAACCGCTGCTATGAGTCTCTGTTCAAAGCTATGTGAGCGGTGTCACATCCGGCCTTATAGCCGCTCGTTACACTCGGAAACACTTCCTCCCGAGGATGTCAGGGGCGCCATGTATCCTTTTCCCGCTGTAGATCCAATTCCTCTGCCAGCTCCGATATGGCTTTTCAAGCTTCTTCATATCCTGACCTTGGCACTGCACTTTGTTGCCGTGGAAATGCTGCTGGGAGGGCTGCTGCTGGCGGTTCTGTTCAGCCTGTTCCGTGGCTCGCCGCTATCGCTGGTTACCGCCCGGGCTCTGGCACGCCGGCTTACCGTGGTCATGACCTTCGTGATCAACCTCGGTGTGCCGCCGCTGCTGTTTGCCCAGGTGCTCTATGGCCGCGCGCTTTATACCAGCAGCATCCTGATCGGGGTTTACTGGATCTCGATCATCGGCATCCTGATGCTGACCTACTGGTTGCTCTATCGGTTTTCGGCGCGGCTTGAGGCAGGGAAGCCGGCATGGTGGGTGGGCCTGCTGGCCTGGCTGCTGGCCGGGACTATTGCTCGGCTGCTCTCGACCAATATGACTCTGATGTTGCGCCCCGAAAAATGGCAGGAGATGTACTCGGCTTCGGCCATGGGCGCGTATTTGCCCACGGGCGATCCCACTCTGACTCCGCGCTGGCTGTTGATGCTGGCCGGCGGCCTGTTTGTGGGCGGTTTGTGGATGGTGTATCTGGCCGGGCGCAGCACCTTCAGTGCGGAAGAGAAGCGCTTCGTCGCCGGCGTCGGCGGCAAGGTTGCGGCGCTGTTCGGAGCTATCTATTTAGCGGCCGGTTTGTGGGCCGCTGCGGTCCAACCCGATGTCGTAAAGGCTGGTCTGGCCGGCAACGCCGGTTTGTTCTACAAGCTATGCGGTCTGGCCGGCTTTGGCTGGATCGCCCTAGTGGCGGCGGCTGTGCTGCTGGGTGTGTTTGCCGGGTTCGGCAAGATTGCGGCCAATTGGCTGGGCTGGGTGGGCGCCGTGGTGGCCCTGCTGGTTGAAATCATGTTTACCGTCTACCGCGACGGTGTGCGCGACCTCACCTTGCTGAGCAAGGGCTACGACGTCTGGAACCGGGTGGTGGTCACCAACTGGAGCGTCGTCCTGCTCTTCCTGGTGCTGTTTGTTGCCGGCCTGGGTGTGGTTGGATGGCTCATTTCCGTGGTGGCACGCGCAAGGAAAGTCATGGAGGCTGCGGCTTAACAATGAGCGTACTGACAAATATCCCCAACATCGTCCCCGAACCCCAGGAAGCCGGCGAGCAGTTGACGCGGCGGTTCTTTCTGGGCGCGGCCGGAGCAGCGGGCATCCTCTACACCGCCGCTCTCGCTTACCCCATCTATCGCTACCTTGCCTCGCCCGAGGAGATGGCGCTGAGCGCCACCGCGGTCACCGAGGTCACCCTCAAGGAAGCGCAGAAACTGGCCCCTGGGTCGGTCCTCATGTTCAAGTTCGGCACCGCCCCGGCCATGCTGATTCACCACGAAGATGGCCGTTGGATCGCCTTGACCGCGGTCTGCACGCACCTGGGCTGCACCGTGCAATACGAGCCCCAGGCCGATCGCATCCATTGCGCCTGCCACGGCGGCGTTTACAACCCCTATACCGGTGCCAACGTGAGCGGCCCGCCCCCCAAGCCGCTCACACTCTTCAAAGTGGCCGTCAACGATGCCGGCGTGGAAGTTTCGCGCACCTGACCCGGTTCACTTTTTAACTTCCTCACTTTTTCGCTGTCTAAGGACCGCCGCATGACTTCAAAGACCATATCCACTTCGGTTTACGATTGGGTCGATGAGCGCCTCGGGCTCACCGAGCTGGCCGCCTTTGCGCGCCACAAGACCGTCCCCGTCCACTCTCAATCCTTCTGGTATTACTGGGGCGGCATCTCGCTGTTCCTATTCCTGGTGCAATGCTTCACCGGCGTGCTGCTGCTGGTCTACTACCGGCCCGGCGCTGAGGCCTACGAATCGGTTCGCCAGATCACCTTCGTGATGCACTTCGGCTGGCTCATCCGCTCCGCCCACGCATGGAGCGCCAACTTGATGATCTTCGCCATCATGGTGCACATGTTCTCGGTCTTCTTCATGAAGGCCTACCGCAAGCCCCGCGAATTCGGCTGGCTCAGCGGCATGGCTCTCTTGGGTATCGCCACGGTCTTCGGCTTCAGCGGCTACCTGCTGCCCATGGACGAACTCAGCTACTTCGCCACCAAGGTGGGCCTGCAGATTCCCATGGCCATCCCTTTTGTTGGAGAGGCCATTGCCAACATGCTGCGCGGCGGCCCGGACGTGAGCGAGTTCACGGTGCAGCGCTTTTTCGCCCTGCACGTGGTGGTGCTGCCGGCCATCTTCCTCCCCCTGCTCGGGTTCCACCTCTGGCTAGTCCAGAAGCACGGCAACGCCGCGCCTCCCAGCGTGGAAGCCTTGCCGGCTTCGGAGCGCAAGAGCATTCCTTTCATGCCCAACTTCTTGCGCAAAGATCTGGCCATGTGGCTCATCTCGCTCAACATCCTGGCGCTGCTGGCCTCGGTATTTCCCTGGTCTCTGGGCAAGCAGTTCGATTCGCTGGCGCCGGCTCCCGTGGGCATTCATCCCGAGTGGTACTTCATGAGCCCCTTCGAAATGCTCAAAGTGCTCGGCGCCATTCTCCCCGGCGAATCAGGCGAGATTGCCGGACTGCTTTTGTTCAGCCTGGGCATCGCCCTTTGGGTCATGATTCCGTTCTACGACATCAAGAGTTCATCCGGGCAGCGTCATCGCGCCGCGCATTACTTCGGCCTGATTGCAGTGATTCTGCTGCTGGCCACGACGACCATTGGGTATTGGACGATTCGGTAAAGCGGCTCTTAGCTATTAGCCATTAGCTTTTAGCCCATTGTGCTCAGTAGAACTCAGTTGGCGCGATGAGAAAAAAGCTAAGAGCTAATAGCTAACAGCTAGGAGCTAACAATGAACTATCCATTCTGGGACATTCCGCATCTCGGCTCGGGCTGGGTGATCGGCATCATCGCCATCTTCCATGTCATGATTTCGCAGTTTGCCGTCGGTGGCGGCCTCTATCTCCCCATTGCCGAGCGCAAGGCCATGCAAATGGCCGACAAGGAGATGGGCGCGCAGTGGCTCAAGCAGCTGGCCAGCCACTCCAAGTTCTTCCTCGTTCTCACCGCCGTCTTCGGCACGGTTTCCGGCGTGGGCATCTGGTTCGCCATCGGCCTTACGCATCCTGAGGCCACCAGCACGCTGATCCACAACTTCGTCTTCGGCTGGGCCATGGAGTGGGTCTTCTTCATGGTGGAGCTGATCACCATCGCCGTTTACTACTACACCTGGGACCGCGTCGATCCCAAGCTTCACCTCAAGGTGGGCTGGGTCTATGCCGGCGCCTCGGTTTGCACGCTCATCATCATCAACGGCATTCTGACCTTCATGCTGACACCGGGCGACACCTGGCTGGCCGTGGCCGGCACCGGCAACGAAGCCAGCAAGTTCTGGAACGCCTTCTTCAATCCCACTTACTGGCCCAGCCTGCTGCTGCGCTGCTGCGTGTGTGCCTCGCTGGCCGGCATCTGGGCGCTCATTACCGCCAGCCGCATCGACGGCGACAAACAGCCCGCCCTCAAATCCAGCATGGTCAAATGGAGCGTCAAGTGGCTGGTACCCTCCTTCGTCGCCATGCCGTTCCTCATGATCTGGTATTACCTGATGGTTCCGGCCTCGCAGCAGGCATTGCTGACCCTGGGCATCGATACCATTAACTCCGGCACTTTTTCTGCGGTCACCCGCATGGCGCTGGTCATCATCGTCACCTCGGCGACCATCGTCTGGGTCGCCTACTACCTGGCCTACCGCAACCCGGTGGACTTCAATCTGTCCCACGCCATGGCTGTGCTGCTGCTGGCGTTGATCGCTACTGGGGCCGGCGAGTATTCCCGCGAGATGCTGCGCAAGCCTTTCGTCATTGGCCGCTGGATGTACTCCAACGGTGTGCGTGTGCCGTCGATTGCCCGCCTCAACTCCGAGGGGTATCTGGCGCATTCCGCCTGGGTCTGGAACGGGTCTGCCTCGAGTTACTCCCGCGGCGAAGCCATCTTCCGCGGAGAGTGTGGAAGCTGCCATACTCTGGCCGGTTACCGGCCACTGAAGGAACTGCTAGCCGGACGCGACCGCACCAACATCGGCAATTTCATCGTGATGCTCCACGACAACAAGATCGACTCGCCCTATCACCGCTTCATGCCGCCCATGGTTGGCACCAAGCAGGATATAGATGACCTGACCAACTACTTGAACGCGCAGGTCAATCCCCCTGCGCCCAGCACTGCAAAACCGGCACAATTGGCGATGAAGTAGCTGTCCGTTCAACCCGAGTGCAACGAAGAAGGCCCGCGCCAAGCGGGCCTTCTTCGTTGCACTCGTTTCATTCAGCCCAGATGTTGGAAACTTTCCCACCCGTCAGGGGCCTCGCGCGGCTAACTTATGCCGCCAACTCTTCAATCTTGTCCACATGGATCAGGCGTGCCTGTGTGTCGAGCCGCCCAGTGACCTTGACCCGCTTGCCTTCGAGCCCCTGCATCTGCCGCCCGACATCGAGCTTGTAAACAGCGCCGGCCGAGTCGCGGAGCGCAAAGACCTCACCGTCGCGCACCAAGGTCCCGGTAAAGGTGGTGGCCATGGCGGGGTCCTGCTGCGGGTGATCCTGTTGCGCCCCCTGAAAGAGGCTATATGCTCGCCCCAGCACCGGCACAGGCAGTCCCCACGCCCAAATGCCCGTAAAGAAAAGCATGGCCAACGAGAAGCAGATGAAGAGGAGTCTATTGGTGTGCGTGATGACCATGCGCATGTCGGGCCCTCCGGGATTCGCTCCCTGTCGTGTTGGATGCACATCCAGGTCCACGAGGTAGAGGCTGAAAACATGCGAGTTAGGTGTAGTTGCCCAACACGTGGGACGGTAAAAAGTACCTGGGTCAGGTAAGAATCGCAGGGAGACGTCGGTGGTCTCCGTTCCTCCTCATTCGCGCCATTTGCGCAGGGTTGGGAAACCACCTCTGCTGGCATTGCCGCCCGAGACAGGCCTATTTCGCCCCTTCCGGCTCGCCATGCATCAGCACCCGGTAGCGCCGCGCATACTCGGCCTTGTAGCCCTCGACAGCCAACTCATAGCTCATCTGCGGTTTGTCCGGTTTCGGCGTCCAATGCAGGCGAATCTCCCGTGCGCCCGACGGAATCTCGATCTTCCCGTCGCGCTCCTGATACTTGACTCCGTCGACGGTGGCCGTCTCACTCTCCACAAACCACGGCCGGTGCAGCACGATCTTCGCCGGTGCGGTGGTGAATTTGGCTTCAAGGTGCAGCATGGCCTCATTCTCGGCAGTCTGTTCGAATTTGAATTGCACATTGCCGAAGTACGTCGGCGCCTGGTTCACTTCAATGGTCTTGTCCTTGCCCATCCACTCCGGGGAGACGACCGACAGCAGGTGCAACTGGTCGCCCTCTTCGCGCACCAGCATGGTCCGCAACAGGGTACGGTATTCGGCGGCAAACCAGCCGTGCGGCGTCAGGTTGTCCTGGAAGTTGCGGTCGCCCCAGGGCAGGATGGCGAACTCGAAACCCGCGTGCGTGGAACTGGTATGCACCAGCAGGGCATAGAACTCGTCGAGCGCCCGCTGCTGGTCACCGCGGATGACCTCGGTCATGGTGTTCTTGATGGTGAGGTAGTGGTGCAGGAACTCGCCGTCGGCATAGGTCATGATGCCCTCGGCATACTTGGCCTGGGTGGCCGCGAGGGTGGCCGATACGAACAAATCGTGGGGGTCGAGCATGGGCTCGGGAACCACCGCCAGCAGGTTGCCCCAGTCGTAGCCGCCCTTTTGCCCGTCCAGCGCCGGCGGAATGTAGCCGTGGTTCTCTTCGGCTCGCCGATCGAGCACCTTGAAGAAGGCCGCATGGTAGTCGTCGTACTCGGCCTGCCAGGCCTTTGCCAGGTCCGCGTGCCCGGTCTCCCACGCCATCTGGATGGCCAGCTTCAGCCCTGAGAACGCCAGGAAGTTATAGCCGGTCAGGTGCCCCGGGACAAACTCGTTGTCGCGCACGTCGCTGGCCGGCATGATGTGCAGCGGATCGGCGGCGCGGGCCTGCTTGAGCCAGGCGACGGCGCGGGCGATCTGCGGCAGCGCCCACTCGGCAAAGGCTTTGTCGTGGGTCATGCGGTAGTGCTGCGCGTAGCCCCAGACGGCCTCGCCCCAGCCGTCGTATTGCTGGTCCTGCGACAGGAAGTTGCCGTCCGGCTTCTGCGATTTGGCGAAGAAGCGCAGGTCCTGGTCGGCGACCAGCGGATAGCCGGTGACGTCGTAGCTATGCACGATGTCGGCCCCGTCGCGCAGATAGAAGGAGTGGTAGTGCAGCTTGTTGACGGTCTGGATGTAGTCCTCGCCGATGTGGTCGCGGGCGATCAGGTCGTAGGCCAGGTTGGCATAGAAGGCGTCCACCGGCTTCTGCTCCGGAAGCCCGATCTGCATGCCCTGATCGAAGACCTGCTTCCAATAGGCCACGGTCTGCTGGAACGCCTGCGGCTCGCTCGCCTCTGCGATGGCGCGGATCGCAGCTGGGTCAGAGGTCGGCACCAGGGGCATGCGGAAGTCGAGCAACTCCTCTTCGCCGGGCTTCAGCAGACGGGAATAGGCGACGATGCCGACCGGCACGGTTGGATCGACCTCCAGTTTCGAGGGCTTGCCGGTGTCCTGGGGGTAGTTGTATCGCCCATGCATCGTGAATCCGCGGCTGGTGTAACCCGCGGGGAAGGTATAAAGCAGACGACCGTCGCGGAGAAACCCACTATCTATATAGGAATAGACCCAGTCGGGGCTGAACCGCTCGCCCAGTTGCCGGTAGTCGCCCGGAAAGCGGCCTTCCCGGGGCCGGTCGAAGCGGTTGTCCCCGTGGCCCGCGCCGGTGTTGTTGGGCGCGTCGTAGCGCATTCCCGTGGCCAGGATGGCCCGGTTGGGCCCGCTGCCTTCGTTCTTGATCGCTACCTGGACGAAATTGACCAGGGGAGTTCCCGGCGCGCCGGCCGCCGGGGCAGTGAACAGCGTGAAACGGTAAGAAACACCGTCGCGCTCAAACCGGTAGTGAACGATGGGAATCCTGCCCTGTTCGAGGGTGCGGATGCGGACGTTGGCCGGCTCAAGTTCCGTTCCGGAAAAGAACATGAGCTCCCCAAAACCGGTACGCAAGTAGCCTTCCGGAGTGATTTCTGTGCCAAATTCTGCATCTGTGATGCCGATCACGTCGACGGATTTTGACGCGTAGGAGAAGGGCTGATCGGGCCGGTCGATGGACGGCGAAACCATCTGTCCGTCGAGGTGGGCGGCGAACAGCGCAAGCGGCAAAAGGCTCATTAGAAAGACGCACTTGGGGGAGTTAGACATGGCACCAGAAAGCCTACAACATTTCGGCCCGCTAATGTTCTGCAGTTCCTCATTCGATTATTCAGAGAACCTGTCCCGATTCGAGTCAGGAAGATTGGAGGAAATCGATACACAGGTTTTCCACAATTAGTACCGTGTTTTACTCATGAAGTTTCAAAGAATCGCTTGACAGTGAAATCAAACGGGTTCTAGGGTGTATTTACTTTCATGCAGAAACGAAACAGCAAATCGCAGCATGGTTCAAGGGTAATGTGTAGATCTGCAAGAAAATGTTTCTCGAAGCGGCAGGATCGGGAAAACGGTTACTCGGGAGACCGGATGGGACTTTCCTTATTGGGTTTCCTTTACCTGCAACCGTCGCTTTGCCTGTAACTTTTCGCTCCGCCGGCCCGTTGCCGTCAGGCGCGAAAACAGAATGTGGTTGGTAGTGTTTTCCCAGAGGCGCGCTATGTTTGTTTTGGAACAAGAGTTCGCGGAAGTTACGCAGTATCTTCGCACCATGCGCGGCGGATCCGCGCCCATCCTGGTCCAGGCCAGCGACGGGCTGCTCTATGTAGCCAAGTTCACCAACAATCTGCAAGGGGCCAATCTACCTTTCAACGAAAGCGCGGGGGCGGAGCTTTACCGTAGCTGCGGCCTGCCGGTTCCGGGTTGGAAGCCGCTGTTGATCACCGATGCGTTCCTGAACGAGAATCCAGACTGCTGGATGCAGACCGACGAGGGGACGGTACGGCCGCAGGCCGGGCTTTGTTTCGGCACCCGTTTCCTGGGCACTGAAGAGGGCCGTCTGTTGGAAGTGCTGCCGGGCTCGAGCTACAAGCGCATCCGCAATCACCAGAGTTTCTGGATGGCGTGGCTGCTGGACATTTGCGCCCAGCACACGGATAACCGCCAGGCGCTTTTTCTTCGCGATGAGGACGGATGGCTGGACGCCTGGTTTGTCGATCAGGGACATTTGTTCGGCGGTCCCAAAGGGGAACAGCGCGCCCATTTCATCGCGTCGAGATATCTTGATCCCCGCATCTACCAAGGTGTATCGTTTGACCAGATTCAGAGTTTCCGGCAAACAGCCATGAATCTGGACGCGGATCGGCTGTGGCAGCGGATCCATAAATTGCCGGAAGGATGGAAGACCGGCACGGCACTGGAGAGCTTTGCGCAGTGCCTGGATAAGTTGTCGACCGCCAGCTTCCTGCAAGCGACGCTGGAATCGATGGTCGAGGCGCAAAGAAGGGTGAATGGCAGTGAGCATAGCGGGCTACAGCACCAGCAGAAGCCTCCAGTCGCCGTTCTGCGCCCTGGAGTATCGGCCGCCGGGATGGAGCACCGCTTCGGCCCGCGTCGCGCCAGTCATCCTGTTTGTGCTTAGAGAAGATGAGGATGGCCTCCGCTTCCTCATCCACCCGGAGTTGCGCACCATCGTGCAGGCAGAGGATCTGAACTACCTGGAGTCTCTGCTGAACGACTTCGTCGAGCGCGGCAAAATGTACCCGGCCCCGCTGTTCAAGCAAATCTCCTCTCTTGGCGTGGGCCCGCTGGCCACCCATGAGTGCGGCTCGAAGCTCTCCGATCACCCCTCGCTCAAGGAACTTTCCATCCACTTTGTCGAGGTTTGAACGGCAGTTCTCAGTGGACTGTTGTCAGTGATCGGTTGATCGATGTCTGGGGCCGGCGATATAGCTCCGCATGGGTTCCGCTCGGCTCCGAGGCATTGCGCGGCCAAAGCAAAGACACAATACCGCCCAGCAAGGTCACAAGCAGCGCCGCACAGCGACTGGACTACCGACCACTGTTCCCGGTATTCGACTACTGGTCTTTGTGGAAAATCGGCCGCAGGTCGGAATCACCCCAGCCCGAGGAGTAGTAGGCCGCCCAATAGTAAGGATGGCGGTAACGCGGGTCCCGGCTCAGGGTTTGCCGCGCAGCGGTGAGCGACTGGGGGACGCTGAGTCCCTCGGCCAGTCCGCTATAGAACGCGTCCATCATGGGAACCGCCGACGAAGAGTCGATCTGCCATCGGGTGGCCACTACGTCGGGCACACCCAGCGATGCAAGCGTATCCACAATGTCGCCCATACCGTGATTCCAGCCCACCTGTTTCTTCCCGGTGGAGCAGGCTGAGAAGACTGCCAGCCGTGCCAGGCGGGGAGGATGCTGGCGCAGCAGGGTGCTGTCCAGGTAGGCGTCGTTGCCTGTCAGCAGGCGGGACGGCTTCTGGGGGGCAAGCAATAAGCGCATGCCGCCGTCGCGCTCTGTGGCGTGACCGGCGAAATGGATGCTGGTTGCTGTTTCCAGATGCTCGGTCAATTTGGCCCGGGTGGCTTCTTCCGCTAATAGCACATTCGAATTGGAGCCAAAGTGGGCTACCGCTCTGGCCTCCTTTAACACTTCAGGCAATCGCTGCTGGTCTCCGGCTGCCACTGAAGCGCCGACGATCAAGGATTTGCCCGACACTCTGCCGACGACCGGCGCGGGTCTTCCAGTATTGTTCGAGTCAGAACGGGTCGCGCGGGGCGCCAAGTCTCTTGAGCGTCGATTGAGCAGCAGGGATGGCGATTCCTCGAGACTGTAGCGCAAGCCAATCGGTCCGGCTGCATCAGCTACCAACGGCCAAGGAAGATTGCCCAACTGGGGATCGGGCTCCAGGAACAACTGGCGATGCAGCGACTGCGCGTCGGGCGAGGCTGGATCGTCCTGAAGCTGGGCCAGCAGAACGGAGCCGGCCGAGCGGGATGCGTGCTCCACGGACGCGAGTGCTGTCGCGGGAGAACTGGCTTCGCGCTCCAGCCCTTCCGCCACCGTCTGCAGCTGCTTTCGGCTGATGGGCACGGCTGTCCAGGTGACTCCCCCGTTCGTTGCGCGGTAGAGCAACAGGCTATCCGGCAAAACCACCTGCCCCAACAACTGGTCGTTTCCCAGACGCGCAAGCGCCGCCGTCAGTTTCGGCTTCAGGCAGGCCAGGCCGTGGTTGGGGCAAACCGGAGCCGGTTGGCCCAGGATCCGCAACCGGTACCTTTCCCAAAGCGCGAGAACCTCTTCCGGGGGACGCCCCTGAGCCAGCCACACGCCGGCCAACACCCCATACAACTGGCGATCGCGCTGGGCCAGCACGATGGTTTGCGGACCGCCCTTGCTTCCCGCACGTTCCGCCACTTGGATCGCGGAGCGCAACATGGGCTCGGCGGTATCCAGATGCCCCTGGGCCAGTTCCAATTCTCCAAGAGCGACTGCATAGTCGCGCACCCGGTAGGTGTTGCTGATCCCAACCATGTGTCGATGCGCTGAATCCAGCATCCGGCCTGCAGCGGCCAGGTCGTGCTGCTCCAGGTAGAGCCCGGCCATGGCGATTTCGCTTTCCACCAGGAAGCCTTGAACGCCCGCACCGCCGCCGTTGGCCGCCAGTTCCTTCTCCGCGACGCGCATTTGTTCGGTAGCTTCGTCGGTGGAACCGGCGCGCAGAGCGGCAATGGCCAGATAGACTCGCTCGGTGGGGACCAGTTGCCGATTCGGCGTCTGCTCAATCACTCCCACCACCTCGCGATGAAGCAACAAATCGAGGTGCACCCGCGGGGTTGACTGCTCCAGCTCCGCCAGGCCAGAAAGTGCCGAATAGAGTTTGAAGGCGGGGTAGTCGCCGCCATAGAACAGCCGGATGTTGGCCAGGTAGATGTGCCAGGCAGCCTCTGCGTCTCCATTTTCGACCGGCGACATGCCCAGCAGGTTTCTGGCCCGCAATTCCAGCACCGCGTAGCCGCGCTGATGGGCCATGCTCACGGTGTGCTGAAAGCCGGAGTAGTCCTCAACGCCGGTTCCCGGAGCGGGGTCGCAGACGGAGTCCTCCGTCAGGGCCTGAACCTGGATCCAGGCGAACTCCGGATCCCTGCCCAGCAGCGAGTGAGCCAGTTTGTAGCAGCCGGGGATATCGGAAGAAACCTGATGAGCATACGACGCCTCGACCTGAGCCCGATCTTCTCCGGCCCGATTGCCCAGCTTCTTGAACAACACGCCGGCAGTCAGGGCATACTTCTCGTCGGCCGCGAAGTTGCCGGAAACGTCCGCCTCGATGGCCAGGGCCAGCGCGTTGATCGCTTGAAGGTAGTCGGGGCTGGGTTGGTCGGAAGGAAGAGTGGATCTTGCGGAAGGAAGGAGGCGGGTAAGCCAGGGGTCCTGGTGATGCCGTTCGAGCGAAGCGGCTAAAGCCTGAAGCAGAGTGCGTGCGGCTTGGCACTGGTCCGGGCAAGGCGGCGATCCGCGGGTGCGATCTGCGGTCATGGGAAACGCCGGTGCAAGCAGTTTGGGCAATAGCAGGCTCGACAACTCCTCATCGACTGTTTCCAGCGTCGCGGAGTCGACCGCCAGCGCGCGCATTGCTGCGGGAGTGGCCAGGTGCTGCTCCATCCGGCTTTGGTGGCTCTTCAACCGGGTCAGCTTCTGCTCCAGGGCCTGCAACCGGCGGCGCCCATCCGCCAACCAGTTGGGATCGCGCTCAAACCGCAGGTAGCGATTCCAGGTCTCAACGGCGTTCATCACCTGCCCGCGATCTTCCATTACCACCGCTTCGTTGAAGAGCACCACGGGATCGTCGGGAGCCAGTTCGTCGGCACGGCGCAAGGAATCCAGGGCGGTGGCACGGTCGTTTTCGCTGTTGTCGGCGGTGCCGCGCTGAAAATAAGCGGTGGCATCGTCCAGCAAAAGGCTCGAAGTCACGGGGCCGGCGGCCAGCAGGCGGTCCAGGATGTCGATGGCCGGATCGAATTTCTCTTCCAGCACATCGGCCCGGGCTTCAAGTTGCAGCCAATGGTGGTCGTCGGGCGCGTTTTCCAAGTGACGTTCAATGCGCGCACGCGCCTCCAGCAGTTGCGCTGGTTCCCGGCCGGTCGTGCCCCCTCGCAAGTGGCTTTCCGTCTCCACTCCTGAGAAACCGGCTCCCGGCATGCGCAAATCGAAGATCCGCGTGCGGGAATACGATTCGGCCAGCATCCTCTCAGGGGCGGTTGCCAGGTGCCACCACGCGCCGACCGTGACGGCCAAGGCCATGCAAGCCGCCAGCCCGCTCCCGATCCACAGGTAAAGCCGCTGATTCCTCTTGCTCTGCCCCTGGTGCGGCGTCTTGGAAAGTTGCGCAGCCATGGAGCGTTGCCACCCCGGAGAGGACGATGCTAATTGCTCCAGTTGTGCGGATTCCTCTGCCGTTGGCTGCCCATGAAGACGATGCAGGTGAGCGGCGCAGAGGCCGCAAACGGCCGCATGGGCTAGCAACCGATCCACTTCCGTGGAACGACCTTCCGGACAGAACAGCGAGACCCAATCCTCTGGCGCAGGACAGCCTCGGGCGGTTTCCGGCTCCCCGACCCGACCCTCGCTCGCCTCGGAGGCGTGCGAAGACAGCCCCTCAATCAATTCGTCGAATGCCCGTGTCAGGTCATCTTCGAAGGAATCGGGATGGGGTTCCGGGTTGAAATCGTCCTTCATAGCTTGCCAATAGTCTCTAACGTCATTTTATGAGACTTTCCTTTCAGAAAGTCACACTGGATTCAATTCCGATTCAATACCAACGCTGAAAGCAAGCTGGATTCTAGCTCTCAACTTGCCCTCGCAGCCAGGTTGCCACGCGGCGCAACGCGCTTTCAACGCCCTTCGAGCTAAGTCCGGTGGCTGAAAAACCTGCAATCTCCTCGGAGGTGAATCCCTTGGAGTAATAGAGCCAGAACAGCACGCGGTCGCGTTCGCCCACAACATCCGGCGCCGAACGCATTTTCTTGTCCAATTGTTCCAGCAAAACAGACCGGTGGATTTGAGCGGATTGCCGGTTCGATTCCGAAGCAATCGGAACGGTGTCGTCCAGCAACGCCATGGTTACCACTTTGCCACCCCTCTTGACAGAGGAGACACGGCGAAAATAGTCGTTGGCTACGGAGGCGGAAACGATGCGCAGCAAACCGAAAAAGGAGTCTTCGCCGCGCGGCTCGAATTCACGCAGAATGCGGCGCTCCTGCTCGCACAGCTTCAGGAAGATCTCTTGCACGATATCGTCCACCATTGCTGTGGATGAGCCGTTTCCGCACATCCGCGCATAGCGCAGGGCAACCAGCTGCGCCAGGGGTGCGCAGCGGCGCAGAAACTCTCCCCATTCCGCCGCATCGGCAGATCGAGAACAGGCTTTGGCGAGATCGTTTATCGACGTTCGATTGCTTTCCATCGCACGGGACTTCAGTTTACCGCAAGGGTCCTGCATAGGTTATTTCTTTCTAAATTCAGTCCAGCCTCCCGGGAGCCCCCAAATTCAGGTGCAACTGGGTCTGTGCTAGTATCCCGGCAAGCATTCACAATTGGATTTAGAGGAACTCTGCATGGAAACCGCTCTTCGCCCACTCAACCTCGGCGAGATTCTGGATCGGACCGCCCAGCTCTATCGGGAGAATTTTCTGCTGTTTGCGGGCATCTTTGCCCTCTATAGCGGCGTCGCGCTGGTTTTGGGGCTGCTGCTGGTGGGTCTCACGGAACTGCTGCGCATCTGGCACCTGACCGCGCAATTGCAATGGCTGGTGTGGACTTGCACTGGCGTTGAATGGCTAGTCCTGTTCCTGCTGGCGGGCGCGGCCGTTGCCGCCATCAGCCGCGCTGTCGCCTGGGTGCACCTGGGCCAGCCGGCCACCATCCGCGGTTCCTACGCCACCATTCTGCCGCGCCTTGGCCAGTATCTGTGGCTGATGGCCATCACCGCCTTCATCGTATGGACGCCCCTGGCGCTGCTCTACGGTGGTTACTTCTGGCTCATGACCCACTACGTGCAAGGGTTCGGCACGCCGGCCGGCCTGGCCGCCCAACAGGCAGCCATGACCGACCCCAAGACCTTGGCCATTATCGGTGTGGCGTCCCTTGGTCTGTTTGTGCTCATTTTCCCGGTCGGCATCTACACCGTCTTCATGGCTCTTCGCTATGCCTTGGCGGTCCCCGCCTGCGTGGTTGAGAACCTCAAGGCTTGGCCGTCACTGCGCCGCGGCGTGGCACTGGCCAAGGGATCCAAGGGCCGCATCTTCGTCCTTGGACTGCTGATCGGGGCCATCAAGCTGGGGCTGGTGGGCATCACGCAAATCTTCTTCATCGCCACGATTCTCAAGCACAACGGCCAAATCAGCGCCGGAGCCAGCGCGCTCTCGCAGGTGGTCGGCTTCTTCACCACCACTTTTCTGGGCCCCATCTACGCCGCCGGAATCACGCTCTTCTACTATGACCAGCGGGTGCGCAAAGAGGGCTACGATATCGAGTGGATGATGGCCGCAGCTGGGCTCACCGTGCCGGAACTCAAAGCCGTGGCAGCCAAAGCGCCGGTGGAAGCTGCGCCCCCTGAAAGCGGAGCCGCCCCGGAACTTCCTCTCGCGCCTCAAGAGCCTCAAGGCGCCGCGACCGAAGGCGAATGATCCCGAAAGCGTTGCGGGACCACGCCAACCGACAGAAATGCAACATCAGGTGAATGTCATGAACGACTTGATTCCACCCCTCGATCCGACCGCCCTGCCGCCTCTTCCCGCACCCATGACCTTCGGTCAGATCCTCGACCGGGTCTACCGTCTGCTGCGGGCCAACACCAGGGTCTTTGTTGCCGTTGCCGCCATTCCGGCCGCAGCGTTCTTTGCCCTCTACGCGCTCACCGTCGCGGGCATGTATTTCTCAGGACTTCTGCCTCAAACCACCCAGCATCCCGACCCGGCTGCCGTGCTTCTTTTCGTCATCCCCGTTTTCCTTGTCCTGGCCACCGCGGGGACCGTCTTCTATGCGCTTTATAACGCAGCCGCGAGTTATGCGGCCCTGCAAGCCGAGCAAGGGGCTGCCGCGACGGTGAGCCAGGCCTATGGACATGCCTGGAGCCACCTGGGCCGCTATCTCTGGCTCATCGTGCTGCGCGGCCTGTTGATCGTGGCGCCCGCGCTGCTCTGCTGGCTGGTGGCCATTGCGGGATTCTTCCTCATGCGCCAATGGTCAAACGGGAGCTTGAGTCCCGGCGCGTTGTTCCTTCTGCTGCCCCTGGGCATCCTGCTCTATGTGGGTTCGGTGGTGTATGCCATCTTCATGGGGCTGCGTTACTCGCTGGCTTACCCTGCCTGCGTGGCCGAAGGGCTCACCGCCCGCGCCGCCTTGAAGCAGAGCGCACGGCTGACGGAAAGCGCCAAGGGCCGCATTTTTCTAGCGCTGCTGGTGATCTATGCCGTGGGTTACGCATTGTTTCTGGTGTCCTCTGCCGTGGCGCTGGTGGTGTTTGCGGTGGGCGCCTTTGCCGCCGCGCTCGGGCATTTTCATCCCCAGGGACCGGTGCTGATCGCGGGCATGGTTTTATTGGCCGTTCTGGGGTTCGGCGCAATGTTCCTGTGGATCGCCCTGCAAGAGGCCGGTTACTCGACGGCCTTCGTAGTGCTCTACAAAGACCAGCGCCTGCGCAAAGAAGGCCCGCAAAACGGCCTCAACGAAAGTGAGAAAGCATGACGACCAATCTGGCCCCCATGAACCTGGGCGCAATCTTCGACCGCGCTGTTGAGATCCTGAGAGCGCGGTTTCAACTCTTCGCCGGACTGGGCCTGATTTCCGGGCTGGTGCAATTGGGCTTCAACCTCTCCATGGTTCATCCTGCCAAGGTCGCCGATCCAACGCCGGGCTACGTAACTCTGAGAGTGGCAAGTTACCTGGCAACTGTGGTGTTTTATCTGGCCACCATCCTGGCCAGCGGTGTCATTGAGGCTGCCACTTGTCTCGCTGCTTCCCGTGTCCATCTCGGAGAAGAAGTCACCCTCCGTGAAGCGCTGGTAAGGTACCTTCCCAAGATCGGCCGCCTGGTCGGGCTCGGAATCTTGATGGGACTCTATGCCTGCTGGCCGCTGTTCATCACTGCAATCGTCGCTGGAGTCATTGCCGTTGCCTTCCATTCGATCTATGCGACGGTCCCTGCCTTTATCCTTGCGTTCCTTCCGAGCATCTATCTCTACACCCGCTGCGCGCTCGCCTATCCGGTTGTCGCAATCGAGAATCTGACGGCTTCCGGCGCTTTCAGCCGCAGCATCAAGCTGGGCGAAGGCAGCAGGTGGCGCATCTGCTGGGGATTGATCCTGCCGATGGCCCTTGTGATGACATTCTCTTTCGGAACAGCGGGGCTGATCCAGCATTTCAAGACTTCAGTCCCGATTCTGGCTGAAAACCCCATCGCGGTTGCGGGTCTTGAAGGCATTGTGTCGCTGCTGCTGGCGCTGGTATTCACTCCGTTGAGCGGCATCGTGCTCACGGTGCTCTACTACGATCAGCGCATGCGCAATGAGGGCTACGATATCGAGAGAATGATGGATTCGGCAGGTATGTCGACGCCCGTAGTCGCGCTTGGCGAAGCAAAGATTGAGGCGACTCCGGCAGAAGAAGGGCAAGCTTGACGACGCCTATCCGCCCCATGAACCTGGGAGAAATCCTCGACCGCACCGTGCAGATTTACCGCGAGCGGTTCTGGGCGTTCCTAATTGTGAGCGCCGTGCCGGCTTTTGTGGTCCAAGGTGTTGGGTTAGCGGATGCCTACGGGTTTCATCTCTATTCCTCCGCTGTGAGCGACAACCACTGGGCTCCGGGCATCTTCATGACGCGGGTGGTCTTCGCGATCGGCTACTACCACTTCGCAAGCTTCTTTGGTTTCCTCCTATTTCCGGTGATCCTCAAGCTCGTCTCCGGCGTCAACTTTGGCGAAGAGGTCAGGATTCGTGGGGCCTGGCATTTTTTCGGCGCGCGGTGGCTGAGCTATCTATGGCTGGCGGTGCTCAAGCTCGTCGCCGGGTTAGTGATTATCGAGGTCCTCACCGTTCTGCTCTTCGCCTGCACAATGGCGGCCCTCGAATCGCTCGGAGCCCAGAGGCTCCTTGAATCTGAACCGTCGCTCATAATCGCGGGTTTGTGGTTCGCGGCAGGCTTCGCTGTCTTTCTCTGGGTTGGCTCGTCGCTCTCCCTTGCCTTTCCCTCGGCAGCATTTGAAGACCTGAAGGCATTCCGTTCTCTCCGCCGCAGTTGGACACTCACACGCGGAAGCCGATTGCGCATTGCGCTGACCTGGATTGCCCTGTCAGTTGTTTCATGGATGCTTTCCGGCTCGTTCCTGTGGCTCCTCCGGCTTGCCGTCTTCTCGGCAGTCCACTCAACCCATGCAAGATGGATCGGTTACATCCTCTACCCAATCCTCAGGCAAACCTCGAACACGGCACTCTCTGCCCTCATCGGTCCTATCTACCCCATCGCCCTGACCCTCTTCTACTATGATCAGCGCATACGCAAAGAGGGCTACGATATCGAGAGAATGATGGATTCGGCAGGTATGACGACAGGACTGGAACAGGGCGCGTTAGGGGCCTTGCTTCCCTCCCTTGGGGCGAAAGGCAACCGCGGGTCCTTCGACTCGGCTGAAAAGCGCCTCGCTCAGGACGACAGCGATCTTGCGGGCCCGGAGACGGAGGACGCAACCGCGTGAGGGTCCGTTTCGTCTTGGCGAGCGCTGCATTGGCTGCGATCTTCTGCAGCTTGCTGAGTCATGCCGCGCTGCCGGTTCAGCCGATAACTCCTGTGGGCCGCTGGCAGGATGCGACGCTCGACCAGTACCGCCAGCACCTGCAGGCACTGGTGCCCCTGGTGCAGGCCTGCGCCGCGGCGCGCGATATCAAGGCCTGCGACCCCACCCTGGTGGGACCGGACGACCGCATTCCCCTGGCTGCCAATGGCTCGGAACGCCGCCTCGTCCGCTTCGGCTGGCTGCGCGTGCTCTTCTCCCGCGCCCAGGACAAGGACACGCCCGACACCCCACCGCCTACGCCTCCTTTCACGCAGCGAACTCCGCCCAAGGACAGCGCGCAACCGGCTCCGCCCACCACCAGCCAACTGCTGCTCGACGCCCAGGCCCGCCTGGCCCAGGATCTGATCCAGGCCAACGGCGCGCCTGCAGTCCCTCAGCCCCACGCCGCCGAGCGCGAAGCCATGAAGCAGGTGCTGGCCGGCCGCGACTTCCGCGACCTGGCCGAGCCCTCGGCGCGCGACAGCTTGCTGGAGCGCCTGGGCAACTGGCTCAACCACCTGTTTGAAAGCGCATCCCGCTTCGGCGAGCGCTCCGCATGGATCGGTCGGGTGCTGGTCTGGGGATTCATCCTGGCGGTCTGCGTCGGGCTGGTCTGGAGCCTGATGCAACTGGAACGCCGCTGGCGCATTCGCCTGGTGCCCGAGGACTTTGGCCCCGCAGCGGGAGCCGCTTCGGCGCGGCCCTGGCAAAAGTGGCTTGAAGACGCACGCGCGGCCGCCGCTGCCGGGCAGTGGCGCGAGGCCATTCACTTCGTCTACTGGGCGTCGATCTCGCGTCTCGAATCCAAGCGTCTGTGGCCCGCCGACCGCGCCCGCACTCCCCGCGAGTACCTCGCCCTGGTTGCCACGGACGATCCGCGGCGCCCCAGCCTGGCCAAACTCACCGGCAGCTTCGAACGCGTCTGGTATGGCGGCCGTGGAGCTGCGGAGAGCGACTACCGGCAGGCCGAGGCACTGGCCACCGCGCTGATTGCCGGCAACACTCCGGCTACGGGCGGTGGGCAATGAATCTGCTCCCCATGCTTCAATCTCTGTTGAGTTACTGGCCGCTGCTGTTGCTGTTTACGGTGGGCTCCGCCGCGGTGTGGTACTTTGTCGGCCACTCCTCGGTCGACGCCAAAGACCGCAAGCTCATCCTCTGGTGTCTGGCCATCGGGGTGACACTGGCCATTGTCACCGGGGTCCTGCTGCCCAACGGCAACAGCAACGACAACCCATTGCCCTCCTCTTACCTTTCCGGCCGCCATGGGGCGCGCGCAGCTTACGACACGCTGCTGCGCTCCGGCTATCCGCTGGAGCGCTGGGAGCGCCCGCTGAGCGAACTGGCTGCCACGGCCGGTCCGGATACCGTGGTGATCCTGGCCGAGCCGTTTTCCCGCGAGAACGACGACATCAAGGCCATCCGGCAGATTCTGGAGCGAGGAGGCCGCGTGCTTTCGACAGGCTTCTGGGGCGGATTCCTGCTGCCCGGCGGTGCCAGCGGGCCGCCCAAGGAGCTGAATTTTGCCGCCTGCCAGTTGCAACCGGAGGGGCTCGATCCGCTGGCCGGCGCGGGCGAAGTCTGGATGGTGCCGGAAGCTACCTGGAAGGTGGGTAACCCCGCGCATCGCGTCGCGATGAGCTGCGCCGGCCAGCCCGCGGTGGTGGAATACGCCTGGGGCAAGGGTCACGCCGTGTGGTGGGCCAGCTCCACGCCGCTTGAAAACGGTTCGCTGGCCCGTGCCCATAACCTCGACTTCTTTCTGGATTCGCTCGGCCCGCGCGAGGGCCATCGCTTCTATTGGGACGAGTCGCTGCACGGCGAGGTGCGCTCCACCTGGAGCTACGCCGCCGGGTCCTCGCTGAAGCTGCTGCAATTTGGCTTGGCGGGCCTGGCGTTGCTGATCGTGCTGAGCTTCAGCCGCCGCTCGGGGCCGGTGCGCGATCTGCCCCCGCCGGCGCGGGCCACGCCCATCGAGTTTCTGCAGGCGCTGGGCTCGCTCTATCGCAATGCCGGGGCGTCGTCCACCACCGTGGCCATTGCCCTGGAGCGCTTCCGGCGTCACACGCTGCGGCTCTGCGGACTGCGGGCCGGCTACAGGCACGGGACGAGCAAGATGAGCGCAGCCGAACTGGCGCTGGTGATTCGCCGCCGCTTTCCGCATGCCGACGCCGATCTTGAGGCCGACCTGGCCGCCTGTGAAGAGGCCGCCTGGAGCGACGGCGCCAACCCCCGCCAGGCGCTCAAGCTGATCCAGACGCTTCATCGCCACCGTGAGCTGCTTCATGCTGCCGCCAGATCCGGTAGCTTCGCGGCAGTTGAAGGCGCCGGCCAATCGACAAACGAAATTCCATCCAAAAAGCATGAAAGGGCTTCATGAGCCAGGAAATTGAGCAAGTTTCTAGCCAGAACGCAGACGAAAACGAGAACAGTGCGAAGCACCTGCGGGCGACCCAGGAGTTGATCGATCATGCCCGCGCCGAGATGGGCCGGGTCATCGCCGGCCAGGCGCCGGTCATCGAAGAGGTGCTCATCGCCGTTCTGTGCCAGGGCCACGCCCTGCTTGAAGGCGTGCCGGGCATCGCCAAAACACTGATTGTGAAGGCCCTGGGCCGTCTGCTCGGCCTCGGCTTCCAGCGCGTGCAGGCCACCCCCGACCTCATGCCTGCCGACATCCTGGGCACCACTATCCTTCGCCCCGGGGCCGACGCGGCCAGCTTCGCCTTCCATGCCGGTCCGGTGTTTACCGACCTGCTGCTGGTGGACGAGATCAACCGCATGCCCCCGCGCACCCAAGCCGCGCTTCTGGAATGCATGGAAGAGCGCCAGGTCACCAGCGACGGCACTCGCCGGGCTCTGCCCGCCTGGTTCACCGTCTTCGCCACCCAGAACCCGGTCGACTTCGAGGGCACTTATCCCTTGCCCGAGGCGCAGCTCGACCGATTTCTGCTGAAGATCCGCGTGGCCTACCCCAGCGAGCAAGAAGAGTTGCAGATTCTGGAGCGCCACCACGCCGGTTCAGGCGCTGGGCTGCTGGAAGACGTGGCCATCCAGCCCATCACCGCCGCCCTGCTCGACGCCGCCCGCGCCGAGGTGCGCGCCATCCGCATTGAGCCGGAGATTTACAGCTACATCCTGGCCTTGGCTCGACGCACCCGGGAGTGGCCCACCCTGCTGCTGGGCGCCAGCCCCCGCGCCGCCCTGAGCCTGATGCGCGTGGCGCAAGCGACTGCCGCCTTTGACGGCCGCGACTACCTCATCCCCGACGACGTCAAGCGCGCCATGCAGCCGGTGCTGCGCCACCGGGTGATTTTGAAGCCCGAAGCCGAGCTGGAAGGCTTCGACGCCGACCGGGTGCTGACCGACGTCATCGCCGCCGTGCCGGTGCCGCGGCAGTGAGCAAGGGCCCAGTTGAGAGAGAAGTGGACTTGGGTTTGATCCCCGGATCGAAAGGTGGTATATGAGTAGCATGAAAGAGAAGACATCTATCACACTTTCATCCGACCTTCTGGCGGAGATCGATGAATCCGCGGGCTCCGCGCGGTCACGTTCCGCGTTTATCGAAGGAGTTCTCCGTGAGTACTTCCGGGAAAAGCTTCGTCGAGCGATCAATGCACGGGACGTGGAACTGATTAACGCCAACGCCGATTCTCTTCACGCCGAAGCAATGGACGTGCTGCGCTATCAGGCGCCAATCGATTATTCCGGAACGGAATGAGGCACTATGCGCCGTGGCGAACTGTACCGTGTTTACCAGCCTCCAGGCGACACGAAGCAATATCGGGTATTTGTCATCGTTAGCCGCCAGGTGCTGATCGATACGCGGTTTCCGACCGTCATCTGCGCGCCGGTCAACACGAATGGCAGCGGCCTTTCAACCCAGGTCGGCGTTGGTCTGAATGAGGGGCTCAAGCATCCGAGTTGGATCCTCTGCGACAATCTAACCAGCATTCCAAAATCTGTGCTCACAAACTACGTAGGATCGCTTTCAAGGGACAGAATCGTGGAAGTCGACCGCGCGCTTTTGATGGCCCTTGACCTAAGGTTTTGATCCTTCATGATCTCCGCTTCCCTCCATCCCGATCCCATCGCCGCCGTTTGTGAACGGCGCAGCCGCTTTGCCTTCGGGCTCACCTTGCGCAGCATCTTCCTGCTCATCCTTGGCTTTGTGTGGCTGATTCCCGGCTTCTGGGATGGCCGCCTGGCCTTTGCCATGCTTGCCTGGGATGCGCTGGTGCTGCTGGCCGCATTGCTCGATGGCCTGCGTCTGCCGCATCCCCATGAACTCTCCGCCAGCCGCTCCTGGTCGAACGCCCCGGCTCTGGACAGCGCAACCGAGATCGAGCTGACGCTTGAAAATCGCAGCGCAATGATCGTGGAGTGCCGCCTGGTGGACGACCTGCCGGCTGCTCTCACCGCAACCGTCGCGGAGCCGCCCACGCATAAGCTCACGGTCTTTCCTCGCGTCCCGGCCAGCCTGCGTTACCGCATCGAGCCCCAGGAGCGCGGCGATTGGGAGACGGGCTGGCTCTACGTGCGCTACCGCTCGCCGCTTGGCCTCTGCGAGCGTTGGGCGCGCGCCCCGCTCACCCAAACCGTGCGCGTTTATCCCGCCCTGCGCACCGGCGAG